>NZ_JAYFFA010000005.1:0-30300 GCF_034863365.1 Mycoplasma sp. 1199 | reverse complement strand
TATCTAGTTTTCAAAGAACTTCTTTGCTATCAAAAGCATGAATATTATAACACTAAATTAATTTCTCAAAATTTTTTTTAATTTTTTTAATGTTGAATAAAAAAACACAACTAGTTAATAATTACTAGTTGTGCCACTTAATAATTAGCTATCTAAAATTTTCTTCTCAGTCTATTTTTATTGCCCCTCTAAAATTGACTTATTTTAAATTTCTATATTATATATATTGATTGGTTTTATTGTATTCTCTCTTTTAGTGTTTAATTCAATAATTACAGCATTTAACTGTGTGTTATTTTCGCTGACAGTAAATTTCTCCCTACTGTTATATCTCATTTTTTTATAAACTTCCTCAAAGTTTGCACCGATTGCCGCATTCATAGGACCAACCATACCTACATCAGTAATATATGTAGTTCCTTTTGGTAAGATCCTATAATCATTAGTTTGAACATGTGTATGTGTTCCAACTACTGCATCGACAACTCCATCTAAATATAGACCCAGTACATTTTTCTCACTTGTTGTTTCAGCATGGAAATCAACAAAATTAAAGTCCACAGATTCTTCTTCCATAATAGAATCCATAGCATCAAAAAAGTTATTTGCACTTTCTTGTTCTCATGGACTAAGTAGATTATTAAAAGTTATACCCAACAAACTAATAACTCTTAGTTTAGAATTTTTAACCTTAAATATCTTAGCCCCACTTCCTTGATAGCCTTTATCTATGTTTAATGGTCTAATTATGTTATTCTCATTTTCTAATAGTTCATAAATTTCCTCATTAGCTCATACATGGTTTCCCATAGTAAATGCATTTATCCCTAATTCTGAAAGTTTTAAATAATCTGTTTTATTAAGGCCTTTTCTTCCAGAAATGTTTTCCCCTTGAGCAATGATGAAATCTATTTTGTATTTTTCTTTTAAAGTTCGGATATATTTTTCTACAGTTTTAATTCCTGGTTCTCCAAAAATATCTCCAAAAAATAGTATTCTAATTTTCTTATTTCTTTGCTTAGTCAAGTTCATATAGCAATTATATGACTAACAAATTAAATGTTTAACTTATTTTTAACATTTAATTTTAGTTAAAATTGCTTCTCTTAACTCATTATCATTTTCAATATAATCGTGCATATTTTTCTTTCCTTGAGCTATATTTTTGCCATTATAGCTATATCAAGAACCTTTTTTCTCAATTATTTTTTCTTCGACTGCGACATCAACAAGTTCTGAAAGCTTATCAATACCTTTCGAAAATATCAATTCGCTCTGAGCAGACGTATAAGGGGCTGATAATTTATTTTTAACGACCTTGAACCTAATTTCAGTTCCTGTATTTGATTTTCCATCTGTAATAATCGATCCTTTCCTTACTTCAACTCTTATACTTGAATAAAATTTAAGAGCACGTCCTCCCGGTGTTGTTTCTGGACTACCAAAAATAACTCCAATTTTTTCCCTCATTTGATTTATAAATAAGATTGTTGTCTTATTCTTATTTGAATTTCCTGTGATTTTTCTAAGTGCTTTTGACATTAATCTTGCTTGAGCACCAATTTGTTGATCGCCCATTTCTCCATTTAATTCAGCTTCTGGAACTAATGCAGCAACACTATCGACCACAATTAAGTCAATGAATCCTGATTTAGCTAGTGTATCGACAATTTCTAACGCTTGTTCTCCTGAACTTGGTTGAGATAAAATTAATTTATCTAGTTGAACACCAATTCTTTTAGCATATTCAGGATCTATTGATTGTTCTGCATCTATAAATGCAGCTAAACCTCCATTCTTTTGAACTTCAGCTATAGTATGTAGTGCTAAAGTTGTTTTACCACTACTTTCAGGACCATAGATTTCAATAATCTTCCCTTGTGGAAAACCACCTATACCTAAGGCTCTGTCTAGAACATAGCTACCACTATGTATAGTTTGTATATTTATTTCAGGTTTTTCACCTAAGATCATTATTGAATCATTACCAAACCTTTTTTCAATTTCATTTAAAACTGATTTTGCATTTTTCATTAATGTTGCATAATCAGGAATCGGAATGGTTGTTTCGATTTCTGTTAAATTCATTTTTCACCTCCCATTCTAATTACACAACTTTTTTAAGAAAATTTATCGCTCATTCCAAAACTGAACTAAAAAAGAACCACAAGTATCATAGTATAAATTCCCGGTTAACTATGATGACTTGTGGTTCTTTTTTATAATAACTGCAATAAAATAAAAATTAAAAATTTTTCGTTAAATGTAAAAAAATTTTAAAAAATCAATTATTTACGAATATTTAAAGCTTCAATCACTTCGTTGTATTTTTCAAAATTTGTTTCTTTTAAATGTCTTAAAAGAACTTTACGATGTGAAATTTTTGCTAAGAAGCCTCTTCTAGAATGATTATCTTTTGGGTTGTTAGCAAAGTGAGGTTTTAAAAGTTCGATATCTTCTGTTAAGATAGCGATTTGAACTGCTATATTTCCAGTATCTTTAGAATTTTTACCGAATTTTTCAGTTAATTCTAATTTTCTTTGTTTTGAAACCATAATATCTCCTTCTAATTTGAAATTATTATGTTTATAACCCAGATGTTTTATATATCAAAACTCCGAGCTATAAATTTGTGTTTTATATGAAAAAATCTGATATTTCCTAGTATCTGTAAGTTTTATTTAATAATTACATATTGCAATTATTTTTAATTATATAACTTTTTAATTAAATTGCTTTAATTCTAAATCTAATTTAATAATTAAATAATATTTCTTTAGATTTTGCAATATCAGTGTCACTTAAAAATGCTTCATATTTATTTTTAATTAATCTAACTACTTTTCTGAATTCAATAACTATTTGACTATCTGCTAAATCTTCAAGTTCAAAGTTAAATAAATCTAAATAAATCGAATGATCCAAATCAATTAATATGCTTGAATATATTACTAAATCTTCAAAATAAATCACACCTGAATATACACCTGGATGAATGTTTACTAAATTTGCAGATTTTGTGATTATTAAATCTGAATTTACATTACAACTGATTGCATAATTGAAAACTAATAATGAATTAACAAAATCTAAATCACCAAACTCTATGCTTTCCTTTAGTTTTGATGTACTGATTTTTACATTTTCAATTTTCTGAGTTGGCTCAGTAATAAATGAATAATTTTCATTTAAAGTATTCTCATTTTTTGCAAGTTCAAAATTATAACTTGCTCGATGACCGCATTTGTAATCTTCACCAGATATAAATGTGACTTTTTTATTTTGACCTAATTTATTTAAAAATAAAATTCCATCTCAATTTCTGATCGCTTCAAAATCAAGTTCAATAATTGAATCTAAATCCAATTGAGTAAGCTGCATATATTTTGCATTTTTATCTGTAAAACTAGTTCCATTATCTTTTGGCAGCAATTTGTCAGAATTAAAACAAACTAAAATAACTCTGTTATCTTCATTTTGTTTTTTTAATTCAATAGCCTTTTTATAGAGTTGATAGTGACCTAAATGAAATGAATTAAATTCACCCAAAAGAAAAATATCATTATCTTTTGTCTCAAAATCATCTAAATCATAGATTAATAAATCTTCCATATTAAATCAAACCTAATTCTTTTAATTTTAAATATGCTCCATCGTATTCTGCATCTAACATAATTTCATCAGCATATTTTTTAACACTGTTACTTGTAGTTTCTGTAGTTACACCAATATAAGCTTTTTGTAGCATATCAACATCATTTGCTCCATCACCAAAGGCAATTAAGTTTTCTTGCAATGTGAAACCAAGTCTTTCACACAACACTTCTAAAGCAGTACTTTTCATACAGTTTTTTGGACTAATGAAAATTCCATTACTTCAAGTTGAAGACACTTCCATTGATAAATTGTTGTCTTCGATGAATTTTTGCATTTCCTTACCTAATATTTTTGCATCAGGTGTGTTAATTGTAATCATATATAAATCATCATTTGATAGTTCTTTTTCATCAAAATCATAATAATTAGTCATAAACGGTCTAATAAATCAAGATCTTAAATCCATTGTAGGCGACTTAAAGACTTTATCAAAATCAGTTACTGAAAATGCAACAATTTTATCTTTGTATGCATTATAAAACTTAACAACATCTTCTTTAAGAAGAGTATTTTTGTAAATAAATTTCTCGGTTTCAAGATCATAAATAAATGATCCATTTGCTCCTACAAAGTAATTTGGTTGAAGAACTTTTAAAAAATCTCCAATTGTTGCGAATTCTCTTGCTGTAGCTAAAACTGAAACAATTCCATTTTGTTTTAATAATGGAAAAATTTTTCTTGTATTTAATGAAAATTCTCTGATCCCTTTAGCTAATAATGTCCCATCAATATCAAATGCAGCTACTTTAATATTATCTTTGATTGTTTTCATATAAATTTATCCTTTCGATCGAAACTTTTCTAGGTTTAAAAATACCTTTTATTACTTGACCAATGGCTCAAACTTCATTTTCATTTGGCGAATAAAGTAGGTAATCACCATCTTCTTTTTCAACTTTAAATTCATTACCATTTTTAATGAATTTAAAAATTTCATTATTTGAAATCATTTTTTTTAGATTTAATAATTTATCAATTTGAATTTGTTCATAGTGTTCTTCAGATAAGCCATCAACAGAAACATTTCCACAGCTTACTCTTTTTAAATAAGTCATTACACAATTTGTTCCTGCCTTTTGTGCCGTATCAACTAAAACACTTCTAACGTAGGCCCCTTCAGAAACTTTTAATTCAACTGTTGCTTCTTGAGTTTGCTCATAAAAATCAATTAAATTGTAAGTGAATATTTCTATTGGTTGTTTTCTTAATTCAACTTCCTTTTGCTCTCTTGCATACTCGTATGCTTTCTTACCATTTATCTTTTTTGCGCTATATATAGGTGGTATTTGAAATTTTAACGTTTTAACGTACTCCATTGCTTCAAGAAATTCTTGTTTTGTAATTGGTTTATTATTTAGCATTTCAACCTTACCATCAACATCATACGTGTCGCTTTTGTAATTGAATTTACATTTTGCTATATAAGTTTTAGTTTTGTCAGCAATATAAGGCAACAATTTAGTTTCGAAATCTGTTGCAAAAATTATTAAACCGCTTGCTAATGGATCTAAAATTCCAGAATGGCCTATTTTTTTGGCACCCAATTCTTTTTGTAAACCTCTAATAGTTTTATTTGAAAAATCGCCACTTTTTTTATGATATTTGTAAAACATAATGCACCTACTTTTAGTATTTAAATTTTATAAGAAAAAATAATATTAATTTAATATTATTTGCAAAGTTATTCAATCACAAAAGTGCTATAATACTTTCAACTATGAATACATCTAAAAATCCAATTATTATTTTCACTGGACCTAGTGGTGTAGGAAAAGGGACAGTTGAAAGATTATTATTCGAATACGATGAGTTAAACTTATCGTTATCTTGTTCTGCTACAACGAGACTTCCTAGAGAAGGGGAGTTAGATGGTATTCATTACTATTTCATTGATAGAGATAGATTCAGAGACAAAATTAAAAGTAGAAAATTTCTTGAATTTTCTTACCATTTAGATAATTATTATGGAACTTTATATTCTGAGTTAGATAAGATTCATAAAAAACATAAAGTGCCTATGTTAGAAATAGAAACAAATGGTGCTAAACAAGTTATTAAGAAGTTCACTCAAGATACAAGAGAAGCTGATAAATACCACTTAATAACTATATTTTTAGCTCCACCATCAGTTGATGATTTAAGAAAAAGAATTTTAAACCGTGGTTCTGAAAATCCACAAACTCTTAAGAGTAGACTTAAAAAAGCTGAAGAAGAAATTGCTGATTCACACATTTTCCAATACATTGTTGTAAATGATGTTCCTGAAAGAGCGGCAGAAGAAATCAGAAGCATTCTACACAAGGAGCTTGGAATTGAGTAGTTTCTATTTTGAATCATTACAAGGTATTAGACCTAAAAACGATGATAGAGTAGCTGTATTTGAAAATGATACAGCTTATTTATCTATTCTATGTGATGGAATTGGTGGACAACCACACGGTGACACGGCTGCTCAAACAATAATTTCAAGATTTAAAACAGAATTTGAAAGCATTGGAACTCTTAATTCAGCAATTGCTATTGAATATTTTATAAAAAACACATTCGACAAAGTTCATAATGATTTTTACAACTTAATCAAAGAAGATCCATCAAAATTTACAATGGGTTCAACTTGTGTTGGATATTATTTTTCTAAATTGTTAAATTCACTTGTGATTTTTAACATCGGTGATAGTAGATGTTATTTATTAATTAAAAAATCTAAAAAAACAGAACTTAAGTTGATGACAAGAGACCACAACTTATTAAATAAGCTTACTGAAGAAAATAAAGATTCATCAACTTTTTCAGATAGCTATTTAAGATTGCTTGTTAATGCTATTAGCTACAATAACAAAAAACATTTTGATGTTGACTTATTTGTTTTAGATCCAAAATCATTAGATATTATTGAGTGAATTTTATTAACTTCAGATGGTATTCACGAATTTGTTTCAACTTCAGAAATTGAAAATATTTTAACATCAACCAATTATCCTGAAGAGGCTACTAAAAAGATAGTCTCAGAGGCACAAAAGAATAAATCAAGTGATAATATGAGTATAGTTTTACAAAGATTGAGAGGTACAAATGAGTAAATTAAATGAACAAATTAATTTAAATCCTCAATCTAATATTTATAAAAAATACGATGTTCAAAGAATTCTTGGAACAGGAGGAATGGGAACTGTTTTTTTGGCTACATTCAAGAATGATAAAAACAAAAAAGTAGCAATTAAATATCTAAATAATATTTTTAATGAAACTGAAGCTAAAAGATTTGAAGATGAAGCTAAATTACTCTCAAAAGTAAAATCTAAGTACTTACCAAGTTTTTATGAGCATCATAAAAGTTCATCTGAAGAATACTATGTTATGGAATATATTAGTGGCTTGACATTACACGACCACATTCGAAAACATACATCCTTAAGCGCTAAAAAAGCAAGATCATACATTATGGAAATCGCTGAAGGAATAGGCGAACTTCATGCGCACGGAATTATTCACAGGGATATAAAAAGTCAAAATATCATAATTACTAATGACCAAAAAATTAAAATCCTAGACCTTGGTATTTCATTAACCCCTGAATCACAAAGATTAACAAGAGAAAATGCAGTTATTTGTAGCCCATATTATGCAGCGCCTGAATACTCAATTAAAAACCACAAAATAACAAAAGCTGTTGATATTTATGCTTTAGGTGTTTTATTGTTTGAAATGTTAACTGGAACTTACCCTTACAAAAGCGAACACGAGCACGAAACAATAACATTGCATTATAAAGGCACATTCCCATCAGCTAGAAACTTTACTGATATCCCTCAAGCATTGGATAATGTTATCTTGAAAGCTACAGCTAAAAAACCTGCAGATAGATATGAAACTGTTTTTGAATTTAAAAAAGCGGTCAGCGAATCACTTGATTCATCAAAAATGTTTGAGATACCATTGAAACCTGGTAAAGCTAAACAAAAGAAAAAACTTAGCAATATTATAAACAGCAATGCTTTCCTAATTACAATGATTGTTATTATTCTCGTAATAATTCTTGCAGTAGTTTTATGATTCACAATTTGAGGTAACAATTAATGATTTACAAAGTCACAAAAATTGTCGCAGGAATTTATACATTGCAAAATAATCAAGGTGAGATTTTAAATATACCTGCAGCAGGTAAATTAAGATACCAAAATCAAACACCTATTGTTGGAGATAATGTTTTAGTTGAGAATAATCAATTAAAGGAAATCTTAGAAAGAAAAAACGAGTTCATAAGACCCAAAGTTGCAAACGTTGATCAAATGATTGTTGTAATGTCTGTTAAGGATCCACAATTTCAATTTTTTTTAGTTGATAAATATCTTGCGATTATTGAATTTAAGAAAATTAAGCCAATTATCTTTTTAACCAAGACTGATTTGGATTCTGAATACTCTAGAGAAATTTATGAGTATTACTCAAATATGGGTTATAAAGTATTTTTAATCGATAATCTAAAACCATCAAGCTACATAAATGAAGTTAAACAAATATTTAAAGACAAATATTCTGTTTTTATGGGTCAAAGTGGTGTTGGAAAAACAACAACTATCAATAATTTGGGTCAATTTAGCTTTGACACTCAAGAAATTTCTAAGGCACTAGGAAGAGGAAAACATACAACAAGAGTTGTCTCAATAATCCCTTTTAATGATGGTTATGTTATTGATACGCCTGGTTTTTCATCCTTAAATTTGGATTTAACACCAGTTGAATTGGCACAAAGTTTTGAAACATTTTATGAGTTATCAAAACTTTGCAAATTCAGAAACTGCTTGCACATAAACGAAAAAGATCAAGACTGTGCTATTAAGCAACAAATTAACACTAAGCTAGTTCCTTTAAAACGTTATGAAAATTATGTAAAATTAAATCAAGAAATTAATGAAAATAAAAGAGGATTTTAATATGACAAAATATGTAACACCAAGTTTATTAAATGTTGAAAAAGAAAACAGATTAGCAATGGCTAATACATTGGTTGAAAATGGTATCAAATGAATTCACTATGATGTTATGGATGGAAAATTTGTTCCTAACACAGCAATTCAAGTAGAAGAAATTGAAAACATCAATAAAAATGGTTTAAAACACCTTAAAGATGCTCATTTAATGGTTGTTAACCCTTATGATTATATAGACCAAATTAAAGATGTAGTTGATATCATCACATTCCACTTTGAAGCTATCAAAGATGATCTTAAAAAATTTGATGAATTTTTAACTCAAAAATATGATGAATTAAAAATCGGTTTAGCAATCAAACCAGCTACATCAGTTGATGAAATTAAGCCATTTTTAGATAGATTAGCTCTTGTTTTAGTTATGTCAGTAGAACCAGGTGCTGGAGGGCAAAAATTTATGCCATCTGCATTAGAAAAAATTGCTTACTTAAAAGATTTGAAAATTGAAAATGGTTGCGAATACTTAATTCAAGTTGATGGAGGAATTAACAATGTAACTGGACCAGAAGCTTTTAAAGCAGGTGCTGATGCATGTGTCGCAGGAACATACATTGTTGTTGAACCAACAAAAGAAAGAATTCAATCAGTTTTAGGACACCATAGATAATTTTAGAAAAAGCAACAATTGTTGCTTTTTCTTTTTATATTTTTTCACTCTTATATAACCTAATAAAAAACATTTTTTTATTTTCAAAATATTTTTTTTGTTTTATAATATTGATGTGTTTGGGGGGATAGCAAAGCGGCCAAATGCGGGTGGCTGTAACCCACTTTCTTCGGATTCGGGGGTTCGAATCCCTCTCCCCCCACCATGATTGCCCCATAGCCAAGCGGTAAGGCAGTGGGTTTTGGTTCCACGATGCGTTAGTTCGAATCTAACTGGGGCAGCCATATCACCGAAAGGTGTTTTTTTATTACCTTTTTTGCATTATTTTTTTTATTAAAAATGCAATTTTTGAATAAAAATAGTTTAAATTTGCACTTTTTGAATTTTGACCTCTTAAATTTATCTTTTGTGCTAAAATTTAAAAACTATGAATAACAACAAACAATTAGACAAAATTACACCATTAGAACAAGACTTCACTCAATGATATACAGACGTTGTTCAAAACGGAAAATTAATGATGTACGGACCTACAAAAGGTACAATGTTTTTACTCCCTAACTCATACGGGATTTGAGAACTAATTCAAGAAAATTTAAATAAAGCATTCAAAGAAAAAAATGTCCAAAATGTTAACTTACCATTATTAATTCCTGAATCACTTTTCAACAAAGAAAAAGAACACATTGATGGATTCAATCCTGAACTTGCTACAGTTACAATGGCCGGTAATAAAGAGTTAGATGAGAAACTTTTTATTAGACCTACATCAGAGGTTTTATTTGCGCACTTATTTAAAAACTCAATTCAATCATATAAAGATTTACCAATGATCTACAACCAATGAGTAAGTGTTATTAGATGAGAAAAAACAACTAGACCATTTTTAAGATCTAGAGAATTCTTATGACAAGAAGGGCATACAGCTCATTCATCATCATTGGAAGCTAGAACTCTTTCGAAAGAAATGATTAAAGTGTATTCTAAATTCCTTAAAAAATACCTTGCTATTCCTACTATTATAGGTAAGAAAACGCCGAATGAAAAATTCGCAGGTGCATGTACAACTTGAACAATTGAAGCTATGATGAAAAATGGATATGCTCTTCAAGCAGGAACTAGCCACTATTTAGCTCAAAACTTCTCAAAACCTTTTGAAATTCTTTTTAAAAATGAAAAGAATGAATTTGAAAATGTTTATCAAACTTCATGAGGTTGCACAACTAGATTAATTGGTGCACTTATTATGACACATGGTGACAATAGAGGAATTATCATCCCTCCTTATGTTGCTCCTGTTCAAGTTGATATTTTAGAATTATTCGCAAATAAAAATCCACAAATTCATGAAACAGCTAAAAAACTTTTCGCTGACCTTTCAAGAAAATTCCGTGTTAGATTAGATGATACTGATAAAAACCCAGGTTTCAAAGCTTCTAACTCAGAAATCCAAGGAGTTCCATTAAGAATTGAACTTGGACCTAAAGATTTAGAAAACAATCAAGTTACAATCGTTAGAAGAGATACTCTTGAAAAATCACAAGTAGCAATTAAAGATGTTAAAAATGTTATTTCAGACTTATTAAAACAAATTCATGATAATTTATATGAACAAGCCGAACAAAGATTAATTAATAATCAAGAATACGTTTATAACTACGAAGATTTCAAATCAAAAATAGCTGAAAACAAGTTTGTTATTGCTCCATTTTGCTGTGATGGAAATGTTGAAGATCAAATTAAAGAAGACACCGGAGCAACAGCAAGATGCATTCCTCTTTCCTTAGATAAGCCAATCAAGGATGTTGAGTGTTTTTGAGAAGGTTGTGATAAGAAAACAAGTAGATATGTAGTCTTTGCAAAGGCATATTAAAAATGATGTTGTACATCATTTTTTTATATTCTATTTTTGCATTAAATGTGAACAAAGTAATGCCTTTGTTCTTTTTTAGTATTTTTTTGTTCAAAATCGATAATTTTTTTACAAAATAAGTGTGAAAGGAGGAAAAATATGGCCAAAAATATTCAAAAAATGATTACATATATAAATTTATTAAACGGAGAAAACATGCAACAAAATCTATTAACCGAAGCACAAGAAAAAGCATTATATGCTCAAGAGTGCGCAGTAGTCAATAATATATTTAAATTAAGAGATATCTTTATTAAAAATCTTAAAAGTAAAATAGTTAATTTAGAAACTATTTTAAGACACAAAAATGATCCTGAGGTTTCTAAACAACTCGAGATTGAAACTAACAAACTCAAAAATGACTCTTCATTAGTCGGATTAGTTTTATCATTGATGAAAATTCAAAATTCTTGAATAATCAACAAAATGTATTGCGATGAAGAAACAAGATACAATAAGGAATGATATACTGATTATTTCTCAAAGACCACATTCTACAAGAGAAAACGAGATGCTATCAAAGAGTTTATAGAAATCTACTTTAACTATGTATAACATTGTGTCCATACACAATCAGGATACTTATATTGTTGAACAAAGAGACTTCAAAGTAAACATATTAAATGGTGGAAATCTAGGAAATTTTGATTTAAGTAATTTTGATTTACCATTTATTATTAGTATAGATAGAATTTTATCAAATGGATATACAGATATCAGTTTTGGATTCAAAGATAAAATCAATACACCATTTACTGAAGCTCTTAGATACCTTCTAAAAAGAAGATTTAATCTAAACATTTTAAACAATAAATTTACTATTAAAGCTTATGTTTTTGTTAATAAGGAACAAAAGGCTGAATTTAGTACTGACGATTTTGGTCTTAGTAATTTCAAGAGACTGAATTTCATTGAGTTAGATACGCCATTCAATAAATTAAATTCAATCTTCATTAGGTTTACATTTACATCCAAAGTTCTGGGAATTGAGGAAGAATTATTTAAGGAATATCAGGTAATTTTTGGGAATGAAATTAAGAATTCACGACAAATATCTCCACAAAATTTATTATTTAAAATCAAAATACCTTACTCATATGTTTTTAATTTTTCGGAAAATTCAACTTACTGAACTAAAAAGTACTATCACAATATCATTTTAGAATTACCAAAAATTAATAATACAAATCAATTCACGAATTTATTGAAAATTACACAATTTAATGATAAAAAAGATAATTTGATGCCTGGAGAAAATAATAAAAATACAGATATGCAAATTAATGTCAATGAAGTTCATATAAATAATTTCTTATCCAAAAATGAAAAAATTAACTTGCATTTAGAAAAGGAAAATGACGATAATGTTTATCATTCTGGACTAATTGAAAACAACTGTTATCACAAGGTAGTAAGGATAGATGACTATTTAACTACTAATGAATCAGATGTGACAATTAACAAAATTCCAGGTTTAATACCTAGTAAATCCTTAAAAATTCCATATCAATATAGTGGTCTATTAACTTTCAAATTTCCAATTTCCACACCTTATTTCAATTTTGATTTCATCAAAACTTTTGATATCGAGCCCACACAACTTTACGAAAGTAATGCGGATAAAAGACTGAAAATTACTTATTTTGATGATGACAATCCTAAAGTTACATATCGCTTCGTAATTGACTTAAAGGATTCAATCAAAATAATTAAAGAAGAATTTTTCAACTTCAATGAGTTCATTTTAGATGAACAGACAAAGAAAAGACTTAATCAAAAAAATCAGTAAAGTTGTACTTATTTGTGTTGCCGGTGGTTTAATAGGGACTGGCGCATACTTTCTACATAGAAACTTATCACAAAATAGAAAACAGTTTGAAGAAGTTCCTGGCAAAAGACGAAAAAGAATTGATGATAAAATCAAAAATTATTACAATTACGAAGAAGATGAGAATTCCTGATTTTTCCCTACGTTAGAGGCTAAATATTTTGAAAAATTTGTAAAAGTTGATGAATATGGATTTAAATACATCGATGAAGACATTGTTAAATCTGTAATTCACGACGTAATCAGAAGGTTTCCGACAAAATATGGTTCAATTTTGTTTGATTATAAAATTATCAATAAAAATCAAATTTTTATTTATATGAAGCACATTAATGAAGACAAAGTAAAAACTAAAACTTACTTAATAGAGCTTAAATAATATATAATTAACCTATGAATTCAAATATTAAAGACTTAGTTTTTAGTGAACTTAAAAAAATATCTAAAAACAAAAACATCACAGAAGACTCTAATATTAGAGAACTTGGAGTTGACTCTCTTGATCTAGCTGAATTAATTTTTGATGCTGAAGAAAGATTAGGAATTACAATTTCTGACGATGAATTGAGAGATGTAAAAACAGTTAAAGATGTTATTAGGATTTTAGATAAATAATATATAATATAGATGGCTTAGGAGTATAGTTCAACGGTAGAACAACGGGCTTCAACCCCGTGTGTTGTGGGTTCGAATCCTGCTACTCCTGCCATTTTTTTATACTCTTTTTTTATATTAAATAAAGTAAAATTAGTAATATGAAAGAAAAAATTAAATTCGGTGTGCTAGGGACTGGAGCATTCGGTTCTGCATTAGCAAATATTTTAATTGAGAATAATTTTCCAGTAATGATGTATGGAATTAATGCACAAGAAATTAGTGATATTAACGATGGATATAATCGCAAATTTTTTGGTGAGATTCCATTTAAAAACTCTAATCTTATTTCAGCAACAAATGATTTAGGTTACTTTTATGAAAATGTAGACACAGTTATCCTAGCTGTTCCATCAGTTGCAGTTGGTGTAATTTTAAGACAATCAGCCAAAGTACTTGGAAACAAAAAAATTAGCATTATCAACTTATCAAAAGGTCTTGAACCTGAAACAAAACAATTCTTTTCTGACTATATAACTTCTGCATTTGATAATAATCTTGAAAATCTTGCGTCAATTATGGGGCCATCATTTGCCATTGAAGTTTTTGAAGGAAAACTTACAATGGTTAACATTGTGGGGATAAATTCAAAATTCAACCAAGAAGTTGCTCAATGCTTTAATAATTCACATTTTTATGTAAAACCATATGATGATATTAAAGGCGCTGAGGTCTTTGCTGCTCTTAAAAATGTTTTAGCTATTGGATTAGGAATGTCATCAGTTTTATATCCGGGTCAAAATTCACACGCTGGACTCCTTACATTAGGGACTTATGAAATATTTAAAATATATAAAACTATGTTCCCTAATGAGGAAGATACAATTGGTTACAATTTTGCAGCTATGGGGGATATTTTCTTAACATGTTCATCACCTACAAGTAGAAACTTTAGTTTTGGTATTAATGTTGCAAAAGTAGGTGTTAGCGAAGCTTTAGCAACACAAAACGTAACTACCGAAGGTTACGATACAGCAATAACATTACAAAAAATAATTGAAGAATATAACATTAAAGATATTCCGTTTTTACAAGGAATTATCGATGTTTTATTCAATAACAAAGACCCAAAAGTCATTTTAGATTCAATAATTTAAACGTGCTCTCGCATGTTTATTTTTTACACCCTTAATTTTTAATATAGTGTAAAATATTATTAATTTATTAATAATATTGGAGGTAACCATGATTACACATACAAAAGATAAGAAAAAATCAGAAGTTGTTGTTAAAGTTAAAATTAATCAAGCAGATTTTGATAAAAAATTAAAAGAATTTACAGACAAATTAGCTAAAAAAGTTAAAGTTAAAGGTTACAGACCAGGAAAAGCTCCTAAAGCTGAAATCGAAAAATATGTAGACCACAGAGCTGCATTTACTGATACAGTTAACTCATTTAGCAATGAAAATCTTCCAGCTGTTTTTGAATATGCTGCAAAAAACAAAATTAAAGCAGCTAGATACCCAATGTTAGACTTACAAAAAGATGGTGAAGATCTTTATTTAGTTTACATTTTTGTTGAAGAACCAGATTTTGCAGTAGATCCTAAAAAATTAAAATTAGACTACAAATCAATTAAAGTAGCTAAAAAAGATGTTGATGACATGAAGAAAGATATCCAAGAAAAATTATCTGTTAATGAAGAAATTACAGATAAAAAAGCTAAAACAAAACTTGGAGACACAGTTAACATTAACTTCAAAGGATTTATTGACAACACACCATTTGAAGGTGGAGAAGCTGAAAACTATGATTTAAAATTAGGCTCAAAAACATTTATTCCAGGATTTGAAGATCAACTTGTTGGTAAATCAGTAGGATGAAAAGGTGATGTAGTTGTTACATTCCCTGCTGACTACTTCGTTAAAGAATACCAAAACAAAGAATCAGTATTCCAAGTTTCAATTAACTCAATAAAGAGATTGAAATTATTCGAATTTACAGATGAAAATGTTAAATTACTTGGTGATCCAAAAATCACAGATCTTAAATCACTTGAAAAAGAACTTAAAAACAATGTTTTCATTAAAAAATTCTTCTCAAACGTTGATTCATTCTACCTTTCATTAATTGAACAAACAATCAAATTAGCAAAAGTTAACTTGCATCCATCATTCATGGAAGAAAGACTTGGATTATTAAAATCTGAATTCGAAAAACAATTAAAACAATTTGGAATGAAGAAAACTGAGTACTTACAATTAATCAAATCATCAGAAGCTGATTTAGAACAAGAATTTGTGAAACAAGCTACAAAAGATGTTGAAAACGCTAAAGCTATTCAATACTGAGTTGCTAAATATCCAGTTAATGCTTCAGCAGAGCAAATCGCAGAATTTACATCAAAAATTGAAGCGTTTGGATTTAATAAATCTGTAGCAAACAACTTAATTATCTCAGCATTAAGAATGTCATTAATTTTAGCTGACGTAAACTCAGAAGCCGCAGCTAACTTAGAAAGTGACTTTACAAAAATTACAAAATAATACTTTTAATGATTAACTAACTCATTTAAATAATTTGAGTTAGTTTTTTTATGCCTTGTTCACTATAAAAAAAGTAAATTAAAAAATGAACAACTTATATTGTTCATTTTAAAAAAACATAATTTTAATTAGCAATAACTAAATTATCATTTTGAAATTTCGTTACCATTTGCATCTTTTTGTTTTCCACAAACAGCTAAAATGAAGTCAACAACCGGTCAAATTCCAACTGAAATTCATCATCCTACTAAAAGTTTTAATAAACCTAATCCGATTCTTCCGGCATAGAATCTATCTACTCCAAATGCTCCTAAGAAGAATGATAATAAAGTTAAAACTAATCTGCTTTTTGGTGATACTGAATTCATAAATGCCTCCTAATTAATCTGTCAATTTAATTATAAATTATTTAAAAGTTTTTTTATTTTTTTCGGGAAAAAGATAGATAGGCAACTTGAGCTATCATAGCACCATTATCTGTTGCATATTTTAATGATGGAACAATAGTGTTTTTATGTAATTTACAAAATTCTTCTCTTAGATAAGAGTTAGCAGAAACTCCACCGCCTAAAACTAAAGTTTTAACATCATATTTCTCTAATGCTGCTTTAGTTTTACTAATCAAGTAGTCAATAGCTGTTTTTTGAAAAGAAACAGCAAGTTGTTCCTTGTTAAGTTCTTCATTTTTCATTTGAGCTTTGTTAACTTTATTTAAAACTTGTGTTTTAAGACCGCTAAATGAAAAATCTAATTCATTATCTGTGTGTGGAAATGTTAATTTTGTAAATTCACCATCATATTCTTTGAAAAGATTATCAATAATTGGTCCACCAGGAAAACCTAGACCTAATCTTGAAGAAACCTTATCGAAAGCTTCTCCAACAGCATCATCAAGTGTCTCTCCGATGATTTCCAAATCATCTACATCTTTAACATAAATTAATTGCGTATGTCCACCAGAAACTAATAAACATAATGCAGGGAATGCAATTTCGTTAGTCAATGTGGCTGATAAAAAGTGACCAACAAGGTGATTGACAGGTACTAAAGGTTTATTTATTGCTAGTGCAAAAGCACTTGCAAATAAATAACCAACTTGTAGCGTTCCTATTAAACCAGGTTCTTTCGTGTAAGCGATATAATCAAAAGAATTTGGATCATATTTTTGCAATATTAATTCCTGAATAAGCGCAATATTTTTAACATGCTCACGTGAAGCTATTTCAGGAATTGTTCCTCCGAACTCTTTAAAAATATCAATTTGTGAAATAGTTCATAAATCTAAAACTTTTCCATCTTCTAAAACTGCTAAAGATGTGTCATCATGGGAAGTTTCAATACCTAAAATTCTCATTAATTTACACCTCCAATTTGAGGTTGTTTAATATATAAAGGTTCTACGCTCATAGTGTTTTCTTCTTTGAATTTATCTTTAAAATCATTGAAGCTATCAATCATCTTTTTATAATCTACTTTGTCAACTTCGATTGAATCCTTTTCAACTATTTGAATGGTGTTTTTATCATAAAAATATACTTTTGAACCTTGTGCATCTATATAGAAGTTTTCTTTATTAGGACTTAATGTTTCTAAAATTTCAAATGTATTAATTGTAAAGAGAGATTTTTTAAATAAAAGAGCAAAAGTTCTAAAGTAAACTAAAGAACTTCTTACACCAGTGAAAAAACCTGGTCCCTTGTTTATATAAAAGTTATTAATTTTATCTACTGTTAAATTATTTTTGCTCAATAACAGTTGAAATTGTTCAGTTATTAACTGAACTTTTTTCTTATAACCTTCTAATAAAACAAAGTCAACAACATTGAAATCTTTATCAAATAAAACTAAAACAAAGTCCTCTGTTGCTGTATCTAAATAAACATTCATTATTTAACCTCTATAATTTCAAAAACATGTTTTTCATCTTCATTAATATATGCATTAATTTTTACATAATGTGTAAAATCTAAATTTTGCAAGTTCGCTCATTCAATAACAACTAAATTATCATCAAAATAATCTTCAAACTCATCAATTGAAGATTTAAAGTTGTATAGATCAATATGAATTAGACCATCATAGTTTTTCATATATGAAAAACTTGGTGATGTAATCTTCTCTTTTATACCTATTTTTTTACCTAATAATTTAGTGAAAGTAGTTTTTCCAGCTCCTAAATCACCTGATAATAATAAAAATTGTTTCTCTTTAAATAGTTCAAAATTTTGATTTATAAAAAGTTCTAAGTCTTGCAGACTAGAACAAACGATTTTTTTTAGCATTCTATAATGTACTAATTTTTTCTTCAGTTAAGTTTTTAGATAATTGAACTACAACAATAGTTTCAGGTCCTGTATGAACCGAAATACAGTTAGGTAATAATGCTGTGAAAACTCTATTTTTTCCCTTGCTTTTTATATAATCAACAACATCTTTTAAGTCACCTGAATTTGAATGGATAATTAAGATATCTTTATCGTTATCCTTTAATTTAGTATCAATATTCTTGTAAATTGTTTTTAAGAATACTAAACCTTTTCCTTCTTTTTCTAATTTCCCTTTATAGAAACTTACGATAGGAATGATTCTAAGCAATCTAGCAACAACAGCTGCAGCAGGTGTTAATCTTCCTCCTTTTAATAAGTATTCATTGTGTTTAGGAAAAATTGAAACTTTTTGTCTCTCATCTCATTGTTCAATTTCTCTAATTGCTTCATCAACATCAGTTCCATTTTTGATTAATTCAACAAAATCTCAAACTTGAAGTGTGATTAATGATGCAACAAAAATTGACTCAATAACTCTTAATTTTGGATATGATGATTCGAGAGCCTTTAAGTTTTGATATTGACTTGATAAATGTTTTGAAATAGGGAAAACAACAACATAATCGTGTGTTTTTGATAACTCACTAATTAAATCTTCTGCTATCCCGATTGGTGTTGCAGAAGTTCTATAGGTTTTTGTATCTAAATTAAAGTAAGTGAAAAAATCTTCTGGTGTTAAATCGATACCATCATTGTATGTTTTTCCATCTAATTCAATTCTTAAAGGAAGATAAAATCATCCTAAATCTTCAGCTTGTTTTTTATTTAATCCTGAAGCTGAATCTACTACTATAGCTACCTTTTTCATAAATTCAATTATATTAAATTTATGTATAATTTTGTTTATGATATTGTTTAATAATTTGGATAAATCATTCTCAAATGTATCTATTATTTTTGTTGATAGTAGAGTTTTGAAAACTCAACAAATACAACTTGATAATATGATTATTTTTTCAGATGATAATAAGAAAATACATTCTATAAATTTACTTGATAATAAGCTTCTTGATATTAAACCTAGTTCAAAATTTGGCGCATTAAATGCAGAACAAATTGCAAAATTATCTTCAGTTTTAGTTAAAAACGGTTTTGCTTTAGAAAATGAACCTAAAATCATTTATGGTTTAATTACAAAAAGAGAAAAACACCCTAAAAGTGAGAAGTTATTTGTTCTAGAAGTTTTAATTAATAAAGAAACAAATGAACATATTCAATTAGTTACAAACACATTAGATTCTCAAGAAGGTAAAGTTGTTGTTTTATCATTACCAGGAACAACTGTTTTCAGTGGTCTAGAAGTCTTAGAAGGCGAAATGCTTAATGTAAAAAGTTACGGAATGCTATCAGGATACAGAACTTTAGGAATCGATAGAGAAGGATTAATTTTCGGAACAAGCGAACAAATTGGAAAGGATTTTGAATTTTAAAATGAATGTACTTAAAGAATTAAGAAACCGTGGTATTTTAAAGGCCATTAGTAATGAGGAAAAATTCAACTCACTTCCAGAAGGTGTTGGAGTTTACTGTGGTTTTGACCCAACAGCAACAAGTTTACACTTAGGAAATTACATTCAAATAGCTAACTTATTAAGATTTAAACAAGCAGGTTTTACAACTTATGCAATCCTAGGTGGAGCTACAGGAATGATCGGTGATCCTTCTTTCAAAGATTCTGAAAGACAACTTCTTGATGATGTTACTGTTCTAGAAAATAAAAATAAAATTAAGGCACAGCTTGAATCATACGGTTTAACTGTTGTAGATAACTATGATTTTTACAAAGATATGAATATTTTAGAATTCCTTAGATCTGTAGGTAAATTAGTAAATATTTCATATATGCTTGCTAAAGATTCAGTTGCTTCTAGAATTGAAAAAGGATTAAGTTTTACCGAATTCACTTACCAATTAATTCAAGGTTGGGACTTTGCTACTTTATACAAAGATAGAAATATTTGCATTCAATTCGGTGGTTCAGATCAATGAGGAAATATCACAACCGGTTTAGATATGATTTCTACATTGCACGGAAACGATCATAAAGCAGTCGCAATTACAGCTAACTTATTAACTGATGCAAATGGAAACAAATTTGGTAAATCAACAGGTGGTGGTAGTTTATGATTAGATGCATCAAAAACAAAACCATTTGTTATGTATCAATTCTTGTTAAATCAACCTGATAGCGAAGTTGAAAAATTACTTAAATGATTAACATTTTTACCATTAGAGCAAATTGAACAAATTATTGAAAAACATAAAGAGCAACCTTCATTAAGATATGCTCAAAAAGAGCTTGCTTATGCAGTTATTTCCGACGTTCACTCAAGTGCTGAAGCTAAAAAAGCAAAATTAATTTCAGAAATATTGTTTAATAAAAATTTAGATTTATCAAATTATTCAACAGAAGAAATATCTGATATTTATGAAGATATTAACCATTTTGAATTAGTTAAAGACCAAAATTTAATTAATCAACTTATTGAAAATAACATTATTAAATCAAAACGTGAAGCTAGAGAGTTTATTACAAATAATTCAATTAAGCTCAATTTAGAACCAGTAAATGAAGACAGCGTTTTAAATTCAAGTTTATGAAATAACAAATTCGCACTTCTTCACGTTGGTAAGAAAAATATTTACTTAATCAAAATTAAATAGAAATGAAAAATTCTCATCGGTTGATGAGAATTTTCTTATACCTTTGAAGTTCTGCTCAAAATTGGATGATAATGAGCTTCAATCTTTTCTTTTAAATCAGGTAAATAACGAACTAATTCTTTTTTAAAAGTTTTATCGTGTTTAATAAAACCTACTGCATGCAATAATTCGTGAACCACAGTTTCTTTAATAAAATATTCATCGATTAAATACAATCTCTCGTTGAACATTATTAAAAATTGTTTTTTGGGATCTGATGATCTAATTACACATCTTCCTCAATATGATTTTGAGTTTTTTAGCTCCCATCTTCACTTTTTATCAATGTTCATTGTTTGTGAATATTCATCAAAGTATTTCTGAATAATTATTGAAATTTTCTCTCTTGCAAACTCCAATAATAATGGTTTTATTCTTCTTTCAGACCTACAACGTAGTGATTTTGCTACTTTTTGACTTGAGTCAAATATGTAAAGATAATTATTAGGAAGCAATTTATAAGTGTATCTTTCTCCTAATAAAACAAATCAATCTTTATCAACTGAAATTTCATTTTCAGCAAGTAATTTGTGTGTATAAACCATAATTAAAGATAAAGAAAATGCCTATTAAGCATTTTCTTTATTATGTTCCTCATTAGCTTGTTTTGTGTAATTAAAAATTAGTTCAGCTAATTTATCTTTAGGCATTTCTTGATATCCACTGATACCTAATAATTCAGCCATTTTGAATAATTGCTCATTTGGAATTTCTAAAAGTTTTTTGATTGCAGTTTCTTTTTGAACATCTGCTTGAATTTTTTCTTCTTCTGATAAATCTTTCTTTTCTGAATCAGTAGCATCTGCTGCTTTATTTTGATTTTTGAAAATATCATTTAAGTTTGCACCATTAGCAAATCCTGAAAATAAATCAGAAATACCATTTGGGTTATTTTTGAATAACTCTTGCATTTTAGCGGCCATAGCAAGTGTTTCTTCTTCCATTTTAATTGAGTAGAACATCTTAATAATAAATACAACTTTTTTAGCAGGAATTAATCAGTTAACAATTGTTAATATAGTTGTAACAACATCAATAACAACAATTGCAATTACAATATTTGGTAAACCTGGTTGATTAAATGTTCCGTTAAAAATGTACTTGAATAATGTGAAAACACTGAATAGTCCTACAATTGTTGACAATAGGATTGGTCATCTATTGAAATTAAGATAAGTTTTTTCCTTACGAACTTTGATAAAAGAAATAATTATCACAATTGCAGCAGCACAAAAAATAATTATGTAAAAAATTTGATTTATTATGTAGAAAATAAATAAACTTTTACTTTCGTTTATGACTTTAATTACATCATCAGATGATAAATTTGTGGTGTCAGGTTTTAAAAATGTGTTGTGGCCAATTGTCACAATTAAGAAGCCAGCCAAAGTTAATGCAGCAATTAATGTGATTGAAGCAAATAAAAGTCAAACTCAACTAGCAAATGTTTTTTGTCCTTTCTCATACAATTCATCTGCTTTACGATATTTTAGAAAATCTCTTAAATTTCATTTAAGCATTCAATACCTCCTTTATTTCATCTTCTTTTATAAATTCATCGAAGTTAAAATCAGCTACATCAAAGTCGTGTGGTGGTTTTGAATAAAACACCATTTCTTTTCCAGTCATAGGATGATGTAATTCTAATTTATAAGCGTGTAATCTTTGTCCATTTTCATCAACATACTTGTTGTAAACAGGATCTCCATAAATTGGATTTTTAATATATGCCATATGCACTCTGATTTGATGAGTTCTTCCTGTCTCAAGTTCGCATTTTACAAGTGATTTAGGTAAGTTATCAATGTAAAATGTTTTTAATAAAGTAACGTGAGTAGTTGCTGGTTTAGCATTAATATCAGTCACTTCCATTTTAAGTCTATCTTTGGCATTTCTACCAATAGGTAATACTAATTTAAGTTTTTTACTTTCTAATACTCCATCACAAATTGCTAAATATGAACGCTTAATTTCGTGAGTAGCAAATAACTCAGAAAGTTTATTATGAACCTCATTGGTTTTTGCGATAACTAATAAACCGCTTGTGTCTTTGTCAATTCTATGAACAATACCTGGTCTAAGCAGTCCATTCTGATCTGATAAATTATTTTTAAAATGATATAAAAGTCCATTTACTAAAGTGTCTTCATAATGACCTGGAGCTGGGTGAACTGTCATGCCAGTCGGTTTATTAATAACACATAAATATTCATCATCATAAACAATATCTAAATCCATTTGTTTAGGAACTACTTTAATTTCCTTATCAAGTACTCTTGAAATTTTAATTACTTGACCTTCTCTAACCATAAATTTAGGTTTATTAACCAAAACATCATCAACTGTCACAACTCTCTCATCAATAAGTTGCTTAATATCATTACGTGATATTTCAGTATTATTTGAAATATATTTATCAATTCTTTCAGGATATTTAACTACTAATTCAATCATAAATTCAATTATATATTTTTTATAGATTTTATTTGTATTTACTAATAAATATTTATTTATTAGTACGATTGAGAAAACTATATAAAAAGTTTTTAATGTTATAATATGACTATGTTAGATTTTTTAGAGAAAAGAATACAAAAAAGTATTGCAAAAATGTCAAAAAAAACAACTCTAAATGAAGCTGATATTTTAGAAGTAACTAAAGACGTAAAATTAGCACTTCTTGAAGCTGACGTTAACTTAAGGGTTGTTAAAGAGTTTATTAATAATGTTAAAGCAAAGGCTTTAGAATCTGAAATTATAGGTAAATTAAATCCATCACAACAAATGATTAAAATTTTTCACGATGAACTTGTAAATATTTTAGGTGGAAAAACTACCGAAATTTCAATCGCAAAAAAACCTTATATCATTATGATGTGTGGACTTCAAGGTTCAGGGAAAACTACAGCAACAGCTAAAATTGCTTACTATCTTAGAAAGAAAAAATTCGTAAATAATCCACTTGTTGTTGCAGCTGACATTTATCGTCCAGCTGCTGTGCAACAATTAGTAACTTTAGCAAAGAGTATTCAAGTTGATTACTATGAGCAAGGTGTTGAAGTTCCTGCAGAAGAAATTGTAACTAATGCATTAAAACAAGCTGATGCTAATAAAAATGACTTAATTATTATCGATACAGCCGGTCGTTTATCAATTGATGAGAAGTTAATGCAAGAGCTTAAAAACATTAAACAAATTGCTCATCCATCTGAAATATTCTTTGTTGCTGATGCTATGTCTGGTCAAGACATTGTTAATGTTGCTCAAGCATTCAATGATAACTTAAGCTTATCAGGTTTAATTATTACAAAACTTGATTCAGATGCGCGTGGTGGAGCCGCATTAAGCTTACGTCAAGTGCTAAATGTTCCTATCAGATTTATTGGTACAGGTGAAAAAACATCTAATATTGATTTATTTCACCCTAACCGTATGGCTGATAGAATTCTCGGGATGGGTGATGTTTTATCACTTATCGAACATGCGCAAGACAACATCGATGAAGATAAAGCAAAAAATATGGTTGAAAGAATTTTTTCAGGTAAATTTGACCTTGATGATTTAATGGATCAAATTAAGCAAATGAAGAAATTAGGTAAATTCTCAAAATTACTTAAAATGCTTCCTGGTTCTTTATCAAATAAAATTAATGAAGAAGACTTAGATAAAGCTGAAGAAAAAATGCAACTTTACCAAATCTTAATGTCTTCAATGACCAAGAAAGAAAGAAAAAATCCTAAACTTTTAAAACAAGCATCTAGAAAAGAAAGAATTTTAAAAGGTTCAGGAAGAAGTGTCCAAGAATACAATAAACTACTTAATGAGTTTGAATCAATGCAAAAAAGAATAGTTGATATGGCTAATAAATTCAAAAATGGTGGAACAAGTGGTTTAGGTGGTCTTGGAGGATTATTCTAAAATAAAAAGCAACATTTAATTATGTTGCTTTTTTAATTTTATTGATAAAATTAACTTATTAAATTGTGCCATCATAGCTCAGCAGGCAGAGCACTTCCATGGTAAGGAAGGGGTCGCTGGTTCGAGTCCAGTTGTTGGCACCATTTTTTTATTACTCTTTTGATACTTTGTCTAAAACAGATTTTAATTCTGAATATGGTAAATATCCTGAAAGTGCAGTTACATATTTTGCATCCTTATAAATTTGAATATATGGAATACTTGTAATATTCATCTCTCTTGCAAAATCTCTGTTTTTATCAATATTAACTCTTAATATTTCGGCATTATCTTTTTGGTCTAATTCAGTTAATGTGTTTGCATATAACATTTTACATGGGCCACATCAGTCTGCATAAAATACTAAAAGTTTCACACCTTTTGAATTATCTAAAAGTGAAAAAACATCTTGTTTTGTTAAATCATTGTGAATCATTTTCGCCCCCTTAAACAATATGTAATTATTATACCAAAAAATAAAAAAGTGCTTTTTAGCACTTATTTTTTATGAAATTTGAACTTTTTACTGCTTTTAATATAACAGTTTTTAAAAAAAGGTATAAAAAAGCAGCGGCTCCCTATTTTCACTGTAAAGCTATCTTCGGCACTAAAGGGCTTAACTACTGAGTTCGGAATGGATTCAGGTGATCCCCTTTGCTATAACCACTGTGAATATTATAGCACTGATAAATAAAAACAAAAACATTTTTTAAATTTTTTTCTAAAAAATTTTGATCTCCAATGAAACATAAATTTCGCCACTTACATTCATTGGTTAGGAAACTAAATTTAACACTATGAATTTACAAAATTAGTAGAATAAAAACATCTCAACAATGTTGAGATGTTTATCTAATTACTTAATTATTTATTACGTATATAAATGTTAGCTTCGTATTCTAAACCTTTATCTTCTTCACGCGCTTCTTTAATTCACATTATAATTGAAATGATAATGAAAAGTATAATACCAACAAATACGAATGTATCAGCTAGATTGAATGTACCTTTATCTGCTCAAGGTAAGTAAAGCATATCTTTTACATAACCGTTAAATAAAATTCTATCTAACGCATTTCCAAAATCACCTGCTAGTAAGATACCTAATGGGATTGAATAGTATAAAGAATTCTTAGTGAAGAATAAAGGCAATATTAGGATAAATGCAGCCACCATAAAGCTTAATCCTTGAATTAAAGCAATATTAGTTGTCTTAAGAAATGTGACACCTTTATGTCAAATAGATCTAATTCCAAATAAACCAAAATTTTGTCATTCACCAGAATTTGATGGATAAATATTTTCAGGGAAAATGTATGTTCCATCTGGTAAAGGAGCTTGCCCATCTGGTCTTAATCTTAAAACATCACCATGTTTAAATAGAAAAGTTTTTGTTAGTTGGTCTATTGTTAAGAAAATTGCAAAAGCAATGAATAATATTACATATGCAGTTAAAATTGATTTTCAATTTACTTTGAAATGTTCAACTACTTTAGTTTCAAAAGTTTTATTTTGTTGTTCTTGATTATTCATAATTATTTATCTTCCCAATCTTTTACAATTTCATAACATGTATTACATAAATTATCTATCATCTCTGATTTTTCAAAATGATTTCAGCATCTTTGACATTTTTCAGAATCAAATGTTGCAATTTCTAATTCATTATTTGATTCAAATGATACTTTACCTACCATTAATAAAGTTTTTAAATCAAGTGATTTGATAAAGTCTGATAATGAATTTGGTAATTTAACATATACTTCATTAATTCTCTTAATTGTACCTTCTTTAATTAAGTTATCAACTTTAGCATTTACTTCAGCACGTAATTGGAAGAATTCATCAAATTGTTCAATTAATGATTTATTAACTGCAACATTATTAAAATCAAATGCATCAAACATTATTGAGTCATACTTTGTAGCTTTATTAAAGTGTTCGTATGCTTCTTCAGCTGTTGTAGGTAAAATAGGAGCAATTGCTTTAATAATAAAGTCTACGATTTCATATAAGTTTGATTGAACCATTAATCTTTCTGGATCGTTTGATTTTCTTATATAAAGGATGTCTTTAGTAATTGATAAATAGAATCCAGATAAGTCGACAATATAGTTATTTAGTAATTTAACAACATTAATGAATTTATATTCATCATAAGCTTTTTTAATGTTTAATTTTAATTCATTTAATTGCTCTGAAATAAGTGCATGAACACCTGTTTTTTGAATATTAGAATCATATTCAAAACCGGATAAATTACCTAACATAAATCTGATAGTATTTCTGATTTTTCTATAGATTTCAGTATTTTGATCAAGGATATCGTCTGAAATATTTACATCATTTGTATATTCACTATTAGCTGCTCATAATCTTAATATATCTGCACCACGTTTTTTAACAACATCAATAGGTTTAATTACATTTCCTAATGATTTTGACATCTTGTTACCATTCTTATCTAAAACAAAACCGTGTGAAACAATTTGCTTATATGGAGCTGTTTTTTGATATGCAACTGAGTTAATGATAGATGAGTTAAATCAACCTCTGTATTGGTCAATTCCCTCTAAATATAAGTCATATGGAGCCTTGTGACGCTCATCAATATCAACAGCAGTAAATGAAACACCAGAATCAAATCAAACATCCATGATATCCATTTCTCTTGTAAATTCTCTACCTTTGTATTTTGGATGTAATAAGTCTTGTGTATCTCATTCTCATCAGATATTGATATCGTGCTCTAAAACTTGATTAATTGTGAAATCAAATTGTTCTTTATCAATTACAGGGTTTTTATGTTCATCATAAAAGATAATGATTGGAACACCTCAAGTTCTTTGTCTTGAAATAGTTCAATCACCTCTTTCTGCGATCATATTTCTTAATCTTGTTTTAGCTCATTCAGGGTATGTCGAAACTTTTGTTTCAATATTTTCTAAAATGTCTCTTCTAATTTTATCAATAGAAACAAATCATTGAGGTGTACCTCTATAAATAATTGGTTTGTGAGTTCTTCAATCGTGTGGATATGAGTGCTTCATAAACTCCAATTTCATAACTCTATCATCTAAAAACTCAACAATAGGTTTGTTTGCACTATCATAAAATAAACCATCAAAATCAGTACCTGTTCCAAAGATAGTTCCATCATCAGCAACGTGCATAATTTTTTCTAAATTAAATCTTTGCCCAATTAAAAAGTCGTCTTCTCCGAACATTGGAGCAATATGAACAATACCTGTACCAGATTCTTCAGTAACATGATGACCAACAACTAACGGAGCTAATAAACGAGTGATTGGTGTGAAATATAAAATATTTTTACCAAGAACTTCATACCCATAAAATTCATCTAGAATGTCATATTCATAAATTTCATTCTTCTCAGCATATTTCTTAAATAATTCTTCTGAAAAAATTAGAGTATCATTTTCAACCTTAACTCTAATGTATTTGATTTTAAGCCCTACAGCAGCTCCTGAGTTAGCTAATAACGTCCATGGAGTAGTTGTTCAAACAACAATATCATCACCGTTATGAATCTTTTCGAAGTTACTACTTACAACTCTTAGTTTTAAATATAATGATGGACTTCTTACTTCTTTATATTCAACTTCAGCTTCTGCTAAAGCACTTTGTGAAGTAGGAGATCAATAAATTGGTTTAAGTCCTTTATATACTAAACCATCTAAAATCATTTTAGAAAAGACTTCTAATTGTTTAGCTACGTATTTCTTATCTAAAGTGATGTAATACTTTTTAAAATCTGAAAAAAGTTGTAATTGTTTAAATTGTTCTTTCTGAATTTCGACTTGTTCCAATGCATAAGCTTTCGCTTTAATTCTTAACTCAAGTGGTGAAATTTCTTCTTTCTTAAGGTTGCTTTCTGAAAGCATTTTATGTTCAATAGGCAATCCATGTGTATCTCATCCAGGAACAAATGGAGAATAATATTTATTTAAAGTTTTTCATCTCACAATTATATCTTTTAAGATTTTGTTTAAAGCATGACCTACGTGTAAATCTCCATTAGCATATGGTGGACCATCATGTAAAATGAAAGATATATTATCTTTATATTCTTCTAATATTCTTTGATATATGTTATCTTGATATCACTTTTCTCTATATTTACTTTCTTTTTCGATTAAATTAGCTTTCATTTCAAAGCTTGTTTGCGGCATATTTAAAGTCTTTTTGAAGTCCATATTTTCTCCCTGTTGTTAAATTACAAATTAATTATAAATAAATTAAATTATATAAGAAAATCCTCTAATTTACTAACTTAACAAGTTAACAAATTAGAGGATTTTTGGTGGCCTCGGCAGGAATCGAACCAGCGACACACAGAGCTTCAATCTGTTGCTCTACCTACTGAGCTACAAGGCCATAATGGCGGTCCAGACGGGGATCGAACCCGCGTTCTCCTCCGTGACAGGGAGGCGTATTAAACCACTTTACCACTGGACCGTTTTGGTTGCAGAGGAAAGAATTGAACTTTCGACCTTCGGGTTATGAGCCCGACGAGCTACCACTGCTCCACTCTGCTATGTATCTCCTGTTATTGGCGGGTGATGAGGGATTCGAACCCCCGCGGGCCGTGAAGCCCCTGCTAGTTTTCAAGACTAGTCCCTTCAGCCGGACTTGGGTAATCACCCGTATGGTGGACCTAACAGGATTCGAACCTGTAACCGACCGGTTATGAGCCGGTTGCTCTAACCGTTGAGCTATAGGTCCGTAATTTGGTAGCACCGAAGAGATTCGAACTCTTGACCTTCCGGGTATGAACCGGATGCTCTAACCAACTGAGCTACAGTGCCATATATGGTGGAGAGTATGGGATTCGAACCCACCACCTCCTGCGTGCAAGGCAGGCGCTCTAGCCAAATGAGCTAACCCCCCATATAAATGGTGAAGAAGACAGGATTTGAACCTGCGACCACTACAGCCCAAATGTAGTGCTCTACCAAGCTGAGCTACTTCTCCAACAATCATTAGTTGCGTTATTATTATAATATAAAAAATATTTTTATGAAATTTTTTTTATATTTTTTTGAAAATAAAAAAAACACCATTAAAGGTGTCAAATATTCTTTGAAAACTGAATAGTTATTTTTAATAATTCATTAAAATGTCTGAATACATCTTAATATACTTTTAAACCTATC
>NZ_JAYFFA010000004.1:0-72459 GCF_034863365.1 Mycoplasma sp. 1199 | reverse complement strand
GAATTCATTGAAGCCTTTAATTCACTTAACTGATTTTTTAAATCATTATAAGCATCAACTTGCTTTTGTTTTTCTATTTCGTGAGCTAATTTAAATGATGATTCTAATTTTTCAATTTCCTCTTGTTTTGCACTTTTTGAGACTTCAAGTTCTGTTTTTAGATCAGCAATCTTTTTATTATAATCATTAATCACACCTTGAACATTAACCTTATATTCAGGTAAATTTGTAAGATTTTCAAGTATTTCTGTTTTTACTTGATTTCTGATATCATCATTTCTTTCATTGTTTATGCTGCTACTTAAAATGAATAATTCTGTATTACTTAAGCTTGACAAATCAATAATATCACCAGCACTAGCATTTTCAACCAAAACCAATTTCATTGGATTTTGTTCACTAAATCTAAATTCAATCTTTTTCATACAAACGTCCTTTCTGATTTGTTTTTTGTCCTATATTTTTATTATACTTTTTTTTTTTTTTTACATTCGCCCCTTAATTTTATATACCTTATTTTCAATACTATTAGTATTTTTTATAATATTCTACTTTTTATAATTTAGAAAAAAGCAAGTGGTTACACTTACTTTTCTAACATGTTGAATAGTTCAACAATTTTCGCTACTGATAATTGTTGAATTCTTAAATTGTCATCATACCCTAATTGTTCAAATATATTAAGAATATGATCTTTTGAATATTTATTTTGTAATGAATAAGAAAGTTTCTTTCTTCTGTTCTCAAAGCATAATTTGAAGAAATCCTTAATTGAATTTCATTCATCTAATGAAACATTATTTTTAAATCTCAAAGATAAAATAGCTGAATCCACCTTTGGAGCAGGTGAAAAAGCATTTGCAGGAACAATAAATTCTAATTTACAATCAGCTAAAAATTGTGATGAAACTGATAATTTTGAATAATCTTTTGTATTAGGTTTAGCACAAACTCTTTGCGCTACTTCTTTTTGAACCATTACTAATACACCTTCAAAATTATCTTTGTTTTCAAATATTTTAAATAGGATATCAGTTGTTATGTAATAAGGAATATTAGCAATAATGTAAGTATCCTTAAAATTAGTTATATCAGCTTCCAGGAAGTCTTGATGAATAAGTTTAAAATTAGGATTGTTTATTTCTTTATTTAGAATATCAACCATATCAGTATCGATTTCAAAAGCAGTTACATAAGCTCCTGCATTTAAAAGATAATTAGTTAAAGCACCTCTACCCGGGCCTATTTCCAACACTTTTTGTTCTTTTACATCAAATACATTGATTATCTTACGTAAAATGTTTTGATCTTTTAAGAAGTTTTGTCCAAACTTCTTTTTTGCATAAACTTCTTTTTTATTTTGCATTATAAATTAAATAAATTCCTTAAGTTTTTATTAATTCTATCTGTGAATTTATCCATGCCCACTTTTTTGATTCCTGCTATGTAGTAAGCTACAAATAAAACTGTATTTGGTTCGTTTTTTTGTTCTGTATATGGATGAACTCTTAAGAATGGAGCGTCAGTTTCTGTAAGAATTCTTTCAAGTGGTAAAAACTCAATAATATCTCTAGTTTGGTTTGTCGTTCCATATGTAACAGCACCGCTGAATGAAAAATAAAGATTTTTAAATTCTAAAAATTTCTTAGCTCAATCCATATTTCCGGCAAATGTATGGAGCATAACTTTGATGTTAGGAAACTCTTTTAAAATATCATAAACATCTTGGTAAGCTTGGTATTGGTCGATTTTGTCTCTAATGTGAACAACAATTGGTAGGTTTAATTCTTGTGCTAATTTGATTTGATTTCTAAATGATTTAATTTGATTTTCTCTTGATGGAACACCTTCTTCATAGAAGTAATCTAATCCAATTTCTCCAATTCCAAAAATAGTCTCATCAATTAAATCTTTATATCTTAAATAATCATTCTCATCAATTCCATCTTCAGGATGAATTCCTATAACAGGTTTAATTAAATCAGGATACTTTTTAGCTAACTTGATAACTTCTTTATTTTCTTCAGCGTGACCACCATTAACAATCATAAATTCAAGTCTATTTGCATAAGCTTGCTCGCAAATCATATCGATAATTTCTTCATGTTTGTAAGCAGTCATTGATAAATGATTATGCGCATCAACAAATTTATTTTTCTTTGAACTCATATTATTTACCTAAACAGAAAGTGCTGAACATAACATCTAATAAGTCTTCTCTGTTTACATTTCCTTTAATATTTTGTAATTGATCTCACGCTGCATATAAATCGATTATAATCATGTCAAAAGTTGCATAATTGTCAAGTGCATTTTTAGCATCCTTAAGCGAATTTAAAGCTTGCTTAATAAGTGAAAGTTGACGTGTATTTGAAAAAATACGCTCATCTAAAATGTTGATATTCTGGAAGTTCGAAACTAAACCTTGTTCTAATGCTTCAATATCGTTATTTAAAGCAGAAATATAAATAACGTTATCATCTAATGACTTATCTGACTTTAACAAGTCTTTTTTGTTCATAACTTTTAAATAGAACTTACCTAACTCTTTTGATTTTTGCTCAATTAATTCATCAAAATCATCTTCAGATTCATTTGCAGATACAACGTGAACTACAAGATCACTTTTTTCAATTTGATCTAATGATTTTTGAATACCAATTTTTTCAATAATTTCTTGAGTGTTTCTTAAACCAGCAGTATCAACAAGTTTAAATAACATATCATTGATTTTGTAGGTGGCTTCAACTAAATCTCTTGTAGTTCCTGCGATATCTGTAACAATTGCTTTATCTTCTGATAAAAGTGCATTTAAAATACTACTTTTTCCAACGTTAGGTTTTCCTAAAAACGCAACTTTAACACCTTCAAAAATATATCTAGAATCCTCTGAAATTTTCACTATTTTTTCTAGCTCACTGATTAAAACAGAAATTTTCTCTGACATATTAATTGAATCTAAACGTTCAACATCATCGTATTCAGGGTAGTCAATATTAACTTCAGCAAGACCGATTAAAACAGCAATCTTATTTAAGAACTCATCAATTAAACCTGAAGTTTTACCCTTGAATTTATTAACTGACGCGAGTGCTTGAGATGAAGTTTGAGCCATAATTAAATCGTGAATAGCTTCAGCTTTAATTAAGTCCATTTTTCCATTTAAAAAAGCTCTTCTAGTGAATTCACCACGTTCAGCTAATCTAGCACCATTTTCAAGTAATAAACTTAAAACTTTGTTTGTAACAACAATTCCACCGTGACAGTTAATTTCGATTAAAGGTTCGCCAACATAGTTATTGAATACATCATTACCATTTGCATCTTTTTTACCAACAAATGACATAACTAAAATTTCATCAATAAGTTGTCCATTATCGTGAATGAAACCATATGAAATTGTGTGATCTGCGCCAATTTTTCCTTTAAAAACTTTAGAAACAACATTTACTGCATCAGGACCACATACACGAACAATTGAAATTGGTTGATTTATATGAGAACCTGAGCTGATTGCTGCAATTGTATCATTAGTCATATTGTCTCCTTTCTTATAAATACAATAAAACTAGCTAAAAAGCTAGTTTGACATTTATTTATTCATTAATTCTTCTTGTTTTTCACTTGTAATTTTGTCGATTTTACTAATTTCTTTATCAACTTCTTTTTGAATAACATCTAAGTATCTTTTTTGTTCGTCTTCTGATAACTCTTCATCAGCTTTGATAGCTTTATTAACTTCTTGACGAGCATTACGAACACCTACTTTAGCATTTTCAGTTAACTTAGATAATGATTTAACCATTTCTTTACGTTTTTCAGTTGTAAGAGGAGGGAAGTTTAATCTAATTTGACTTCCTTCATCAATTGGCATAACACCTAAGTTTGCTTTTTCAAGAGCTTTATTAATTTCCTTAACTGATGTAATATCGTAAGGTTTGATTAATAATTGTTGTGGCTCAGGAACTGAAATGTTTGATAATTCTTCAAGTGGTGTAGGTGTGTCATAGTAATTGACACGAATACCTTTGATCAATTGAGGGTTAGCTCTACCTGTTGAAATTTTTGATAATTCAAAACGGTAATGTGAAAGCGCTTTTTCTGCTTTTTCAGCAAAATCTAATAAATAAATATCTAATTCCATTATTTAGTAACCTCTGTATGTTTGATTTTTCCTTCAAGTGCATTTAAAATTGAATTTTCTTCTAATAAGTTAAACACAATTAAATTAATATTGTTGTCTCTAGCCATACTTGTGGCTGTTAAGTCCATAACTTGTAATTTCTTTTCTAAGATTTCATCATAAGTGATGTGATCATAATGTTTTGCATCAGGATTTTTCTTAGGATCTGAATCATAAATTCCATCAGTTCCATTTTTACCCATTAAAATAACTTGAGCACCAACTTCTGATGCATATAATGTTGCCGCTGTATCTGTTGTAAAGAATGGACGACCTGTTCCTCCAGCAAAGATAACAACTTCACCATCTTCTAAGTATTTGATTGTTTTTTCATTAACGTAATATTCAGCTACTCTTTGATCAATGTTTAATGAACTTTGAACTCTAGCTTTAAGTCCAACACGCTCGAAACCACTACCTAAGGCAATAGCATTCATAATTGTAGCAAGCATTCCAATATAGTCAGCTTTATTTCTGTTAATTCCATTTTTTTCAGCAGAAGCACCTCTTCAGAAGTTTCCTCCACCAATAACTACTGATACTTGTATACCTTTAGCTACAATTTCTTTAAGTTGTAATGCAATTTTCTGAACTAAATCATAGTCAATTGCTAAATGTTTTTCTTTGTTTGCAAAACCTTCTCCAGAAAGTTTTAAAAGAATTCTTTGATACTTAATCATCACTACCTCTATTTAACAAGTTAAGTTTTTATTATTTAATATAAATAATAATGTTTAAACTAATTATATAGAAAAAAGATTTTTCAGTCTATTTTTTTTAACTTTTTCCAAAATCTTTAAATTCAAGGATAAAAACTGCAATTTTTCACTTTTTTATGGAATTTTTCACAATTTTTCTTACAAATTACCGTTTTTTAAAAAATACTTTATAATTTATAAACATATTTTACAAATATGTTGTATTTTCAATTAATATTCCTATGCCATAGGAATAAAATTTTCCAAAAATAATTTAAAGAAAGAGGTAGATTATGGCAGCAGAAAAAGAAAAATTTTTATTTGCTATTGACTTAGATGGTACAACACTTCAATCTAGTGCAACAGGTGTTATTCACGACAGAACACTTAGCGCAATTAAAAGAGCAACAGAAGAAGGACACGTTGTATGTATCCTTACAGGAAGACCTTGAAGAAGTACTAAATTCATTTATGAATCATTAGGTCTTAACACAATCGTTGCTAACTACAATGGAGCGCATATTCACCATCCATATGATCAAGAATTCATCCCTTACATTAAATATTTAAACTTAAACGAAGCATTATACATTTTAGGTGATCCTAAAGTTAAAAAAGAAGTTTCAAACATTGCTATTGAAGGACCAGACTGAGTTCAATTAGATCATCGTGATGAAGAACTTGAAAAAGTTTTCGGATTTAAAACAAGTTCAAAATTACGTATCGGTTTAGACTTATACAAAATCCCTTTAATGCCTACAGGAATTATCTTTGACGTTAAAGAGACAACAAACATTGAAGAACTTAGAAAATACCTTAAATCAAGATATGGCGACTTAGCTGAATTCTCATACTGATCAAAAGGAGAAGGTTTAACACCTGTTTTCGACATGACTAACATTACAGCTAACAAAGGTAAAGCTTTAAGTATGTTAATTAGATACTACGACGTTAAAGTTGAAAACACAATTGCATTAGGAGATGGGTTTAACGACGTTCCTATGTTTAAAATCGCAAACATTTCAGTAGCTATGGCTAATGCTTCAAAAGACGTTAAAAAATATGCATCAATTAGAATTTCTAAAACAAACAAAGAAGGTGGAGTTGGAGAATACATTCACAAATTCTTAGACAATCCACAAGCCGAGATAGAAAAATCAAACGCACGTAAAAGAAAAATTCAAGCTATCGAGGAAGAATAATGAAATATATTGATGATATCAAACAACTTAGTGTTGATTTAGAGCAAGTAATTGGGGTTGATGAAACAGGGGTTGGTGATTACTGAACACCACTTGTTTCTTGTGCAGTTTATTTACCAAATAAGCTTAAACAATTTGTTGCTTCATTAGGTGTAAAGGATTCTAAAAAACTATCTGATAAACAAATTTTATCTTTAGCTCCTAGATTAATGGAATTTCTTGAATATTCCGTTTACACACTTACACAAGCCGGATATAACAAATTAAGCAAGTCTTATAATGCTAATGAACTTAAATTTTTCACTCACGCAAGTGCATTGAGTACATTGGCTAAAAAATACAAAATTCAAGCAACTGCAATTATTATTGATAAATATTCAACAACTAATTCAATATTAAAATATCATCAAAAATTCTTTATTGAAAATAACTGAGCTAAATTAAATGAGTTACAATTACCAACATTGCTAGTTAATAAAGCTGAAGACATTCACTTATCAGTTGCATGTGCTTCAATTATTGGAAGATACCATTTATTGCAATATATGGAAGAACAAAGTAAGAATTGAAATTTCAATTTCTTACTTGGTGCTAGCAAGCATGTTGTCGCTCAAATCCACGAGTTCACACAGACTTATGGTGAAAGCTCATTAAACTCTGTTTTAAAACTTAACTTTAAGATTAAATAAAATGAATAGACCTTATACACTGGTCTATTCATTTTTTAGTTCTCTAAAACTTTTCCACTTAAACGATTTCTTTGTAAGTCAATTTCAGTGATTTCAGAGTTAATCACCAAACCTGGATAATACTTATCAAAGATTGATTCATTTCTATTTAAGTTTAAATTACTTACGTGAATAAATAAGTTTTTCTTGATTCCGATATAAACAAATATACCAAAATCAGTAATATTTTCAACAGTTCCTTGAATTGTATCTCCGACTTTTAAGTCATTTACATCTAACACACTGTCTTTTAAGATAAATCCTGATTTATTATCAACAATTTTCTTAGTAGGGCTCGCTAATGATTGAAGTATCAATTCAACTGTATAAATATCTGAATTTAACTCATCAGCAATAGATTGTGCATTTAAGTTAGAAACATCTATACCTTGTTCGCTTGGTTTTAAGTTAAATTTTTCAACAATTTTTGATGCTAATTTATATGATTCAGGGTGAATTATTGTTTTATCAAAAAAGTTTGATGAAGTGAATATTCTTAAAAAACCTACTGACTGTTCAAAAATTTTTGGACCTAACCCTGGAACTTTAAGAAGTTCATTTCTGTTTTCGAAATTTTTACTTTCTTTACTATTTCTGTATTCAATAATATTTTGAGCTATCTTCTTGCTTAAACCTGCTATATACATCAAAATATGCTTTGTAGCAGTGTTTAAGTCAACTCCAAACTCATTAACTACCTTTTGCACTTTGAAGTTTAAATATTGTTCTAATTCTTTTTGATTTAAGTCGTGTTGATATTGACCGACACCAATTGATTTAGGATCAATTTTTACTAATTCATTTAATGGGTCTAAGAATTTTCTACCAATATTAATCGCACTTCTTTCTTCAACACTCAAGTTAGGAAATTCTTCGATTGCAATTTGTGAAGCTGAGTATACGCTAGCTCCAACTTCAGAAACGATAGCATACTTAACCTTTAAATTGTTTTGTTTAATAATATTAGAAATAAATAATTCAGTTTCTCTTGAAGCTGTTCCGTTTCCAATAACAACAATAGTAATTTTGTATTTGTTAATAAAATCTAAAACTACTTTAGTTGCCTCTGCTACTTTTTCTTGTGGTTTATTAGGGTAAATTTTAGCAATACCTAAAACATCTCCATTTTCAGATAATGCAGCTATTTTACATCCATTAACATATGCAGGGTCAATGGCTAAAATATTGTGCCCTGTAATTGCTGGAGCAGTTAATAATTTTTCAACTGAATTTGCAAATATATTAATACTTGCTTTTTCAGCTATTTCAAATAAGTCACTAAAGATTTCTCTTTCTACACTAGGTAAAATAAGTCTTTTGAGTGAATCATTAATCGCATCAATAACATTGTCTTTATTATTTCTTGTTTTATCGATAGCTTTTAAAATGATAATAACCAATGGTTCGCGTTTGTACTCAAATTCAAGTTTAAGTTTATCTAATTTAACACCTCTATTAATTGCTAATACATTGTGGTTTTTAATGTATTTAATAGGTGTTGAAAAATCATAGTAATTTAAGAATACTAAATCATCATTTTCATCATTAACTTTTTTAGACTTTGTTGTTTTAATTCTTCCAAAATTGTAGATTGATTCTTTAATTTGATTTTTAATTTCTACATTCTGTGAAATTCACTGTGCGATAATGAAATTAGCTTGCTCAATAGCAAATTCAACTGTAGGCACTTGTTCTGTTAAATATTTTTTAGCTTCTCTTGCGACATCAAATTGAGGACTTTTATTCTCAAAAATTCTCTTTGCAAGTGGCTCTAAACCGAGTTCAATGGCTTTTGTTGCTTTTGTGATTTTACCGACCTTGAATGGTTCATAAATTGACTCTAATTCGCTTTTGACAGTTGTATTTAAGATTTGTTCCTTAAGCTTGTCTGTAAGTAAATTCTTTTCACTTAGAATTTTAATAATTGCTTGTTGTCTATCTAAAAGCTCTTCTTTGTATTTGTAAATAGATTCAATTTGATAGATTTGTTCTTCATTAAGTCCACCAGTTTGTTGTTTTCTATAACGTGAAATGAATGGAACTGTATCTCCATTAGATAACATTTCTAAAACTGTTTGAACTTGATTTGTAGGAATGTTTAATTCTTTTGAAGCTAACTCCAAGGCTAATTCGTTATTTTTCATATTATCCTTTCCTATTAGAAACAAAAGAATCACTTTAAGAAGTGATTCTTAAGATTATTATTGTTTATTATCGTTTGATTTATTTGCTTCTTTTTCTGGTGTTGTCATTGAGTCTGCTCTAAAGTTTTTAAATGCAATAACTTTAACAACAAATGGGTTTACAACTCTTTGTGTGAATCCTTGAATAAATGCATAGAATACTGGAGCTAATAAATCTCCTAATAACATAGCAAATGTTGCGTAAACTAATGAATCAAATGCAAATGAATTTTTTGAATTTTTTAATTGATCCAATGTTACTGAAGTATCGAACCCAAAATCAGGTGCTATTCCAGTAATTTGTGCTTCTAAATGTTTACCAACATGAGTTTCTGATGTAAAGAATGCAGGTAATTGTTGAGCTAATCCTCTAGCTGGGTTAATAGCTGCTGTCGCACCTAAAATTCCCATTCATACTGATAATGAAATGATGAACATAATCATTAAATCACGGTATTTATTGTTAACGTTTGGTGAAAAAATTGGGAATAATAAGATAGCTGTCATAACTAACTCAACAAAGAAAATTCACGCTGTTCCACTTGCTAAAACGTGGTTTGCTGATGGATTTGAACCTTTTTCTAATTCTGCAACAAAAGAAGCTTTGTAAGCTCCAATTGCAGTAATTGGGGCATTAGGTAAATGATCTTTCCCTACTGATAAGTATCCAAATAAATAGATAAATCCTGCAGCAGCAAATGCTCCTAAGAATTGAATTGCAATTTTATATAAAGCATAGTAACCATTATTTCTACCATTTATATAACGATAAATAGTTACAGCTGGGTTAAGGTCACAACTTCAACGTAAGAAGATGAATAACACTACCCCAACAGCAATAAATCCTGCATAAAATCCAACAATGATTTTATGTAACATATATTCTTCGGCAACTTTACCTGAAGATGTGTAAATTGATAAACCTGCTAATGCAAGTGATAAAAAGATTGTTCCGATAAATTCTGATAAACCGTGGATGATTCAAGTTTTTAAATCAGCTGGTTTCTCAGCATTTTGTCTTTCTGACGCTTTTAATTTAAAGAAGCTAAATAAATCTTTGAAAAAGCTATTTTTCTTAATCAATAATTCCTGTGTATTAACCATTTTGTATTTTTCCATTCTCTAATAAAACTAATGCTTTCGAGTAATCTCCTGCTTGCGCAGCGTCTGCATTTTCTAATGTTGTTTTAGCTATTTGAGTTAAAGCTAAATCTGTTAAGAATGCTTGGTGTGATGTTACTAAAACGTTGTCCATTTCAATTAATTCTGCTCATTGAGGATCTTGTTCTTTAAGTTCTTTAATTCTTGAAGAAATGTCTTCGTAAAATCTTCCTTCTTCTCTTTCTAAAACGTCAGTTGCAAATCCACGAACTTTACCTGATTTAAGCCCATCGATCATTGCTTGTAATTCAATAATTTCTCCTCTGGCTGTGTTGATAATGATTGCTCCCGGTTTAAGCATATCAATAGCAGCTTTATCGAATAAGTATCTTGTTGAAGGTAATAAAGGACAGTGGATTGAAATAAAGTCTGAGTTTTGTAAGATTTCTGAAAATGAAGCTCATTCAAATCCGAATTGTTCAGCTAATTGAGGGAAGTTATCTTGAGCAAATGCATCAAATACTAAAACTCTAGCACCTGTTGCTTTAGCAATTTTAATAAATGTTTGTCCAATTTTTCCTGAACCAACAACCCCAATTGTTGAGTTTCCAACACAAAGTCCATCAAGTCCATTTAATGAGAAGTTGTAATCTTTAACTCTTTTATTAGCGATTAAAAGATTTCTGTTAAGTGCTAATAATCCTGCAAAAGCAAATTCACCAATACTTTCAGCTGAGTAGTTAAAAATTCTGTAAACGTGAATTCCTAACTCGTTAGCTTTAGCAACATCAATTTTGTTGTATCCCATTGATCTTTGCAATCAAACTTTTACACCCATTTTTGCTAAGACTTCTAAAATTACTTTGTCACCATAAGTATTAACAAACCCACATACAGCATCGTAACCTTTAGCTAACTTAACTGTATCTAAGTTTAAGTTTTCTTTAAAAAAAGTAATTTCGTGTCTTCCATCATTATATTTTTCAAAGTATTTAATATCGTAATCTTTAGAATCGAAAAATGCAATTCTCATATTTTCTCCTAGATAAAAATGAATAAAAATAAACCTAATAATTTTTAAAGTAATTATATTAAATTTATACTAAAACAAAGGCTTTTTATTTAAACTAAACTAATAGTGTGCTAGGTATAAAAATAGTTCATTTTCAGCTAAATTTACTATTGTAAATAGGAGGAGAAAATGAACTTAATATTATTTTATTTATCTAACTTACACAAGGGAAATAACTACATAATTTATAAAAATCTTAAAAGCATTCCTAAAATCGATATGAATCTATTAACACAATGAGTAAAAGAGTATGTGAAAAGGAAAATAAAGTTTATCACCATTTTAGATGAAGAATATCCTTTGAATTTAAACATTATCAAATATCCACCTTATGTGCTTTATGTGTACGGAAACACTACGCTACTTAAAAACAAAAATAAAGTTTATCTAGTTGATGAAAGAAACCTGCTAGATAGTTTTAATTCTGAAAAACAGCTTGAAAATATGGTTAATTCTCATGTGTTAATTACCAATGACTATAAAGAAAGTGAAAAATCTATTGTTGATTTTTATAGAAATCACAACGGTTCAATTATTCACATTCTAAAAGAAGGTTTTAATGATGAGATTTTAAAACAAACCTTAAAACAAAATGAACTTTATATATCTCAGTATCCCTTAAATTGTCATCCTAGAAGAGAATATTTTAAACAAGCAAATTTATTAAGTTCTTTATTAAGCAAACAATTTATTTCATTCTCGTTAAAAGGAGACTCAAAAGCAATACAGTTAGTAAATTACTTTGCTGATATTGGTAAGGATATAAAATGTTTCCCTAGTGATGATTTTGGTGATTTGAATAATCAGCTTATTAAGTCCGGAGCTACTTTAATTACTTCTGTTACTGAAATTTAGAAATAAAAAACGTGTCACATAATTGCTGTGGCACGTTTTACTATATAAATTAAAATTAGTTTTGTCTTTCAGGATATACAGAAACATACTTTCTGTTTCTTCTGCTTTCGTATTTTACGTATCCATCGATTTTTGAGAATAATGTATCGTCTCCACCACGACCAACATTTTGTCCTGGGAAAATTTTTGTTCCTCTTTGACGGTAAATGATTGATCCTGCTGTTGCAAATTGTCCATCACCTAATTTAGCACCTAAACGCTTACTATGAGAATCACGACCGTTACGGGTAGAACCACCGGCTTTCGTGTGTGCCATATTCTAATTACCCTTCGATTTTTGTAATTTTAACACGTGTGTAAGGTTGACGGTGTCCTAATTTTCTTTTGTGAGTAGACTTTGCATTGTGACGATATACAACAATTTTCTTTGCTTTCCCTTGTTTTTCGATTGTTCCGTAAACTACAGCATTAGATAAGTAAGGTCTTCCTACTTTATCGTTAACTAATAAAACTTTGTCAAATTTAACTTCTGAGTTTTCTTGACCTTCAAGTTTTTCAACGAAGATTGTTTGACCTTCTTTAACTAAAAGTTGTTTTCCACCTGATTCGATAATTGCAAACATGCAATACCTCCAAAATGTGGCTCGTCTTTGAGGTGGCTTTTGCACTTGATGAACCTCTTTAGTACGGTTACAAATGTAACATGCTTATTATATAGCAATAAAGTAAAATTAGTAAGTTTTTTTAGTCTAAAAATATAGAAGTTATACAAATTTTTTCAATGAAATCTTGACTTTGAATTGAAAAATTATGAATAGTGATTTTTTTAAAATAATAAGTAATTTTCAATTACATTAGAAGTTTTCTTAACAGTATTATCTCACTTGAATTCTTGATCTTTACCTTTAACTGAACCTGAATTTGATGTAAATGACTTAAATAAACCAAGAATAGATATTGCGCTTTGAACTATCGATGGAATTAACGGAACTAAAGCCGCAAACGAAAAACCAGGTTGAATTTGCGAATACTTTTCTTTTTCTATTGGTTTTAGATCATTAAGTTTCATAGTTAACCTCCTTTCACTTATATAGTAAAAAATGATCAAAAAAGAACAGTTTTTTTACTGTTCTACATAGTTTGTATTGAAATTACCAGAAACTTTAGCTACTTTTGAGCAAGAAACTCAAACAGTAGGATCGATTATTTTTAAATCAGCAATTAAGTTTTTCTCTTCTAGAAGAAGAATTGTAGTTTCAATTTTAATTGCAGTTTTACCTGTGTAACCTGATTTGAAACGTTCGATTCTGTAACTGTGTCAGTAATTAATAAGTTTGAAGTAAGCAATAATTCTTTCAGGATTTGATGAAATAATTGTTAAGTTTACTTTCTTATATTTAGGATATAACATACCAACAACTAAGTTAGTAACTATTAAGTATAAGAATGTTGAAAGTTCTCTCATTCCGAATAACTCACCATTTTGATTTGGACGAACAAATCCGTAAATAAGTACAAATGTAACTGCTGTTACGAAACCGACAATAACAAGAATTGAACTAACACTTTTCTTATGTTTTGTTGAGAAGTAGTAAGCAATAATATCTGTTCCACCAGTTGAACCACCAACTTTTCACGAAATAGCTATTCCTGTACCAATAAATACTGCTCCAAGACATCCATAAAGTAAAACACCTCAGCTGATTCCGTCTGAATATCAAGCTAATTGTGTTAATTGTTCAATTGAATATTGAGCGTATTTTTCAAATTCTGCAGCTTTCTCAGCACTAAATGCACTTGGATTTAATTTAAAATCAATTAATTCTTTTAAATTAGCTTGCCCTGGTGTTGAAGCAACTTCAACAATTGCTTTAGTATCTTTAATTGATACATTGTAATTATCATAGTCAATAGGAACTAAATTGATTTTCTCAAACAAGAATGAATGAACATGCTCTTCTGTGAAAATAAAGTTTGTTAATTGTAAACAAAGCATAAAGAATAAAGTTAATCCTATAAAACTAAACTTGACTTTTCTTCAAAATATAATGAATAAAGGTAAATTACATGCAAAATAAATTAAAGCAAAATAGTTTCTTAAAACAGGAAATAAATATTGCAAAATAGTAGGAATTCCTGTAATTCCAGAAGGAATTGTGTCTGCTTTTGATAAAAAGATATGAATTCCAAAGTTAAAAATTAATGCTGATACAAAAGTAAGCACTAGTTTTAATCAATATTTAACCCAAAAAGTCTTAAATGTAAGCTTACTTTGTTTTGAATTATTTAAATACTTCGCCATCTTGTATTTTAATTTTTCTTCTTCTTTTTGAATCTCAGCAGGGTTGATTATCACTGCCGAATTATTAGCATCCAGATTCATTGAAGCTTTATTAATAAGGTCAATTTTCTTTGACTTAAATTTGAAATAATTAGTAATTCAAGATGATTTTGGTGTAGTAGTTTTATTGCAATTTTCATTTGCAAAATTATCTTTATTCTTCATGAAACATATTTTATATTATTATCAATTAAATAATTAAAAAATTCCAAATCATATGACTGAAATTCTTATGATAATTAGAATTTCAAAATAGCCATAAAAACTGTAATTTTTAAGTGAAACTAAAACACATATAATCAGTTCAAGCTAGAATATTTTGTAATCAGTTTATAAAAAATCAAAAACACCTCGTGTCATTATTGAGGTGTTTTGATTTAATACATTTATTTACTTAAATACTTTTGTAGGTATTCTTTATTTTCTTCAAAAACTGCAGGTTCATTTTTTGATAAGTAGTATGTCCCTAGTTTTTTAAGTAAAACAATATTTGAAATTGCTTGAACACCGAATTGGTTAGCTTTTTCTCCAAAAATAGTGAATAATTTTTGTCTTTCTTCTTCCATTTCGCTGTATTCAATTTTAATTCCTAACTTCTTGTTGAATAGCATAGTTCAGAAGTAGTTCATAATTGTAGATTTAACAACTTCTCTTTTATCCCCTGCGAAGTCTTCTTTAAATCTAAATTCTTTCATATCGTTTTCAATTAATTCATTCTCAATTTCAAGTAATTGATTAAATTCTTTTAATAATTGACCTAAAATGTTTTCACCATAAGCAAAAACAGAATCATTAACAATTTGTTCTAAAATAGTTTTTTCAACATATTTTCTAACATCATCCATATTTTTAATTTGGTCAATATTTAATAAATGAACATTTTCTGTAGTAATTGGCATTTCTTTAATTTCAACAATTTGAATAGGTTTGACTAAAAAGTCTCTTCCAGCATAATTTACAGTAACAACTTCTCCTAGTTTTGCACCAATTAATTGTTTTTCAAATTGATGTTCACTTTCAGGATTTGCAATAATTTGATATTTTTCAAATTTAGCTTCTTGCATATCTGCAGGTTTAGTTTCAATGATTACATTATCATTAGTTTCAACTACGTCTCTATCAACATTAAGTTTAAATTTGTAACCTGAAATAAATAAGTTATAAAACTCATCAATTTTTGCATTATAGTCATTTGATAATAACTTAAATGGTTCAGGTTTAATATCTAAATTATATTTTTCAAGGTTATCTTCATAGAAAACTTTTAATTTAAATGAAAAATCTTCAATTGTGAATTTAACATCTTGTGGAACTGGTAAAAATGCAATTTTATCTGCATCTTTAAGATTCATTTCTTCCATTAATTTTTGTTTAACTGAATCCATATAAGCATTTGATGCTGATGTTAAAATAAGTTTTTGATCAATTTTCTGACCTTCTCTTTTATTTGATTCTAAGTAACTTAAAACATTATTTTGTACAGTTAATCATTCTTTTTTATCAACTGTGAACTCTCTAATTTCGAACTTCATAATTTCTCCTCGATCTATTAATATTTTAATTATATACAAATATAAAAATAATGTGTCTGAAAATTTAGCAAATAACTGACTAATTTGCTTATTTTGTTTAAAACTTTATATAAGCTATATAATTTAAAAATATGAAAATACCTGCTACAAAAAACGAAATAAAAGACTACATTATTGAGCTTACAAATGAGTTAAATAAACTCAATCACGCTTACTACAATCTTGATAAACCACTTGTTGATGACTTTGTTTATGATAGTAAATTAAGAGAACTTGAGGAGCTTGAAATTAAGTATCCTGAGTTTATTCAAGAGGATTCTCCCACAACTAAAATTGGTGGTGTTCCAAGCTTAAACTTCTCTAAATATAATCATCAAAAACCAATGCTTTCACTAGCTAAAGCATATTCACAAGAAGAAGTTAATGATTTTATTAAAAATGCTACAGCACCTATAAATTCATCACAAATTAACTTCAATCTTGAACCTAAAATTGATGGTCTGTCAATCTCATTAATTTACAAAGATGGTAAATTAGCAAATGCAGTAACTCGTGGAGATGGTAAAGTTGGTGAGGATGTTACTAAAAATGCTCTAATCATTAAAAGCATCCCTAAAACAATTAATTATCTAAAACCAATTGAAATAAGAGGGGAAATTTATATTAACAAATCTAAATTCCTTGAAATTAATCAACAATTAAAAGAAGAATTCGAAGAGAAAAAACTTGAATTTATTAATAAAACTTGACCAGCTTATTTAGCTAAATTAGGTGATTACAATAATGGTAAAATCAAAACACTTCCAAAGGAACCAAAAGAACCTACAGAAGATTATTTTGCTAATACCAGAAATATGGCAGCAGGTACTTTAAGACAGAAAAATGGTAAATTAATCATTCAGAGAGATCTTCAAATCATTATGTATGATATTGTCGATCCATTAGAGCACGGTTTAAAAGAACAATCACAAATTGTTGATTTCTTAAAATCATTAAACTTACCTACGCATCAATATCACTATGTAGAAAAAGATTTTCAATCGATAATCAAAAGAATTAATGAGTTTGAATTAGTTAAAGATTCATTTGAATATGACTGTGATGGTTTTGTCATTAAACTGAATCAACTTGAATATTGAGATTTATTAGGTAAAACCGCTAAATTTCCTAGATATGCAATTGCATATAAATACAAAAGCGAAGAAGCATATCCAATTATTAAAAAGATAGTAGCTACAGTTGGTAGAACCGGAAAAATAACTTATGTAGCAAGTTTTGACCCTGTTGAGTTAGTTCAAACAACAGTTTCAAACGCAACACTTCACAACTATGATTTTATTTCTAATATGAACATAAACATAGGTGACCAAGTTGTTTTAATCAAATCTGGTGAAATTATTCCTAAAATTATTGAGTTAAAAACTAAATACACAAATTCAATTTTCCCTAAGGTTCTAAATTGCCCTTCTTGTAATTCAGTTTTAGTTGAATACCCAGGAATTGTCGATCAATTTTGTGAAAATCCAAACTGTTATGAAAAACTAACCAGAAACTTATCATTCTTTGTTTCTAGAGATGCGCTTAACATTGTTTCACTAAGTGAAAAGACACTTAACTTCTTCTTTGATAAAGGTTGAATTACAGACCAATATTCAATTTTCAATCTAAAGGATAAAGCTGATGAAATTCTTGAATTCTTCAAAGAAAATTCATCAAATCCTGATGTTAAAATCAAGATTGCTGATAAAAGATTAAACAACATTTTAGTTTCTATTGAAGAAGCAAAAAATGTTGAATTACATAAAGCATTATTTGCTTTAGGAATCAAAAACATAGGTCTAGTAGTTGCGAAAATGATTTCAGAAAAATTAACAAAACTTTCAGACTTGTTCGAAATTAACCTTGATGAATACCTTTTAATTAATTCAATTGGACCTGAAATAGTTCAATCACTTAAAGATTTTGTTTCAGATAATAAAAATAAAGAATTGATACAAAAATTAGACAATGTGTTAATTTACAAATCATCAAATAATGAACCTAAATCAGATAAACTTAAAAATCAAACTTTTGTAATTACAGGTACACATTCAATTTCTAGAGATGAACTTTCAAAAATCATTGAGCAAAATGGAGGAACTGTTTCATCTTCAATTTCAAGCAAAACAAATTACTTAGTTGCTGGAGAAAATGTTGGGGCAACTAAATTTGATAAAGCAAACAAATTAAATGTTCCAATTATAAGTGAGCAAGACTTATATGAAATGATTAAATAGCACTTGTTGCTATTTTTTTATACAAAAAACCAGTCATTATAACTGGTTTCATATGTAATAAGGTATTGTGATTAAATTATTTGTTCTTTTTGATTTCTTTAAGACGAGCACTTTTTCCACTAAGATTTCTCATGTAGTAAAGTCTTTTTCTTCTAACTTTGTTTGAACGAACTACTTCGATGTGTGCGATTAAAGGTGAGTTAACTGGAAATGTTCTTTCAACACCAATTCCGTAAGAAATTTTTCTAACTGTGAACATTTCTCTTGTACCTGATTCTTTTTTACTGATTACTAAACCTTCAAAAATTTGAATACGTTCTTTTTCACCCTCACGGATACGTACGTGAACTTTAACATTGTCTCCTGTTTTGAATTCAGGTAAGTCTGTACGTAATTGTGGATGTTCTACTAACTCTAATAATCTATTTCTCATTTTTAATTATCCTTTCATAAAGGTCAGGTCTATTCTTTTTAGTTTTTTCTAAACTAGCCTGCTCTTTTCATTCTTTAATTTTCTTATGGTCTCCATTAAGCAATACTTCAGGTACTAAGTAACCTTTGTATTCTCTTGGTCTTGTATATTGTGGATGTTCTAATAAACCTCTACCTTGGAAAGATTCATTTTGATGTGATTCATCTCTAATGGCTCCTGGAAGTAATCTGATAATACTGTCAGCCATTACCATTGATGGTAACTCTCCTCCTGTAAGTACATAATCACCTATTGATAATTCAATATCAACAAAATTAAGCACTCTTTCGTCAAACCCTTCATATCTTCCGGCGATGAAAGTAATTTGATCCTTTTTAGATAATTCCTCTGCTATTTCTTGAGTGAATTGTTTACCTTGTGGAGAAACTAAAATTTTATATCCACCGTTATTTTCTAAACTTTCTAAAGCTAAGTCAATTGGCTCTACTTGTAAAAGTAGCCCGTGACCACCACCATAAATCTCATCGTCAACTTTTCTATGTTTATCTTTAGAAAAGTCTCTGAAATCAACCACATTAAATTCCACTAGTCCTTTTTCTTTAACTAAGTTAACAATACTTTCATTAACAAAAGGTTCATAGTATCTAGGGAATAAAGTAAGAAAATTAATTTTCATTATTTTTTAAGTTCTGAAGTTAATTTGTGAGCTCTAAATAAGTTAGCAACAGTAATTGTAGGTTGTGCACCTTGTTTTAATCATTTAGCAGTTAATTCTTTGTTTAAAACAAATTCTTTAGAAGATGGATTGTAGTGTCCTAAAGCTTCGATAAATTTACCATCACGTGGTGATCTTGCGTCAGCTACAACAATTTTGTATACTGGTCTGAACTTGTCACCCATTCTTTTTAATCTAATTTTAACCATTTTTACCTCCTTAATTAAGTGTAAAGCGCTAGTGCTTTACAGCTGTATAAATTTAGATATATTATAATATAAAAAAATAAATCACACGCATTTTTTTACGTATGATTTATAGACCTAAAAATTAAATAATTCTTGTTGCAATGTACCCAAATGGTAAGTAATTTGGATACACAATATTTACGATTAAGAATGATAATATAGCTAATATAACTAATAAAGAAATTAAATCAATTCAAGATTGTTTAATTTTTCTATATTTAGTTCTCTTAGCATATGGATCATATCCTCTTGTTTCCATTGAGTTAGCTAAATCTTCAGCTTTTGAGAATGATGAAACGAATAAAGGAATAATCAATGTGGTAAATGCATCAATTTTTTCCTTAATATTACCGTGCTTGAAGTCAACCCCACGTGATGATTGTGCTTTAATAATTCTATTTGATTCATCAATTAATGTTGGTATGAATCTAAGTGCGATTGAAACAATCATCGCAATAACGTGTGTAGGTACAAAAATGAATTTAAGTGGATATAAAAGATCTTCAATTGCTTTTGTCAATAATATTGGTCTTGTTGTGTTTGTTAACAATGTAGTGATTAAAATCATTGTGTAAATTCTTAAAAATAAACTCAATGTTTTATTGATATTATCTAATGAAACACCATATTGAACTTTTTGCATAAGAGCATTTGAGTGTTCGCCTTTAAAAACAGATAACACACCATTTGTGTCTATTATTGTGTTATAAAAAGTTTTGCTTGCTGAAGTGTTAAAACTTCAGAATCCATTCGTCCAGTAAGCTTGAGCTAACCTATTTACATCTTGATGATCTTTTAAATATGATTTGCTCAACATATTAGCAACATCATTATGTACTGTTTCATTTGTTATAGTGTACAAGTTGACTGCAAAAATTACAACAGACACAAAGATAGGTAACTTAAGCATTTTAAGTAATGGTCTTACTCTTTTATTTGTGTAAATATAGATAATAATAAGAGGTAAAAGTAAGATAACCATATCAATGAAATATCTAACCATAAACACCATTACAATATAAACAATAACCATAAGTAACTTAAATCTAGGATCTAATTTATATAAAAATCCATCACCTGGAATGTAACGTCCAAATACACTTTTCATTACACTCCCTTCTTACTTTCCATATGTTTATTAATATAGAAAGCCAATTGTTCTTCTGATGTTACTTTTGGTATATCTACACCTCTTTTTCTTAATTTATTAGCAAACTCTAATAAATGCGGTGGTTGAAGATTGTTTTCCCTTAAAAACTCAACATCATTTAAAACATCATAAGGTTCACCATCATTAACAATTTGTCCATTTTTCATAAGCAAAATACGTTTTGAGTATTTTAAAATGTTATCTAAATCATGAGTTACATTGATGATAGTTTTTCCTGATTTATGTAAGTTATTAAGAATTTCTAAAATTTCATCAACACCTTGAGGATCAAGTCCAGCCGTAGGTTCATCAACAACTAAGAAATCAGGTTCCATTGCTAGAATTCCAGCAAGAGCAACTCTTCTTTTTTGTCCACCACTGAGTTCAAAAGGGCTTCTTTCTAAATATTCTTCACCTAATCCTACAAGTTTTAAACATTCTCTAGCTTTTTCATAAGCTTTAATTTTTGGAACACCATAAGCCATCGGACCAAATGCAATATCCTCAATTATTGTTCCTTTAAATAACTGGTATTCTGCAAATTGAAAAGCTATAGCAACTCTTTGTCTAATTTTTTTAGGCATAGATCTTAATGATTTGATTTTGTTTTTGTAGGTTTGTTGAGTCACAAAATCTTCAACATATTTAAGTTCATTAATTTTCTTTAATGTCTCAGAGTTAGCATCAAATTCATTTTTGAACAATTCAACTTCTTTACTAAATGAAAATTTAAACTTGTTTTTAAGTTTTGATTTTCTTTCAGTTTGATGCTGACTATATTCTTCACTAAATTTGTTGTAAGCTATCTTGTATTCTTTTTTATAGATTTTTTCTAACTCTTTAATTTGCTTATCATTAGCTTTAATTTCTTTTTTAATTTGAGCACTTTTTTCTTTAAGTTCTGCTTTATATTTAGGATCATTTTTATCAGAATATTTTTTGTCTAATGAAACTAATAGTTTTGATAGTTCATAGCCATACGTTCTTCTAATATTATCCTTATAAACTCATTCGATTACTCCATTTGTAGGTTCTAGTAATCTATTTAAATGTTCGATTAATGTAGTCTTTCCTGAACCGGTAGCACCAATAATACCAACATATTCACCTTGCTTAATTGTTGCAGATACATCTTTTAATGCAGTAAATTCTCAAGGTGTCTTTACACTAAATGTATGAGTTAATTTTTTTACTTTTATTTGCATATTTCTTCTATTAACTCACTTTCATTGTATGTTGGTTCAATTCCATTAATCATTGTGCTCATTCTGTAAATAAATGGAGATTCAATTTTCGCTATTTCAATAATTTCTTGGTTCTTTAATATTTCTTTTGGTGAGCCAGCTGCAATTAATTTTCCTTTAGCAAAAACTAAACATTTATCAGCTAAAATTGCTTCATCCATATCGTGTGTAATTGAGATTAAGGTTTTATCTTTTTGTTCTTTAATTTCCTTGATTATTTGAATAACACTTGATTTACCTTTTGGGTCAAGCATTGATGTAACTTCATCGAAAATAATAACATCAGGATTTAAAGCTAAAATTGCAGCAATAGCAACCCTTTGTTTTTGACCACCACTTAAGCTTTCAGGTTCTCTTTCAAGTAAGTTATCCATATCAACTTTTGCTGCATATTTTTTAACTAACTTATGCATTTCTTCATGTGGAACGTTTCTATTTTCTAATCCAAATGCAATATCATCTTCAACACTAGAACCTACAAACTGGTTATCTGGATTTTGAAAAATAATCCCAATTTTCTTTCTAATCTTAAGTAAGTTCTCTTTTGAATATTCAATTCCATCAATGCTAATTGAACCGCTTTGAGGTTTAAGTAAAGTTACAAGTACTTTTGACAAAGTACTTTTACCTGAACCATTGTGCCCTAATATAGCAACATACTCACCCTTTTCAATAGAAAAAGAAACATTTTTTAATGCTGGTTGAGTATCTGTTTCTCTATATCTGAATGTAATGTTATCTACCTTAATCATAAATATAATTTTAATAAAAAAGCAATATTTTGATAGCTTTCTTATACAAAATTATTATTTTTAAATAAATTTAATTTATTTAACTAATTTTCCACTTTTGAAGCTATAAAATATTGTGCTTTATCTTTAAATCCTAACTTTTTGTATAAGTTACCAACCTTTTCTTCTGTGTAATATAAAAGTGGTTCAAGGTTGTTATTTAATATATCCTTACATAGTAGTGAAACTAAATGCGAAGCTAAACCTAGACCTCTAAATTCTGGATTTGTTGCTACTCCTCAAATTGCTGCGTTTTTAGAATTTGTATAAACAACACAGGCGTGAGAAATCACTTTTTTATCTTTTAAAGCTATATAACCATAATTTAAGTTATTTTCTAGAACATATTTTTTATAAGAATCAACTCAATGATTTCTTGAGTTTGGATAAAAATTTTCTTCTTCGAGGAATTTTTTGATTTCGTCAAAATCAAATAAATCAACTCTTTTAATTAATATCTTTTTATCTAACGCTTCTTCTTTTGCTTCACTAAAAACAAAATCATCTTTATCTAATGCAGCAATAGTTTGATTGTAAATTTCATAATTATTAAGATTACTAATCTGATGAATCAAGTTCAAGCAAGCATCACCATAAGTTATCACAGTTGGTGAAAAAACTGAAAGCAAATTAATAATTTTCTCTACATTTTCTTTTTTGTAGTTTACATTAGATATAAATGCAGAATATGCATCATTTCTAAAAGTGTTAATTACCAATCCATTTTCGAAATAGGTAATGGAACCACTATTTTCTAATTTATTTTCTAGTAAGTCATTTTCATATAGAAAAATATAGTAATTATTTACAAATCATTCTTCCATTAATAAGTCTAAAGTCATAAAACTCCTCAGTTGACAAATTTCAGTTAATTATATCACTATGAATTTTACTTTTATAACTTGTAGAGTGTAGAAAAAGGTACAATTATGTGCTTAATTTTTTGAATTATCTTTATTCTGAATGTATTCTCTAACAATTGGCGCGACTTCTTCATCATATAATCTAATAGCTTCTAAAACTTCTTCGTGAGGGATTGAACCGATTGGTAGCACTCTTTTGCAATATTACTGTTGAATTAACTTTTGTTGTTTCACCAAATTTTGTTATCCCTAATTTGTTCTGATAATACTTAATAACATTATTTGTAACTTTACTTAAGCAAGAGTTTTCTTTAAACGAAAGATTACACTATTTAAAAACAAAACTTTTTTCATATTTTCCTTTCTATTTTGTAAAAAGTTAATTTTTTACTATTTTTCTCATTAAAATCTAACTTTTTTTCACAAAATTTTTTTGTTAAGAAATAAAAAAATCTATCCCTTAAGGGATAGAAAATTATCTAATTAAGCAACATATTTTTCAGGATGTTTTTGTTTCATTAATTCAATGAATTCTTTTTTATCCATTGAACCATATTTGTTCATTAAATCAACACATTCTTCATATTCAGAAATAGCTCATTCAACATCTTCAAATCCATCAACTGATGTAATTCCTGGACGTTTTCAGTTTTTGTATGTACTAAAGAATGTTTTAACTGTATCTAAAAATGGTCTTGGTAAGTCTGATAATGAGTTAATGTGATCTAATCTGTAATCATCAGCGTGAACTGCAATTAATTTTGTATCAGTTTCACCGTCATCGATCATTTTCATAGCACCAATAATTCTTGCATTTAACAATGAACCTGGAATGAATTGTTCTGATGAATATAATAATACATCAAGTTCGTCTCCATCTCAGTCTAATGCCTCAGGAATGAAACCATAGTTGCAAGGGTAAACAAAATCTTCACGTAAGATTCTATCTACTTCAATTTGTCCTGTTTTTCTGTTGTATTCATACTTGATTCTTGAGTTTTTTTGAATTTCAATTTTAATTTGCACTTCTTTTTTCATAGTCATATTATAAAACAAAAATATTTCACTTTCTACTTTGCTTTTTTTTTTTTTTTACAATAAGGATATAGATAAAAACGAAGGGATATATATGAAAAACAAAAAATATTATACGAACCCAATATTCTGATTATCATTAATTTGAATATTTATTATTTCTGTAGCCATTATTTACATAATATGATCAGCTGTTGTGATACAAAAACAAGGTTACTATTATTATTCAGAATGAATTGCTAGAATAAAAATAATTATCTCAATCATAGCAACGATTACATTTATTCTTCACATAATATTAATGTTTTTACAAATCATTGCTATTGTTAGACTCTTTCACAGAAAAACAGAAGATGATATTGTAATAGCAGTATTATATATTTTAGCCTGTGTATTTGGCCCAATCTTTAGTTTTGGAAGCTCAATATTAGCTAAAAAATATGAAATAGATTATTTCTAGCACTTTAGTTTTTCTAAGTGCTTTTTTATTAAAAAAACTAGGTTATCCTAGTCAATTTATCTATATTTTCTACGCTTTTCGTATGATGATACAACTGGTTTATATTTAGTTCTATGTATTTTAGTTGGACCAAACACATTTAAAGCATCTAAATGTTTTTTAGTCCCATAACCTTTGTTATTTTCAAAATCATATTCAGGGTATATTTTCGAATATTCTTTAAGCATTCTATCTCTTGTAACTTTAGCTAAAATGCTAGCAGCAGCAACTGAAATTGAAATTGAATCACCTTTAACTAAATTAATTTGTTCATAGTTTTCTAAATTTAATTTTTCATAATCTGTAATTATTAAATCAGGTTTGTTTTTAAGTTTTTTAACAATAGATTCCATACCTAAAATTGATTCTCTTTTAGGATTTGAATTATTGATTTGTTCAAGATTTCTAACTTCAATGATATATTCAACACAATCGTTGACTATTTCTTCATAAAGTTCTTCTCTTTGTTTTTCAGTTAACTGTTTAGAATCTTTAATTTTGCTGTTTGAGTATCCTTTAGGAAAAATCACACCAGCAACTACTAACTCACCAGCTAAACAACCTCTTCCTACTTCATCTAAACCAATAATAACATCGTATTTGTCTCAATAATTCTTTTCAAAATCTAACATAAGTAAATTATAAAGTTAAATATAATTAATATATTGATTTTATTCCAAACAAGGAGATATTATGGGTTCATTAGTTACAGCACATTGTGATATGTGCAATAAAGATTATAGATATGCTTTTGGAACAATTGCTGATGTAGTTCCATTTGATATTATTCTCAAATTAATGGTTAGAGAGCAAAAATATTTATTAGACTTTGAAGTGTATAAAGAAGTGTTGAGAAAAGAGTTAGCTGAAGATCCACAATTTAAAACTTTATCTTATGAACAACAAGATAAAGTTTTAGAAACTTCATTTAAACAGGTTGATGAATTCTTCCCTCAAGAAGAAAAAGATATGATTAAAAACAACATACTTTGAGGTGGTTCAGTAGAAATTTACCCAATTGTTGATTTAAGAATTCCTGAAGAACAAAGAGAAGTATTTAATGTACCTTTAGTTCATTTAGAATTTCTAAGACCTGAAGGAACTGTTAAATATGACCGTAAATATAATGAGAATGTTTTATATGTTCAATTCACACCAGATCAAAAAATGTTAACTTGTCCGAAACACGTGACAATTTCAGCTAGAAAAGTAAAAGAAGATAAAATCTAAAAGCAACCATTTTATAAAAGGATTTTACTTTGAAATAACTGCCTATTTCGATAGTTTTTTGTTTTTTAGACAATGAAATTCAAATCAAATAATTTCTATAGCACCATAAAAAGAAGTGTGTTGCTATCAATATTTTATTAGTTATGTTTCTAATATTACCCCACTAATATTTTTAATATTAGTGGTATACTTTAAACATATTTATTAATGGAGTAAAAGATATGACAAAATACACAGAACAAGAACAAGTAAGACGTAATAAATTAAACTTTTACAAAGAAAATAATATTGAAGCTTTTGCAAAAGCAGATGGATTAAAAGAAAGATCATATTCAGATGAATTAGCTTCTAAATATGAAAATGTATCTAAAGAAGAATTAGAACAAAATCCAGTTTCTGTTGCTATTGCAGGTAGAATTTTAACAATGCGTGGACCTTTCATTTTAATCAAAGACTACCACGGAAAAATTCAAGCTTACTTCAACAAAAAAGAACATGATGAATCTGTTAATGCGTTAGTATCATCTTTAGACTTAGGAGACATTATTTATGTTGAAGGTAATGTTATGAAAACTCACACAGGCGCAGTTACTGTTAAAGTTCAAAATATTAAACTTTTAACAAAAGCTCTTAAACCACTTCCTGATAAATACCATGGATTAGCTGATGTTGAAGAAAGATATAGACATAGATATGTTGATTTAATTGTCAATGATGAATCAATGCAAGTGTTCTGAAATAGAACAAAAATCATTAGTGAAATTAGAAGATACTTTGATGAAAGAGAATATATGGAAGTTGAAACCCCATTCTTACACGATTATTTATCAGGTGCTTCTGCTCGTCCATTTAAAACACATCACAATGCATTAGATCAAGAATTTGTTCTTAGAATCGCTACTGAAATTCCTCTTAAAAAACTTTTAGTTGGTGGAGTTGATAGAGTTTATGAAATTGGTCGTATTTTCAGAAACGAAGGAATCGACACAACTCATAACCCTGAATTCACTTCAATTGAATTCTATGAAGCTTACTCAAACCTTGAAGGAATGATGCAACGTACAGAAGAACTTATTAAAAGAGTTGCAGCTAAATTAGGTAAAACAACAGTTATTAACAAAGGCGTTGAAATTGATTTAGCAAAACCATTTAACAGAGTTGATATGGTTGAAGCTGTTTCTAAAGCTACAGGTAAAGATTTTAGAAACATTTCATTTGATGAAGCTGTTGAGGTTGCTAAATCATATGGTATTAAAATTCAAAAATTCCATCAATTAGGTCACATTATTAATGAACTTTTTGAAGAGCTTATTGAAAAAACATTAATACAACCAACTTTTGTATATGGACATCCATTAGAAATTTCTCCTCTTACTGCTAAAGGTCAAGACCCAAGATTCGTCGAAAGAGCTGAATTGTTTATTAACACAAAAGAATATGCAAATATGTACACTGAGTTATCAGATCCAATTGATCAATTAGAACGTTTCGAAGACCAATTAAAAGAAAAGAACAATGGAAATGATGAAGCTAGTGACATTGATTGAGATTTCGTTGAAGCATTAGAATACGGAATGCCTCCTACAGGTGGATGTGGAATTGGAATCGATAGATTAACAATGTTGTTAACTGAAAAAGATTCAATTCGTGATGTTCTTTTATTCCCTACAATGAAACGTAAATAGTATTTAAATTACAGACTTTTAAAGTCTGTTTTTTATTATACTTTTTGTAGTCCAATTGTACTTATTCCATAGTCTCCAAGGTATAAAAAAATACTCACCACTATTTTGTGGTAAGTATTATTCAACATAATTAATTATTCTTTTCAGTCAATATCTTTTGGATGTTTTGTAGTTTTGTTAACTGTGATGTTAGCAACTTTTCCGTTTTTGATTGTGAAAACTTTATCAGCAATTGGTGCTATAAGAGGGTTGTGAGTAACCATAACTATAGTAACACCATATTTTTTATTAATGTCATATAAGTAATTTAAAACAATCTTTGAAGTAGCATCATCAAGTGCTCCTGTAGGTTCATCAGCGAAAATGATTTCAGCATTTTTAGCCAATGCACGTAGGATTGAAATACGTTGTTGTTGTCCCCCAGACATTTGTGATGGATATTTGTTTTTAACATCTTCTAGTTCAAATTCTTCAAATAACTTATCAATGTTTAATCTTTTGCTTTTATCTTTTTGTAAGTAAGCACCTGTTTCAACATTGTCATAACCATTTAGATTTTGTAATAAGTTGTAATTTTGAAAGATAAAGCTAACGTGTTTTCTTCTAAATAAAGTAAGTTTGAAATCTGAGTAGTAAGGTAAGTTTTGATTACATACAATAACTTGTCCTCTACTTGGTCTATCAAGTCCACTTATAAGGTTAAGTAATGTACTTTTTCCACCTCCAGACTTACCAAAGATCATAACAAATTCACCTTTGTTAATTGTTAATGAAACATTCTTTAAAACTCTAGTAGCGGTAGTTCCTGATAAGTAAAACTTACTTACGTTTTTAACTTCTATGACTGCGTTACCTGTGTTTTTAAGTTTTTCATTACCATCTTTAGATCTCTTTTTGTTTGAAGCTTTTCTAATAACTCTAGCAATTGATCTGTCTAATACAACTTTGTTACTTCCACCATCAGCATCAAGAATGTCAAATACATTTTTCTTTGTAATTTTTACATCTGATGTCTTTTTAGTTAAAACAACAACTTCTTGAGTGTCTTTATTTGTGTCATTGTTTACATTTACGTTTTTATTTTCCATTATTTACCTTTCAATAAATCAATTGGTTTAACTTTGTTAATTCCGATTCAAGATAATATTGACGTTACTAAGAATACTCCTAGAATAACTAATACTGTCACTAATATGTTTAGAGGTGAAATAACAATAGGAATTGCAATAGATGCAGCTGATGTTAAGAAACCACTAAAGATTGATATAAATCCAAATGCTAATGAGATAGCTATTAAGATAGATATAAGAATAAATGGTAAGTAAATTCCATAGAAAATCTTAATTTTTTCTTTTTCATTATATCCAAGGATTGATCAGATAGCTATATTCTTCTCATTTTCTCCAATAAGAATTGTTGAAATGATTACCAATATAACTATAGAAATTATGAATGCTAAGATTGTTACAATAGTTACAATTTTTTGAACTGTTTGCGCAATAGACATTGTGTAACCTACTTCAATAACTTTAGAATCTAAAGTATTAGCCATAGGGATATATAAGTCGTTATTGAATATATTAGCAAACTTCTTAATGTATTGTTCTGCATTAGCTCTTGCTAATAAGTAGTTATCTTTAATACTTTCAGTTTCTTTATATTCAGGATTTATAAATTTAGCAATTTGTAAGTCTGAATATCCTAAAGTACTCATTACTCCATCGATTGTTGAGTTATCTACTGTTTGTTTTGATCCAAATAATGCATCAAACATATCTTCAAGATATTTAGTTGTTAAAGTAGATGTGTCGAACGATTGGATAGCCGGTCAGTAACCACTGTTTGAATATAATCCAGCTGATGATAATAATTGCATTGGTAATGGGTGTTTAGACATAATACCGTTAAACACTTCATATTTAGGGTTATGTTTAACTTTATCTAATCCTGTAAGTATATCAGCAGCTTTTTTAGGAATAATAAACTCATTATTAATATATGTTGGGTTTATACCTCTAACAATGAATTTGTAAGTTTGTCTCTCTGGTTCTTTATATTCAGGGTCAACTAATTTCTCATAATATTCATTTATCTTATCTTTGAATCTATTTACATTATTGTTTACAACAACTTCAAATTTTGATCCAACTAATAAGTTAAATGCTTTTGATGAAACTTCGTTAATAATAAGTGGGATAGGTTTATTGTCAACGTCAAATCCGTTTTGACTAAACTCGTCATTAATTAATTTAAGTAAATCCTCTCCACTAGTAGATTTAATCTTAATTTGTTTTGAATCTTCTTGGTAACCATATAACTTAATAGTTTCGTTCTTGATTTTACCTCTCTTAATTTGATTTGCATCTACGTATGTATAAAGCTCATCAAATTCAGGGTCAAAATATAAGCCACCAAATGAAACTAAGAAGTCACTTACAACTGATGCATTAGGATTACGTTTTAATAACTTACCATTTTCTTTATAGATTTGTTTGTATCCATTGATTAAGAATTCTCTATATTCATCTCTATAAGCTGATGTCGAAATTATTATTTCATCAAAATCAGTTTTATTTTTGTTAGCTTGAAGATAAACAAATTTACCTAATTCAGGGCTAGTTTCATTTTCTACATAACGGAAGAATCCTGAAACTGTTCCTGTTTGAACTAACTCAATCATTTTAGTCATATCAAGAATTTTTCTATCACCATCTTGTTTGTAATGTAAGTTTGGTTGTGTTCTTTCAAGTCTTCTACCAATTTCATTTCTTACTGATGTAATTCTTGATTTTTGTGAGTCAGGTAATGAATTGTAAACTTGATCTCAAGGATCAATTGAAACTGATGAATCAATCTTAATGTTAACTGAGAATTGTGAAATTACGTGTCCATCAAAATCTGTAGGATTTCCGTTTGGATATCTATATGATGTAGTTCCATCAGGGTTTTTGATTGCAAGTTTATTTACAGCTGTTGATATACCTGGTTTGAAGTAATCGCTTTGATATTGGTTAATTTCAGCAATATCTCCAACAGGTACATAAAGTGTGTTTTCTAAATCTTGTGCTGTGAACAGATTAATTCCACCACCTTCTATTGTAGGTGTTCTTAAGTCAAATTTGTAATTGTAACTTCTGTTTTTATATGTTTTTCTAATTGATGATTCAAATTCACCAAAGGTTGCTATTCCGAACAATGTAGTTATAGCAACTAAAATGATTGAAATACCAAATGATGCCAGTTTTCAGAAGCTGTGGAAGATTAACGAAGCACTAAATTTAGTTTTAATATTTCTCTTCTTGAATAAGTTTGCATATTTAGCATGGAAGTCACCTGTACTTACTTCTGTTATTCCACTCATTAAGTCAATTGATTTATATCTTAATGAACGAATTGAAACAACAATAATAAGTATAGACATAGCTGCAAGTGGTAATATGATGTTTATTCCAAATGAAACTATTGAGAAGTTTAGCGTCTGAATCGGTATAGCTCAATAATCACTTAATAACTTAACAGCTTCAGCATGTATTAAGAAACCGGTTAAGTATCCTGCGATACCTCCAATAATGATTGTAAAGAACGCGAACACAGTCATTGATAACGAGATTTCTAATGGTGTATAACCTTGAGAAACTAAAATACCAATAGCCTTGTTTTTGTTTGTAATGTATCTCTTAATAATGAAAATAATTGAGATAGCAACTAATGTAATTAAGATAGATAATAAGATTTTTGAAACGAAACCGATTACTTTAATGAAGTTTTTAACTGCAGTAATTCTAATTGCACGTTCAGGGTTAATTCCATCAATTTCATCATCTAGATAAACTCTAGGTAAATCATTTGAGTTATTTGTCGCTTTATTAACAACCTGAATTAATTCTTGTTTAAGGTCTTCATTTGTTAAGTTTGTTGAATTCTTAACAAGTAAGTATTCTTTAACAACATTTCCTCTGTAAGCTTGTGCAATTTTGTCAAACCCTTGTGAGTTAACATAAACAATAGCTTGGTTATTTGTATTAACTTGTAAGTTTGCTTCATCCACAACTGGATAAATATTGTCATATGTATAATCGTCACCGATAATGATAAATTCTGAACCATTTACATTAATTTTGTAATCCTCAGGAAGATTTTTGATTAATTCAACCATTCCGATTGGATTATTTGGCAATTCACCATCGTAAATTTTCTTGTTGTTTTTAGCTAATCATACATAGTTAACTTTTGCAATGTATGAACTTGTTTGGTCAAATTTAAGTGTGTTATCTAATTTGTTAACACCTGTAATTGTGTTTAAAACATCTTCAATAAGTTTAATAATGTTTACACCAAATGGTGAATAATTTTCAATGTTGTTCCCAACTTTTGAATATCAGTATTGAATAATTTCGTTGTCAAAAGCAACATTTAAAAGTCATTCTTTACCAATAGTTGCAAACACAGGTTTTCCTTTTTCGAATGAACTAATAAATTCACTTAATTCAACATCATTTCTAGCTAATTCCTCGAAGTTAATAATCTTATCCATTATCAAGTAAGCAATATTTGCTTTATTCTTACCACTGTCTCCTAGGTTGTTTGTGTTTGTTAAGAATCAAACTGCAACTTCAGGATGTTTAACAATTGTTAATGGGTGTAATAATGCATCCGAAATTCCTAATCTAACAACTGGAATTTCATTAATTGAGTTACTTAAGTAAATGTTAAATGTATCAAAGTGTTTTACAAATAATTCGTTTGAAAATACACCTTTAATTAAGTTTTCTAACACAACTGAATCGATGTTTGTAAATTCTGATAAGTAAACATCTTTGAAGTGTTCCGGGTTGAATTTACCGTATAACTCAGCTGTCGCAATGTATGCAAATGATTGAATAATTTCTAACTCATTATCTTGCACATATTGTTTATATTCAGGGAATTTTTTAATTAATTCAGCTAATAATGAATTTGTATAGTTACCTTGTTCATCTTTTGCAAAGAAGATTTCTTTAAGTTTTAAAGTATTTGCAAGTGATTTAGTAATACCAAATCCCGTTTTTTCAAATGAAACAATGTTTTGTGATGATGGTTGAATTAAATCAAATGAACTAAAATCAGATAATATTTCCGAATTGTTAGCTAATTTTAATAATTCAAGAGCAAACTCTTTAGTTTTTACACTGTCAGCGTTTACTGATTTATCAAACATTTTCATTCAAACTTTGAATAATGGGTATGCTTCTTTCACATAGAAGAATGGGTCATTATTTTTGTTGGAAATATCTAAGAATTTCTTAATAGCTTCTTGAACTAATGAATGAACTGAATTGTTTTCAATTGGCTTGTATTCTGCAAAGTATTTGTAAATATCTCCAATTGATAAGTTGGGTTGTAATTTAACATTTGAAGTTGTTTGCACAACTAAGTTAAGAACTTGAATTCATTCATTAATTAATTGCTTAGCTTCACTTAAAGGTATTTCTCTTTTGTCTTTAGTAAATCCAAATACACCCATAGCATCATTTGTTTCTGATGATGGGAATGATGTTAGTGAAACTGTGTTTCCATTTCAATTTTCAAATCTAACTTTGTATGAGTGAACAAAGTTGTAAAGTTTGTCAAATAAACTTAACGAATTTTGAGTTGATGTAGATGTACTAGTATTTGCTCCTGCTTCAGTTGTTGAAGAAGGTTGAGGAGATATAAAGATGTTAAGAAGGTCAAAGTAGTCTAATTTTTCATCATCTGCAACTGGAATTGTTAAATATAATCCGTTGTCATCAATTTCAATATTTGTCCCTTTATCTGAAAGGTTAAACATTGAAATTATTGATTCTTTAAATGATTTATTTGAACCCGGTAATGCAAATAATGATTTAATAAGTGCATAAATAAAGTCTTTTGATCCAACTCCTGATGTCGCATATTTGTTTACTCTATCTACACTTTGATGTTCAGTGTAGAACATTTGTTTTTTACTTAAAACAGCATCAATAAAGATGTCAAAATCAAATAAGTTAATTACATACTTAGTTCAATCTATAACGTTTTTAAATGATTTATCAGCTGAACCTGGATACAAGTTAATAATTTGTCAAATAGGTTTAAGTTGAGGCATAAATGAATTAAATACGTCATATAATGGGTTAGTTTGATCATTAACATCAGCTAATAAGGCAATGTTAATATTGTCTAATAAGTCAAATAAATGCGTTTTGAATGCTTTTTGATCAACTGATCTAATAAATCATTCAATTAATTCAAGCGTTGATAATTTTCTTACGTACTTAACAATTTCTTTAGTTCCATCAGCTTTTGTAATTTCTCTATCAACTAAATGATCATGTTCATTTAAGAAAAAGTTGTTTGATTGCTCTGTGAACTTAACAAAGTTAACTGATTCAATAATTCCAATAATTGAATCAAGCATAACAACAGGATCTTTAATAAATTTTGATAAAGTCCCCACTTTAACCGGAATTTCTACACCAAGTACATTTAAAACATTAAATAATTTTTGGATTTGCTCAGTCAAATATTGTTTTCTTTCTTCAAGAGTATCTTTTTGTGCAATAAATCTTCTTAAGTTTGTAAATAAGTTAACAATAAGTTTGTTTGCATAATCACCATTTACATTGTGTGATAACTTGTAAAGGAAATCAAGGAACAATTTAGGAATAATCCCTAAATCAATACGTCCTGATGAGAAAATTGTTGCAAATTTATTTATATTAGCTGAATATTCTGTGGCTTCAATAAATGCATAAATAATGTCTTTAGTTAAAAATCCTTGTTTTGTTAAATCGCTATCTAACAATACTTTTTGGATATTTTCAAAAGCTTTATTTAAAGTTTGTTGTGTAGCCGCTTCATTTAAAACATCACTTAATGGAGCTCTATAACCAAAAGGTAAGTAAACAACGTTATCAAATTCATTACTATGTTCAACTCATCCTTCTGGGTTGATTTTTGCCATTAATGTCAATTTATTGTTTTCTAAGTATGAATCTGTTTCTTCTCAAGTTAATCTACCAGTTGATAAACGTTCTTTATCAAATTCAGAAACACCTTTTCTTGATAATGAAACATTTTGTCAGTAAAGTAACTTTTTATTAGCATCATAAACAGGTTTAATTATGTAGTATGTATCTTGTTCTCTTGATGGAGCGAAAGTAATTCCTAATTCAGCAAATTGATTAAAGTCGCTATCAGGTAATAAATTACCTTGTGCATCTCTTTCTGATCCAACAAATTTTGCTAATTTGTAAATTTTCGATCTATCTCAAACTTCAAATAATTTAGTTTCTGGGTAGTTTTGATAAATTTTCACTTGTCCATATGTCATATCTAATGAAACGTATTTTTCATATGGAATGACGTTGTTAATAATTTCACCTAAAATCTTGTGAATTGCATAATATGGTAATTCTCTAGTTTTGAAATAACCATCAACATTTGAATAAAGATTAAATAAACCTGTTGGATTATCAATTTCATTGAAAAGTTTATTTACATTGTTTTTGATTCCATCAATCTTTTGTTCATTATCACCCGTATTAACAAAGTGATATACGAATTTTTCATTTTTAGATGTGTCGAATGCATCAATTGTGATTGATTCCTTGATACCTATGTTATCTGCACCAACTTTTTCTGAAACTTGGTTGTAGATATCTTTTTTAACAATATCTAAAGCACCATTTTTAATTTTTGTGAATGTGATATCTCAGATTCTTTTATTAGATAACTTTTCAAATTCTTCTTCTGTTAATCTATCTCTTGATGTTTCGATTTGAGCAATTGTTTTATATCCATCAAATGCATATTCTGCATAATTAGGAATCTTCGTTCTCTTTTCATAATTTAACACTGGTAAAAGTAAAACATTGTTTGGAACAATAGCACTTACATCATTAAGTAACTTGTTGTAAATATCAGTTAATTCTGGAACTGATTGTGATTTGTTAATTGATGCAGTTTGCAATCTTGTGTTTACATCGTTAGCTATCGCATCAATTTCTGGAACTCTACTCTTGTACTCTGGGTGGTTGTCAACTTCTTTTCTTGTGAAGTTATAAATTTTTAAAATAAGAGTTTTTAAGTCATTAATAATAATTTCTTTAATAGCAAAGTCTCTATCTAAATAACCTGGTTGGTCTGATAAATCAGCTAATCTAAGTTGCTCATTGTATGTTAAATCATATGTAAGAACTGAATTGTTCTCATAAATTAACTCTTTGTTTTCTTTTAAAACACCTTGTTCATCAAAGTGGATAAAGTATTTAAGTGAGTTTTTGTTTCAATATGAGAATTTTTTAAATTCTGATGGTAATTCACCATTGTTTCCTTTAATTAAATTCTCCATAAATGTAACATATGCTCCATCTCAGTTTTTCTTGAATGGATCTACATATGTTGATTCATAAACTTTTCTTTGGTAATATGTGTATTCCTCTTGTTTTGCAGCTCATTTTAAAGGAATGTTGTAAGTATGATTTGTTTCAAAAACAAATGGAATCGGTTTGTCTAAAGTTCTTGATTCGTCATATAAAGATGAATAATCAAATTCTGTATTTAATTCAACATTAACAACATCAGTTGGTTTAGCATCATCTTGAATGTTAATTAAAGTTGAGTTTTTATCTTTATTAAGGATGAAAATGTAATTGTTACCTTGATATTTATCAAAACCAAGTTTGACAGCAAGTGTTGCTGGTTCAACACTTAAACAAACTCTTTCATACATTCATTCTTTACCTTTAACAACGTCAAAAGTAGCTTCTTTTGTGACAATATTTAAGAATAAAGTTTTAACTTGAGAAAGAATAACATTACTTTCAGTATCTGTTGTAATGTATCCAATATCTTCTAATTTATAAGTTTTATCAAGCACAAAGTGGTCATTTAAATTTAAAACAACTTGTGTTGTAACAGGTGAATATGAGTCATTTTCTTTTTTGTATAAGTTAACAATGAAATCAGTTTTCATTCTCATTGTTTTGATAGCTTTATCAAAATCCAATGTTAATGAACTTGCGTTTTCATTCTTGAAGTCATAAGTGTTGTAGATTTTTATAAAGTCAACTCTATCAATATATTTGTCTTTATATTTTTCCTCATCAACAAATAAACTTAATGGAATAAATGAATCTGTAATTCTTGTTAAGTCAATTACATAACCTTCTTTTTTGTAATTATCCGTTATATAGTTAATTCCCTTATCATAAACACTTTTATTTTCGTAAACAAGTGAATCTGATTTAGAAAGTCCGTTAACAAAATATCCATCATTGTATGCTTTCGCATTTGTTGATAGATTTAAATCGATTGTAATATTGTGTGAAACTGATTTTTTCTTAGCAGCTTCATATTGTTGCTTCATTGATTTAGCAGCATCATTTAAAACAGTGAAAACTCCTGCTGTTAAAAATACAAGGATAGTTAACCCTATAACAGTAGCTTTATTTTTAAATAATGACTTAAAGACTTCTTTAAACAAATTCTTCATAAAATCCACCTTTAAAAATTTACTTATAATTAATTTATTAATTATAAAGCATTTTTGTATAAAAAAAACAACCGGAAAACCAGTTGTTTAATCACTATAATTTTTCAATTTCAGTTCCATCTTCTGTGACCGGATTATCACTATCAATAACTACATCTGAAACTAAGTCAGCAGAAATACTTTCTTCTTTTTTATCGTAAAAATCAGTTTGTGTACTTTGTCCAATATTAGGGTCAGAAGTCATTTGAATTAATTCATCTAAACCTACAGCACTAGCTTTTTCTTCTGATTTTTCTTTTTCAGGAGGTAATTGTAAGTTTTTAGCAATGTATTCAATTTCTTCTGCAACAATTGTTTCTTTTTCAAGTAATGAAGTTTTAATCAACTCTAAAAGTTCTCTATTTTTCTTAATAACTTTTGTAGCTATATTTTTAGCTTCTAACATTATTTTTCTAACTTCAAGATCAATTTCGTGGCTAATTTGGTTAGAAATTGATGAACTTGTAGCTAAAGTTTTTCCTAAGAATGGAGAACCTTCTTCTTCTTGATATTTAATCGGACCTAAATCAGACATACCAAATTCAGTAACCATTCTTCTAGCAATTGCTGTTGCTTTCGAAATATCATCTGCAGCACCTGTTGAAATTTTATCTTCTCCATAAATAATTTCTTCTGCTGCTCTACCACCCATAAAACTTGCTATAGAAGCTAATAATTCTTCTTTAGTATAGTTGTATTTTTCATTTTCAGGCATCATTAAGTTATATCCACCAGCTTGACCACGTGGAATAATAGTAATCTTTTGAACTTTATTACCACCAGGAACTTTTATACCAACAACAGCGTGTCCTGCTTCGTGGTAAGCAACTAATGTTAATTCTTCCTTAGTAATAGTTCTAGATTTTTTAGCCGGACCAGCCATAACTCTATCGATTGCCTCATCGATTTGATCTCTTGTAATAATACCTGTATTTTCTCTAACTGATAAAAGAACGGATTCGTTAATTACGTTTTCTAATTGAGCTCCTGAGAAACCAGGTGTTCTTCTTGCAACATTTTCAAACGAAATATCATTTGAAATACGTTTACCCTTAGCGTGTAGTTTTAAAATTGCTTCACGTTCTTTTACATCTGGTAATCCAACTGTAATAACCCTATCAAAACGTCCAGGTCTTGTTAAAGCAGGGTCTAAAACGTCTGTACGGTTTGTAGCTGCAATAAATAATAACCCTGAGTTTTCTTTAATACCATCCATTTCAACAAGAAGTTGGTTAAGTGTTTGTTCACGTTCATCGTGACCTCCACCAATACCACTTCCTCTTGTTCTACCTATAGCATCAAGCTCATCAATAAAAATAATTGCTGGCGCATTTTTACGTGCTTCTGCTATAACTTGTCTTACTCTTTTAGCTCCCATACCAACAAATAACTCAACAAAGTTAGATGCTGATACAAAGAAGAATGGAACATCAGCTTCTCCTGCTGTCGCCTTAGCTAATAAAGTTTTTCCTGTACCAGGAGGACCTCCTAAAAGAATACCTCTAGGCATTCTGGCTCCTGACACTTCATATTTTTTAGGATTTTTTAAGTAATCTACTATTTCTGAAATTTCTTCAATTGGTTCTTTATTTCCTGCAATATCAGAGAATTTTTTATCTGATTTAATAATTTGAGCAGGACTATTGTCACCAAACATAGCCCCACCTTGCCCTGACATCATTTTAGCTTGTGATCTAAAAATAAAGAACATTATTCCAAGGAATAATAATGTAGGAATAAATGGAAGAATGTATGTTGAGAAGAATCCCGGTTGTGGTGCTGCTGCATTTTGAATTTCTCCTGAACTTACCACACCATTATTTACAAATTTTGTTGCTTCTTTAAGAGGATCTTTAATTTCATACACTTCATTTATGAAGTTGAATGAACCAGGTGCAACAATCTCAAGTTGATTATTATTTTTTATAAGGGTACCGTGCATTTGATTAGTGAAAGGATCAAACTTAATTAATTTAAAGTATGTTCCATCATCTTGACTATTTGCTGCATCCTTGATGTATTCAACAAATTTGCTTGTTGAAATATTTTGAGGACCTGTTAACTTACTGATAATTAAGTAAAGTCCAACTGATATTATTAAAACAACAACAAAAGCTATCAATATACCAGGTCAACGTCTTTTTCTTGGCATTTTATCTCCTTTCTTTGAGATGTTTTATTATTTAATATTTTTTTATATTATACCTTATTAATTTAGCAATTCACCCTTTAATTTGACAAAATATAAACCGTTCTTTAGAAGGTATTTTGAAGTTCTATTTTTAGACAGGATAAAATCAATAATTGATTTGATTTTCGATGAGCTTAATTCAATGTTTTCATCAGAAAAATATGTGTGAATGTATTGATAAACTAAATGTTTTTTGTGCTTGAGTTTTTCAAAAACATCTTGCTTAAATCTTGATTCTTTTCAAATTTGAAATTCTTTTTGAATTTTTTTTCTTTTGAAACTTAAAAAGAAGTTTTTTACTAGTGTACAAGTTATAAATGTATTTTTATAGATTGTTTTTTTAGCGAAATTTAACCTTATTTTATTTCTTGAATATTTAGGTAAATTGTTCGTGTAATCAAAACAAAAAGGTGTGTGATTTTTTTGATTTTTCTTTGTTATTGTATTTTTAAAATACTTAAATAAATAAGGTCTATAAATATTAATTCCATCAATAAGATTTGATTGTTTTATTCCATAGAACAAAACATTTCTTTTAGACTGCTTTTGCATATATGCAGTCTCAAAAAAATCATCTTTATTATGAGAAATTAACAATTTGTCACAATTTTCTTTTACATAAACTTCTTTGAAAAATTTGTATCTCTGGTCTCTAGCCCAAGATTGAAAGTTACCTTTAACATAATCGTTTTTAGATAACTCTAAAACATAAACCTTGATATTATGTCTCTTACAAAAATCTTCAACTACTTTTTGATCCAAACCACTATCAGCACGTTGATTGTAATTAACGTGAGCGACAATTATGTTTTTGTTTTTATATTCATTCAGCATAAACATACTGTCTGGTCCACCACTAACAGCTAGTAAATATTTAGTTTTTTGATTTGACATTGTATTTGTTCATAACAGTTAGGATGTCATTGTAGACAAATGAAATTGAAGCTTCAGCAGCTTTATTTAACACAGGTTCTAAAACCAACATTTGTTCAGGTGTAAAATTACCTAAAACAAAATCTCTTAATGGTTCTGCGTGTTCCGTATTAATTCCAATTTTTAATCTTTTAAATTCTTGAGTACTAAGCATTTGAACAATGTTTAAAACACCGTTATGACTTCCTCCTGAACCACCAATTTTAATTGCAGTTTTTCCTAGTGGAAAGTCTTTTTCATCGTGAATAACCAAAATATCATCAGGATTAATTTTGAAAAATTGAGCTATTGCTTGAACGAATTCACCTGATTTATTCATATAAGTCATTGGTTTTGCAATTATTAAATCATCTAACTTAATATATTCTCCATTAAATTTTGATTTATTTAACTCGACACCCATTTGCTTACAGATTTTATCAATAACCATAAAACCAACATTGTGTCTAGTGTATTTGTATTTATCTCCTGGATTTCCTAAACCAACTATTAATTTCATTACACCCTTCTTTCTGTTTGGATAAAGAATCTTAAGTTTGTATGCACTTGATTAGCACTTGTTGCGTGTATTCTTTCAATTAAACTTTTGTAATCAACACTTTGGTCAATAAATATTTGCAAGTGTTTAATCGCTCTTGATGCACCTGTATAAAGCATTTTTTTGCTTTGCATAAACGCATGTTCATTATGAATCACCATAATAACAGAGTCAATTTCACTACCTTGGAATTTATGAATTGTAGTGCTATATGCAAGTTGAATTTGTTCTTGAAATTCTCTTAATGAATACTCAATTTCTTTTTTTCATTCATCTCCTCTATAGAAAGTAACTTTAATTTTCTTAACTTTTTTGTTACCTGATTTAGAGGTCGCATCCTCATAAACAACATCAGTTATATAACCGATATCACCATTAGAAATATTTTCGTTGTTTCTATTTTCTAACTGCATAACTTTATCGTTTATTCTATATTCAATTTGACTATAGTTTTTTCAATTTGTTGCAAAAACATCATTTTTATTTATTGCATTTTGAATTTTCTTATTAACTTCATTAATTCCATATTGATGTCTGTAAGTTGGAATAAGGATAATAACGTTATTAATTCCGAATTTTTCAACTTCCTTTGTATATAACGTTAATAAATCATTATGAAAGTTTTTGTTATCTACTTTAACTAAATCAACTTCAGAAGGTTTAAACATTGAATCATCAACTTCACCTCTGTTAATATTTGAAAAATGTTTTCAAATTGTTTCTGAATCACTTCTATAAAACTTAGTTAAGTATGTTGTAGGTATATTTTGTGAAAAAATTAAATCATCTAATAAGTTACCTGGTCCAATTGCTGGTAACTGGAAAGCATCCCCAATTAAAACAATCTTTTCTAATTTAGGACTTGCTTTTAACAATTTATCTAATAAGTTAACATCAATCATCGAAAACTCATCAATAATTAAAATTCTTAAATCAACAATTTCCTCTAAATTAGTTAAAGAAATTTTTTCATCAGTATTAGCTATTTGTAGGTAGCTGTGAATTGTTCTAATTTGATATTTAATCTTTATAGAAACATTAGTTGCAGCCCTACCTGTTGGTGCTAAGATAGCGAATTCATTTGCTTTAACTTTGTTTTTCTTTAATGTTTCATAAATATGCTTAATAACAAATGTTTTTCCCGTTCCTGGTCCACCACTTATTATTGAAATATTTTTGTTTATGAAATTATCATAAGCAGCTTTTTGTTGCTTTGATAAGAATTTCAAATCAATCATAGCTTCAGGTTTTAATTTGCAAATTAATTCTGAATTAGCTAATTTCATTAATCTGTTGTAAATATATGCTTCTTTATCAAATGTAGCTTTCAAAGTAAAGAAACCAGGTAAAACTTGAATTAAATGTTCATCTCTAATAAATCTTTCAAAAATGATATCTACATCAATTTCATCTTTTATGAATGCAAAATCGCTTTCTTCTTCATTTATTAATGAATTTCATTTTATATTCGCATCTTCGATAGCTTTTTTGAATTTCACTTGCAATGTGTCTAAATCAAAAATTGTACTGTTTTGAGTTTCTAAATCTCAAACAACTTTATATAAGTAAGCTACGTATCTTTGATAATTTTCTTTAGTTCAGTTCAATAAGAATGCAAAAGTATCAACTTTAAAAATATCATCAATTACTTTATCAATAAACAAGTAATAGGGAGAGTTGTTTTTGTAATATTCAATGAAGTTAAATTCTCTAGAACCGTGAATAGTTGCTAATTTTTCAACTAAATCACTAACTCTTGGGTTATTAAATAAATTTATATTTTTCTTATCTTCTTCAGTTAAGTTTAGTAGTGATTTTAATCTTGCACTATTTTCTTCATAATATTTAACTAACGATTCTAGTTGTTTATCTGTAATTACACTTAATAATTCATCTCTATAATTTTCAATATCTGCTAGTTTAGTAAATATATCTTGACCAAATTCATCAATTATTTTTTTAGCGGTTAATTTTCCGATGTTAGGTACATTTTTTGAAAGATAATCAACTCAATCTGTTTGCACATCTTCGATTATCAACTCTAAATTCTTAATAATTTTTGAGTTTTTGTAACTAGCTTTAGGATTATCTCCGAACTCAACTTCGTATTTTTTATATAAATTTGGAAAGACATTTGTAACAAAAACTAAGAATGTTTGACTTTTACCTTCAGGTAAAAATAACATAAGTGCTCAACCTAATTCTTTACCACCTTTAATTTGCTTAATAAATTTACCCTTCATTTTCTCTCCTTACTTTCTATCTATTTATTTAAATTATAAAGATTTAATTTTTATATATCACCCTTTATTTTAGGTGTCAAATTGGATTGTTTTCGATAAGTTATCCACATACTTAAAACAATAAAATATTAATATGTTAATAAATACTTTTTTACTTATATTTTAGATACTTTAGTTGTGGATAACTTTTGGATAAATATGTTGTTAAAGTTGTTTATAACTTATTTTTAAATATGTTTTTTATATAGTAATAAAATTTAGCTATGAATATTAATAATTTCGATGAAGAAAAAAACAAAGAAGAAGCGAAATTAAACTCTTACAATGAACTTTATATTGAGTATATAAAGAATGAAATTCAAGATAATCTCGCTTTTAAAACGTTTTTTAAAAATTTAACAATTCTTAGTTTCAAAAACAATGAAGTTGTTATTTATTTCCCTAAAGTCCATCCTAATTTAAGTTCATTTAAAAATTATTACAAAAATGTTTTTGATAAGTCAGTCAAAGAAATTTTTGGAGCGAATATTGCTTACAGAATAATTGATAAAGAGACCTTAGATGCACTTAAAGAAACTGAAAAAGAGAGTAAAAACTTAAATATTCAGATACCTACAACAAATAAAAAGAAAACAGATGGTATTGAATATACATTTCATAACTATATTCATGGTTCATTCAATGATGAAGCTTTAAATATTTGTAAGTCAATTATTGACGATGAATACAAACTAGAAGTTTTGTTTATTACAGGTAACTCCGGTTTAGGTAAAACTCACCTTTTAAAAGCTATTTCTAATGCTTTAAACAAAGAAGGTAAATCATCATTTCTTGTTAATGCAACTGAGTTTATTCGATGAATTCAACCTTTATTAAAAGAAAATTCGGTTGATGTTCTTAATAAATTTCAGAAGAAATTGATTGATAATTACGACGTTTTAATGTTTGACGATTTCCAATTGTATGGTTCAGGGAATAAAAAAGCTACAAAGGATTATATTTTCCAAGTTCTAGATAGTAGAATGGAAAAAGGTAAATTAACCATTTTTTGTTCAGATACAGATATAAATGGAATTTCTAAAATATTTGATGAAAGACTTGTTTCGAGAATTCAATCTGGGTTTATTACAAAAATCAAACAACCTGAACAAGAAGATTTACATAAGATTTTGGATTTCTTACTTACAGAAAACAACTTCGACACAAACACATTAGATGATGAATCAAAAGATTTCATCATAAGAAATAATTCAAATTCAATCAGAACACTTACAGGCGCTGTAAAAAGATTAAGTTTCTACGAAAAAGAAATTAAATCATTACCAAAAACTTTAGTTATAAAAACAATTAAAAATATTTTTGGTGATTTTATTAAAGATAAAGCAGAAATTACTGATGAAATAATTTTAAAAGCTGTTTCAGAATATTACAAAATACCAGTTAAAGACATTTTAAGCCCATCAAGAAAATCTAATATCTTTTTAGCTAGACAAATTGCAATTTATATGATTAAAAAGCATTTAGATTATTCATCTAATGAATTAGGTAAATTATTTAAAAGAGATCATTCAACTATATTAAGTGCTTTAAAGAAAATAAATACTAAAGATGATATTAAAGTTAAAAAAGTTATAAATGAAGTAGAAGATAAGATGCGCAAGAATTATTAATAATTTATAAACATTTATTTTTAACTAAAAACTTAAAAAATAATAGAAAAACACACTAAAATTTAACTTTTTGAAAGTTATAAACATATTAACAACTGTTAATATTTATATTAAGGAGAAGATATGAAATTTACAATTTCAAAACATTTAATAAATCAATTGATTGAATTTATGTCTAATTATATTGATAATAATGATATGCATTATTTATCAAGAACAATTAAGATTGAATTAGATAGCCAAAACTTAGTTTTAACAGCAGCTAACGCATCTATAGCAGCTAGAAAAGTTATTAAAATTGATGAAGATAAAATCAAAGTTGAAAAAGCAGGAAAACTTTGTATTTTAGCTTCTTTATTAAAAAACATTATTAAGAAATTTAATAAAGAAATTACTTTTAAACAAAGAGGTAATTTAATTGATATTTATGAAGGTTCAACTTCATTTACTTTAACAACAAATGATATTACACAATATATTGATACAAATTTTGAAGATCAAAAAAACACTCTTAAAATCAACGCCCAGAGATTAGATAAAATTATCAACAATGTTTCAATTTCAACAACAATAAGTAATGATAAATTAAACTCAATAGTTTTTAAATGTATTAATATAACATCTAAAAATTCAGAAAATGTAAGATTTGTAGCAACCGATTCATATAGACTTTCAACTGAAATTTTAAAAGTTGATAAGAAAGTTGATATCGATTTAACAGTTGATGCAAAAAGTCTTAAAAAACTTATTACAAAAGACGCACCAGAAAAAGTTCAATTATTCTTTGATGAGCATAAAATAGGTATTTCTTACGAAAATACGGTAATTTATATTTCTGTAAGTAAAATTCAATATATCGATATTTCATCATTGTTCCAGACAAAATATACAAGAAGATTTTCTATTGAAAAAGAAGAATTATTAAAAGTTATTAATACAGCTTTATTCCAAATTACAGAAAAAGATAGAAAAATGGAATTCTCATTCAATGAAAATGAAATTAAAGTTTTATTTGAAGTTCCTGAAATCGGAACAGGAAAGGCTGTTTCGAATAAATTTCAAATTTTAGAAGGAAAACCTATTGATATGGACTTTAACTACATTTATATCAAGGATGCAGTTTCACAGTTAGAACCAGGTAATATTAATATTTTCATTTCTGAAAAAGAAGATAGAGTACTTTTATTAACAGAAAATGATAATTCACATATTCAGTTAATTACACCATTAAGAAAGTTTTATAACAATTAATTATGACAATTAAAATAACAGGTGATTCAATCAAATTAAGTCAATTTTTAAAGAAAATTAATGAGACTGATACAGGTGGTCAAGCTAAATTCTTTATCGAGACAAATGATATTAAAATTAATAATAAAAAACCTGAAGGTAGATCTTCAAAAATACACCCAGGTGATGTTGTTTGAATAAATGACCAAATTTATGTAATTGAAAAAGAAAAATAAACCATTTTATTGGTTTATTTTTTATATTAAATTAACTAACTTTTTGATGGAACGTAAATAAATCCTTTTAATTTTTCAGCAATCTTAGCGTAGTTGTATCCCTTTTGACCGATTAAATGTGATAATCAACTTCCATATGATGAGTTTCCAGGAATTAAAACATATGATTCAGAGTGAGTTTCATCTTCTCAAGCACCTGTTTGTTTGTTATAGTATGTTCCCATTACAGAAATATCCATATTTCCGAATAAGTCACCATATCTATTTGAATCAGATTTAAGTTCACCTACAACTTGTTCTGAAGTTACACCTGATTTTTTAGTGAAGTTGTCATTGAAATCAGAAATATCATCCCCAACTCTCATAACAACCTTGAATTGAACTGGTGTTTCACCAATTGTAATTTTATTATTATTTACAAGATGCATTCTTTCTTCTTTTTCTGATTTTGTAGTGGTTGATGATGAATAAGGTTTTTCTTTATTAGCTAAATCCACACCTTGCATTCATCAAACAAAATCAGGCATATATTTAGCTTCAAGTCCTAAATTAATTAAGTTTGTTTTACTTGGTTCTTTATGTCATTTTTGAGAACGGTTAGAGTTAAAGAATACTACTCCACCTTTTGAGTAAACATGCTTAATAAAATCAATTGCCCCAGGAACTTCTGTAGAAATAGCTTGACTAACAAAATCATCTCATGCACGTCCATCGTATGATTTATTGTTAAGGAATAAATAGTTTTGGTATTTAAAGTTATTTAAAACAGTTTCATCTAAATCCATGAATACCACTGGAATGAATTTACCTTCTTCTGGTGCTGAAACAACAATTTCATCACCAGAAATATTAACTTTAGTTAAATCAACATTTGGTTGTGTAATCATTTTGTCAAAAGCAGCTTTAGCATTTTTGTAAACTTGCATCCCCATAGCATGTTTTTCTCCAGAGAATGAGTTTCATGCATTTGAACTACCAATTCCTCCACCATTTGCGATTAAAGTTTGAGCTGCTTTAATTTTTTCAGCAACTTCTTCTTCTGTGTATGTTTTTACTTTAGGCACTTCAGGTGTTTTTTCTGAATGACATGAGTTAGTAACAACAGGTGCAGCAGTTAAAATAATTGAACCTGCTCCAAACAATAAGTATTTTAATTTTTTCATAAATCTCCTTAGTAAATTGAGTAAATAAAATAATAAATATAAATTCATTTTATTACATACTTAACTATAAGTTAAGTAAATAGTTATTTTTTTCACAAAATGTGTAAAAAATAACGCATAAGCGTTACTATAATGTTTTTAATCCACCCATATATGGTACAAGAACTTCAGGAATAGAGACGCTTCCATCAGGGTTTTGGTAGTTTTCTAAGATAGCTGCAATTACTCTATCAACAGCTAAACCTGAACCATTCATTGTGTGAGCATATTCAGTTTTACCTTCATCATTTTTATATCTAATCATAGCTCTACGAGCTTGAAAATCACCCATATAACTTACACTAGATGTTTCTCTATATCTTTGTTCTGAAGGTAATCATAATTCTAAGTCAATTGTTTTTCTTGAAGAAAATCCTAAGTCACCAGTACATAAAAGTAATTCTCTATAAGGAATTTGTAATTTTTCAAGCACATCTTTAGCATCTTCAACCATTTTTTCATACTCAACCATAGCATCTTTTGCAGATGTAACTTTTACAAGTTCAATTTTCTTAAATTCATGTTGTCTTAAGATACCTTTTGTATCTTTACCTGAGCTTCCTGCTTCAGATCTAAAACATTCTGTATATGCTGTAGCTCTAAAAGGAGTTGATAAGTCAATGATTTCATCATTGTAAATGTTTGTTAATGTAACTTCAGCAGTAGGGATTAAATATTCATCTAATCCTTCTAATTTATATAAATCTTCTTTGAATTTAGGTAATTGACCTGTTCCGTATAACATTTTATCTTTAACAATTACAGGTGTTGTGAATTCTTCATAACCTTTTGAAGTGTGTGAATCCAACATAAATGAAATTAATGCACGAACTAATTTTGAACCATTGTTTTTATAAATTACATATCTTGAACCTGATAATTTAACAGCTCTTTCAATATCTAAGATACCTAAATTTTTAGCGACTTCATAGTGAGGCAACACATCTTTAACAAGGCCTCTACCTAATTTATCATGCATTTTAATGATTACATTTTGATTTTCATCTTCTCCAACAGGAACTTCTTCTAAAGTTTCGTTAGGGATTTGTAAAATTAATTCATTAATTCTTCTATTTAACTCCTGCTCTTGGTTAGATAAAGTTAAATCTTCATTTTTAACTACTTCAATTTGTGCTTTTAATTCAACTAATTTATCTTTATCGTTTTTAAATAAACCAAATTGTTTTGAAAGATTGTTTAATTCACTTTTTTTATCTTGTGATTGTTTCATCACGCTACCTCTTTGTTTAGCTAATGAAACAAATTCATCAAAAATTTCAATTTTGAAACCTCTGTTTTGTAGGTTTTTTCTTACTTTTTCTTCATTATTTAAAACATATTTTATATCTAGCATTTTGACCTCGTAATTTAAATTGTTTAAATTATACATTAATAAAGAGTTAATGAATTATTATGTTGAAAATAGATTTTTTAACCCTTAAATTAAGCAAAATAATTCAAAAAATGATACTAAAAAAATAGATGCTAAAAAATTAGTCATTTGCTATAATTTAAACACGCTTATATAAAATATAAAATTATTCACATAAGGAGGAAATTATGAGTAAAAGAACTTATCAACCAAACAAGCGTAAACATGCTAAGGTTCATGGTTTTAGAGCTAGAATGAAAACAGCAAATGGTAGAAAAGTATTAGCAAGAAGAAGAGCTAAAGGTAGAAAAAGATTAACAGTTTCTGATAAATAATTCTAAACAATGAAAAAACAATATCGACTAAAGAAGAATTGAGAATTTGAAGATGTAATTAATGCAAGACAAGGTAACTTTGTTTCAAATAGATATTTAATCATCTATTTCAAGAAAAGTAAAAACTTCGCTGCAGGAATTACGGTTCCAAAAAAATTCGCAAAAGCTGTAGGTCGTAATTTTTTTAAAAGACAATTAAGAGCAATTATGCATGAGCTGAATTTATATCACCTCAAATATCATTTTGTTTTAATTGTTCGTAAAGAATTTATGAAGGAAGATTTTGCTATCAAAAAACAACATATAGCAAAACTCTTTGAGAAATTTAAATAATGAAGAAAAACGCAAAAAATTTTTCATACTTTACTAATGGTAACGATCCGAAAACCAACCGTAAAGAGTTAACTAAAAAAATCCTTAAATGATTAAAAATAGTTTTCTATGTGTTAATTTTTGGACTTACTGTAACAGGGTGTGTTCAATCCTTTGTTATTAAAAACTCTTACAACGTAGGTAACGGACTTGAGTTTTATAGAGATAAAGGTGACATAGCACCTAGAGTTAATACTTTAAAGAGCACAAATCAAAAAAGAGATTTAGTAACACTTCAAGATCCAAATGGAGAAAACAAAACATCTAAAGTATTTGAATACGACAGATTAGCACTTGATACTGAATCAAACATTTTTGTTACTGATAAAGAGATATTAAACAAACTTAGAGAACAAACAAAATCACATCAGGGTGAATATGGTATCCCTGGTGGATACATGTCTGTTTTAAGAATTCCATTTAATTCTGAAATTCTTAAAAACGCAGGTTACAAATTTGATGAAAAATTCAAATTAATTTACACAGGTTCAGATGATGCTAAAAATTATTTATTTGCAACAGCATCTGATAAAACTTACAACTTTGTAAAAGAACCTACAGATATCTTTATTTTCCCATTCACTTTCCCACAAGATGAAAAAAATAACTACGATAAAGGTAAACTTCAAAGTTACATGACTTTCAAAACAGAAAAAAAATACAAGGAAGTCAATGGTAAACAAGAAGTAGATAAAATAATCCCTGTTCTTACTGATGCAAAAGAATACGAAATTACATACATTTCAGGTATTCAAAAAATTTATAACTACACATCAGAAAAAGAATCTGTTTCTAATAAGTTTGCTCGAGATATTCTCCAAATGTTATATACATATTCATTTGGTGAAGGATCTAAATTTGCTACAAAATTAGGAAAAGAACCTTCTTTATTTATTAAAGAATTAGTTGATAACATTCCAGCAAATGTTAAAGAAGAAAATATCTCAGAACACAATAACACATTATTTACCTTAACTCAAGAACAATACCAATTGCTTATTGAATATCAAAATACAATGCAGTCATACATGAATGAATTAGGGTTCTTTAATGGAGAAGTTCCTAACTCATCTTCTGAAGAATATAAAGAAAGAAGAGAACAAGTTCAAAATCAATACAAATTAAATAGAACTGATAAATATGACTGCAATACAAATATTCTTTATTCTGAAAACATTAACACACTTCCTTTAAGAGGTGATTTACCATTACAAGCTATTACAACTTGAGGGGAAGCTTGAAAATATGGACCATTTTACGGTTTATTAGTATATCCACTTTCAGTGTTGGTGCAATCAATGCGTCAATCAATGCCTGATATGCTTGGATGAGCTTCTGTTATCTCAATTATAGTTGCAATCATTATTTCACGTCTTATTACACTTGCATTTACATTTAGAACAACCGTAATGCAATCGGTAATGGAAGAACTTAAATACAAAAAAGCTGCTATTGAAGCTAAATATAAAGGTTTAGAAGATAATAAAGCTATGAAACTTAAGAAAAATCAAGAGATTCAAGCTTTATATACAAAATACAACATAAATCCATTAGACCAATTTGGAAATATGTTACTTACTATGCCAATTTTCCTTGCTATGTGAAGAGTTATTCAAAGTATTCCTGAAATCAAACAAACAACATGGCTTGGTATTAACTTCGCCTCAACATCATATAAGAGATTGTTTGAGGGAGAATGAGTTTACTTATGAATTTTAGTGCTTGTTGTTGGGTTCCAATTACTTTCAAGCTTCTTACCAAGACTTCTTAATAGAAAGAAAATGAAACGTAAAACAACAATTGCAGAAGCTGAAGCACTTAAGAAATCTGAAAGAACACAAAAGATTATGATGCTTGTGTTCACAGCAATTACCTTAATTTTTACAGCTGGTGTTCAAGTTTATTGATTATTCGGTTCAATATGAACAATTATGCAAACATTAATTATTCACAAACTCATACATTCTAAGAAATTTAAAGAGAAATTCATAAATAAGAAAACTCGATAAATAACTTTTTCATTTAAATAATAAGCATTAAAAAAATAAAAAATTTACTTGACTTTATTTTAATAGTGTTATAATATATGCAGTGGTTATAGCAAAGGGGATCACCTGAATCCATTCCGAACTCAGTAGTTAAGCCCTTTAGTGCCGAAGATAGCTTTACAGTGAAAATAGGGAGCCGCTGCTTTTTTTATACCTTTTTATAAAAATAATAATTTAAAACCACCTTTTCAGGTGGTGTTTTTAATCTAAATCAACATTTTCTATATGAAAATAAGGAAGTTTTAAATCATCAAATTCAATTACATCATAGTAGTTCGGGTTAAGATTTTTAACTCTAGAAATAACTAATTTAGCTTCCTTATCTCTAGAAATTAAAAACCTTGTATTTGGGTTTTGTGAAAACAAAACTTCAATTAATTCATGACAATATTGATTTTGTTTGTTATTTTCTTTTTCGACAATTTTCTTAGCTAAATTAATCTTTTTAGCATTATTATCAGTTGATTGAATCAGCAAATTAAGGATAATATCAGTGTTATTTAAAGAAAAAATAGGCAGAAATTTCTCGTTTTTATTCATTTTATTAGAGATATTAATTAACTCAGGAAACTTGTTTTTTAATTTCAAAAATGCATAAACATCAATCACGATTTGAATTGGCTTAGTTAACTCTTTTTTCTCTTTAATTTGACTTAAAGTGCTAGAGAATAGGGAAAAAATGAATTTTTCTTCCTTGCTAATTTTGAGCAATTCCTCAAAAACATTTTTAATTTCTGCTTGTTTCATAGTGAAATTATAATAAATTAAATTTGATATAATTAAAACAATATTTATTATTACATAATAAATAAATTTTATAAAACTAAGAGGTATTAATGGCTAAAAGACAAAAATCATTCTTTGAACGTTTAGTTGAGTTAAATGATAGACACGACGAGAAGAAACATAAAACTTCAACTAACAAATCAAAAAGATCTAAAACCTTAATCGGTATTTTTTCTGCTTTAACAGTTGGAGTTATTGCATCTATCACAATTCCTTTAACAATTACAACTACAAAGGTCAACTACATTCAACCAGTTGATGGGGAAAAATCTGCTTTTGTTGTTAATGATGCAAAAGGTAATGAACTTAACTCATTAACAGTTGGTAAATTAACAGATTTAGTAAAATCACAAAGTCAAGAAGTTTCAGAAGAAATCAAAAATGCATACAGAGAAGCAATTTTCTATATGTATGAACAAGAAGTTGAAGCATCAATTCAATATCAAAACATTTACAATAGTTCATTTCAAAATGATGAAGAAGTTAACAATTCAATCGAACTTAAATCATTAGATGAAATCAAAAGACAAATTAAAGCTAAATTTGAAGATTTAAAAGTTAACTTCAAAAAAGTTTATGGTTTCCAAAATTGAGAAAAACAATTTTTTGCAGAACTTAAAAAAGATGAATACGGAAATTCAGCTAATGAAACAGATGCAACAAATTTCTTATTATTCAAACAAGTTGAAGAAATTGCTACACGTAGATATCAATTAGAATACAAAGTTGTTGATAGAACATTTGTAAATAGAACTGCTACAAAAGATATTTATAAACTTGATAAAAACGGAAACAAAGTTAAAGGTGAAAACAGTGAACCAATTAAATTATTCAGTAAAGGTGACAAAGTTTTCCCATATCTAGAAGAAAATGTTAATTACTTTGCTCCATCAGCAGATTCGACAAAAGTTACTTTATTAACAACAAAATCATTCATTACAGAACTCAAATCACCAGCAAACTTCATTTCTGAATACTTCAACAAAAACAATATCATCATTCCTACGGTTTACAAATTAGCAGGAACCATTTCTAAAAATGATGTAGTTTATCCGTGAAAAATTTCATCTGACGATGACAAAGTGAAATTATTTAACTTATTAAAATGAAATGTAACTCCAACAGCTGATTCATTTATTGCAGAATCAAACGTTGCATCATTAACAAAATTTAATAAAGCAGAAGAATATGCGTTCCAAAAAGAAAATGAAACTAAAGAAGAATTTGTAAGTAGAGTTCAAAAATATAAAAACTTCTTATCATCAATCACAAATTCTGATGTTGAAAAATTAGCAACACCAGGTTTAACATCAAACATCAACTTATTTACTAAAGATTTAGATCTTGCATTAGGTGTAAATGCAACTTCAATTTTCGCTAACGAACAAAATAACTTACCTGAATTCTCATTAAAAGAATTAATTGATGCAATCAAAGGTGCTTTAAACATTCTTGAGCAACCTGATTTAACATCAGCTACAAACTTTGATGAAGCAGCAAAAATTGTTAAAGATTACGATGTTCAAATCGATAAGAAGTTAGAAGACTTAAAATTTGAACCATCAAGATTTAACACAATTAACAAAGTTATTGCTGACTATATATTTTCAAAAGTGCAAGATGCACAAACAACAAATAATCCATTAATTCCTTATGTGTTTAAATTATCAGATATGAAAGATGCATTTATGATAATTACAGATAGTAATGTGCAAATTGTAAGATATTCACAAATTACAGAATTAGATAAATTCAAGCAATTTATTGCTGAGGATGCTAAAAACTTAGCTTTAGGAAATGTTTCATACTTCAACACACCTGCACAAATTTCAAATAACTTATCAAGTTCACAAATTCTTTCATTAGCTTTAAGCGATGAAAAATTTATTGCAGAACTTAAAACAAAAACAAATACAACTACAGGAGCAAACTATACAGATGCTGATGTAGCAAGCTTGCAAGCAAAAGCTACTAGTGTAAAAAGTGGAGAAGACACAAGCAAATTAATTTCAGTATTAACATCAGTAAGTGAGTTCATTCAAAAACAATTAAACTATGGAAACAGTTACAACTTTATAGTTGATAAAGGTCTTACAAAAATAGTTTACAACCATAACGATAATGTATATAGCGATAAAAAAGCTATTGAAGTTATTAATGACTTAGTTTATTCAATCTTCAAAAAAAATGAAGGGGGCAAATAATGAAAAATATATTTAAAAAATCTTTATATTTAGCACCAGTTGCTTTCACACCATTAGTTGCACTTTCATGTGGGGTTGATAAAAACACAGAAGAAAAAAATAAACAAAACATTTTATTTGATAAACCAGCAGTTTCAACTATTGCAGAAAACTTATGATTAAAATCAGTTTTACAAGACCAATACAAAGTTGAAAAAGATACAAACTTACTTTCAAATGAAAAATTCTTTAATGAAGCTCTAATTGCTTACAAGGGATTTTTAGCTACAGAATCACAAAAGAATAACTTATATTTAGCTACTCAATTAAACAAGTGAAAATCAAACGGAATTTTCAATGAAACTGAATTAGCTGCATTGAACGCTTTATATAGAGATGTTTACAACATTAACTTAACAAATGAACAATTCCAAATCTTATACAACAACGAAAATACAAATGTGGCTTTCACTGTTAATAAACTTCTTTTAGTTAAAAACTACTTCTTTATTTCAGATGTTGTTACATTAGAAAAAATTGATCCAAGTTCATTTAATTTATATGGTAAAAAATACGATAACAAGCAATTTAACTTAATTAAATATGTTATCTCAAATAAAACAGTTCAATTATGAAGTTACACAAATGACAATGTAAATGAAATGTATACAGATGCTAATAAAGTTATTAAACACGTTTTAGATTACAATAACTTATTAAAGAATTCTAAAGAAGCTCAAAACATTGCAACAGCAGATTTAATTTTCAATAATGTTCCTGCTAAAGCTGAATTTGAAGCTACAATGGGTGGATACCAAGGTATTAAATCTAACCCTTACAAATCAGACTATACTGTTGATGAATTATTAAAAGTAACATCACCTGAAAATTTAGTTGGTTTCTATAACTTAACAAATGGTAAATTAGTTTCAGTTGATGAAAATGGACAATTAGCTGAAGCAATTCCTGTTTCAAAAGATGGTAAAAAAGTTGAAGTAGCTTACTTTGCTAAAATTGTTCCGGTTGCTAAAAAAATTAAAGTTGATGCAGCTGAAAACGGAACAAAAGAAGAAAAAACAGTTTTATCATTCGACCAAACAATTTACAAAGATTCATTAGATAAATTAGCTATCTTCATTTCAATCAGTGATGAAAACTTATACAAAAATGCAAAAGCAGCTTACATTACAATGGGTTACAAAATTTTATCTATTGATGAACTTAAAGATAAAACAGCAGGTCTTGAATAATGAATGATTCAATCTTTACAAAAATAATTAAAAGAGAAATTCCTTCAAACATCATCTATGAAGATAATGTTGTTATTGCGATTTTAGATGCATTTCCACAACAAGAAGGGCATTTCTTAGTTATTCCTAAAGAGCAGAAATCTAATATTTTAGAACACGATGAAGCAACTTTCTTACACGCTATGAAGGTTGCTAGAATGTTAGCTAAACAGAGAGTTATAGATAACAACATCCCAGGTTTTAAAATATTAATCAACACAGGTAAAGAAGCAGGACAAGTTGTGTTCCATACACACATTCACGTCATTCCATACAAAGAACAAGGAGAATAGAATTATGCAGCAGACAAAAATATTTGCATTCGATTTAGATGGTACATTATTTACAAAAAGCGAAACAATTCACCCTTCAACAAAAGAAGTTTTACTTCAAGAGCAAGCTAAAGGAAATAAAATTGTTATTGCAACAGGTCGTGGTTTAGTTAAGATGCTTGCATTAAATCACGATACATTCAAATTTGTTGATTATTTAGTGTGTTCAAATGGTGCATTAGTTCACAATATGAAAACTAATACAACATACACATTAGGTGAATTATCAAAAGAAATGTTAGATACAGTTCACGCACATGCACTTAAATATGATTTAGTTCTTTCGGTTGATGGAAATAACTATAATGGTTCAATTTTACCTAATGGAACTTATCCAAAATGAATGTCACCACAGCAAGTTAAAAATATGAACATTTTTAATGAAGCTACAATTGAAGAAGTAAAAGAAGCAATCAGTAATCCTGAAACAAAAATAACTCAAATGGCCATGAGAAACCAAGCATACAATGCTAAAGATGCTACAGAAAACATTATGAATAGTTTAAGAGATTTTGATTGTGAAGTTTACTTAACAAACTCAGTTTACACAGATATTAACCCTAAAAATATTTCTAAGTGAGCTGGAATTATGAAAATTGTTGAATTAGAACAATTAAAAGATTATCAAGTTGTAGCATTTGGTGATAGTGGAAATGATGTTCATATGCTTTCTGAAGCACACGTGGGTGTAGCTATGGGAAACGCAACAATTGAAGCAAAATCAGCTGCTAACTTTGTTATTGGCGACAATGACACAAACACAATTGGACAATTCATTTCAGAAAACTTTTAACACCTATACATAGGCACAAAAGTACATTTTGTGCTTTTTTATTTTAATTTACTTAAAATAAAAAATAATATAAAATATACATCATATTAAAGGAAACAATTTATATTTGAAAGGAATACTATGTCAACTGCATTTGAAATTATTAAATGAATTTGTGCGATTACTGTTATCTCATTAAGTATTCCTCAATTATTGAAAATTCTTAAAGATAAAAAGACAGGACCTGTTAACTTTGTGTCATTCTGAATTTTCCATATTGGGATTTTACTTTGAGTAATTTGAGGTGCAACAGATGCGAATAATGAAAAATTCATAACTGTTATGGTCGCAGATGGAGTAGGTATACTTGTAAACGGAATTATGACAGGTTTACTTTACTACTACAAAAAAGAATTTACTAAGAAACAAAAATTACAAGGTTATCTTGCTGTTTTAGCTACATGAATTATCGCTGGAATATTTACTGTATTTTACATTATTGATTACGGTAGAAATGGTAGCGCAGATGCTCCATATATAATTGGAAAATTAGCTTCTTCAATTTCAACTGTTATGGGATTCATTTTCCCAGCATTTACTACATTTGCTTTCTTACCTCAGTTAATAACATCGTTTAAAACAAAACAATGACAAGGTGTTTCATACTGAATGTATGTTTTATATGTTGTAAACAACATTATTTGAATAGTTTATTGAATCTTATTAATCCTTATTAATGAATCTCGTGGAGAGTCAATCACATCAGCTATCGGTGGATTAGTATGACAATCAATTTCGTTAACACTATTCTCAATCCAATTAGGATTTACATTACACGATAAATTTACAACACAAAAAACAACAGTAAGACATTCACACCGTGCTTAATAATTGAATGAACAACCAATTTTGGTTGTTTTTTTAACAAAAAACCTACACAAATATTGTGTAGGTAATTTTGATTATATTTGTGTAAGCTTCCCAAAAGTCATGTTTGAACGTACAGTATCAGAGGAGTCTTCACCATAAAAGTATTCTAATATAGCAAACCCAAAATCTAATGAAGCAGTTGCATTTGACGCTGTAATAAGGTTCCTATCTATATTAGTGAATGGAGATTGTTTTCAATTGTTAGAGTTAATTATTTTTCCATCTTTTCAGAATGGCTTACTTCATTCAGAAAAGAATGAAACGTATTTTTGTTCTTTGATTATATTAAATTCAGCTAAAACGTTTGGTGCATCACAGATAGCTGCAAGAGGTTTATTAAGGTCATTAAAGAATTTGTTAATTAATTCTAATGACTGCTGATTTTGTCTAAGTGTTTGACAGCCTCTACCACCAGGTACGAACATTAAATCAAATTCATTTAAATTAACTGAATTAACAATGTTTGTTATTTTCACAATATTAAATTGTCCTGAAGCTTCTTTTAAGTTTGGAGAATAATAAGTAATTGATTCTAGTTTGCCTGAAGCGGCTAAAACAGATAAAGTTGTGTTTAATTCTATGTCATTAAATTTATCTTCAATTATTACAAGAAGTTTCATTATTTTTTACCTCTTTTAATCACACCTTTTCAAATTAAGTATAAGAATACTGTTAAAGGTAATAATACAACTAAGATGAAAACAATAATGTAAGCTTTAATTCAAGCTTTATTCTCTAATCTTCTATCTGTATTTGTTTTAGCAACAACTTCTTCAGGGTTGTTTAAGATTGCTAATTTAATTTCAGCTTGTCTTTTTCTATCGTAAATTCTAAGAACGGTAAATACAATCGCAGAAGCTGCTATTGTAGTTCCTAAAATAATGAGCATATTTTTAGTGCTTCCAAAAGCATTGTCTAAAATGTCGGTTCATTCAACTTTTGAGTTAATGTAAATTCATGAACCTTCTTGACCCATATTTACTTCTCAAGGAGATGTAAAGTAAAGTAAGCAAACTACAGCAATGAACAACCCAGTATATGTTAAGAAGAAAGCATAAATTCAACTTAAACGAAGCATTTTGAGTGTAATTGCTCTGTATGCTTCAGCAATAAGAACACCATTCATTTGTGTTCCGTTAATGTAACTGTTTTTGGTTATTTCTTCAGTTTTAACTCATGACTTACGTCTTGTTAAAGCTTTAATTCATAAACTTAATGAAATTAAGAACACAATGCTTATTCCAATGTATCAAGCAATACCTTGTGTATGAGGTGGTTGTGAATTAAATGTATTGACAAAATAATTAATAATTGCAGCAACTATACAAAGACAGAAAATGGTAAATCATATCGAGAAAGAAAGTAATGCTAGTTTTCTCTCTCTTTTAAATAATTTAAGAATATTTTCAGGAACTATGCTTTTTGGATTTACATTAGTAACTTCGTTTGTGGCAACATTTTGAACTTGTGTTTGATTTGCATAAACACCAGTTGAACCAGATGAGTTTTGAACTGAAACTGGATTTTGATTTTGTTGTTCTTGATTATTCATAATTACTCACTTGCTCCTGTTGACATATTTGCATCTGGTTGATGATTCTCTGTATTTGGTTGATTATTTGTGTTGCCTAAGGTTTCAGTTGTTTCTTGTTTATTAAGATCTCTTAAAACAGAGTTTTTAAGGTTTCCTAAAATTCCCGAAGCTAAAATTGCTGTGTTTGTTTTTTCAGAGATTGTTGAGTTAATTTTTAAAATCGCATCAACAATTTTTGATAAGTTTTGCTCTTGTGAACTATCTGATTTAGCTGCTGCTAACCCTAGCATTCCGAAGACATTTTTGACTTCTTCTGGAATTAATGTAATTGAATTTTGTTGTAATTCTTCATTGATTTTATCAACAACAAATTTTGTAAAGTCTGCTTTATTTTGTTCGCTTGAGTTCACTGTTGAGCCAGGATTTGCTGCAATAAATTGAGCTTCATATTTTGTAATGTAAGCGTCAAGCTCTCTATTGTTTTCGATTTCATTTTTAGATTTTTCATCTAATAATGTAGGAATGTTTTTAGCAACTATATCAACAAATTTTTCATTTTCTAACATAGCCGCAATAGTGTTTGAGTTTTTAAGTAATTTTTCGATATCATCTTTAGATAATGAACTTGGATCCTTGATAAATTTAATTGCTAAATCATGTAATTCTGAGTCAACAAATAATTGAACCATTGAGTAAATTCCTGAAGCCAAGTTTGTTACAGATGAACCTTGACCACCAGTCATAATTTTAACACCAAGTTCTGTAGCTTTATTTGCTTTATTCGAGTTGGGTGCCATTGTTGAAATTACGTTAGCAAGTAATAATGAACCGGGTAAGGTAAGAATTACGTTTGTAATTCCTCATAAACCACCGAAACCTGCTCTAGAGAATTTAGATCTTTTCTTATTTTTCTCTTTTCTTTTCTTTATTGTTGCTAAATGAATGATTCCGATTATTAATCATAAAAATCCTCTGGTGCCTCAGTAAACTCCTAAAGAAATGAATGTTATTGCAAATGTAAGAATTTCATATGCAGATTCAAATTTTTGATCTTCTTGTGCCTTTTTCTCAAATGCAGCTTTAAGAGCTACTGATAAAATAACAGAAACAATAATTGTGATTACTATTGAAACTGTTTTGAAAATAGTTCATTTTCATCTTAAGAATCAACCTGTTACAAATGAAAATAAAACAAGTGTAACAATTAAAATAGGCATTCAAATAGTTGGGTCTGAAATTTTAGACGACATCAAATTCGCGAAGAAGTCATATAACTTATCCATTGCGTTCGATGACTCACTACTTGATGATGCTTGAGTTTCAAAAAATGTAAGCATATTTTCCTTTCTATATTTTTTAGTTAGTTAAATTACAAGAATTTAGCTTTAGGTAGTTTCTTTCAAGGGTTTTTCTTAGCAATTCTATCGATAAATAACATTCCGTTTAAGTGGTCTAATTCGTGTTGAAATACTATTGCTAAATATCCGTCAACTGTTAAGTTTTGGAATTCTCTAGCAAAATAGCTGTAAGCTCTGACTGTTATTTTTTCAGATCTATAAACATATCCTTCTTGATCTGGTCAATCTTCAGAAACACTTAAACAACCCTCACCTTCAGAAAGTGCAATTTTCTTATCGCTTTTAGCAATAATAACAGGGTTAAATAAAATATCTTTATAAATTGTGTTACCTAATTCATCTTGTATAAAAACATAAAAGACATTTTTAAGAACACCATATTGAACTGCTGCTACTCCAACTCCGGCTCTAAATTCAGAACCCTCTTTTTGCGAATCATCAATGTGATAAATCATTTTCTCAGCTAATTCAATATCCTCATCTGTTAACGGAAGAGGTACATCTTGTGATTTTTTTCTAAGTACTTTTTCTGGTAATTGTACGATTTCTACTTTAAATTTTTTATTCATAATATTAATTATAATATATTAAATTAATTATAATTTAATATAAATTAGCTAACGAAGTATATTCAATTAATTAGGAGGGACAATGACAGCGATTCAACTTAGCAATTCAATTTTGTTCAATATTTTATTATTCATTTTTGGATACATTATAGGTTCCTTGAACACTTCAATTATATGAGGAAAAATTGTTAAAAAAGATGTTAGACAGCTTCATTCAAAAAACGCAGGAGCAACTAATTCCTCTAGAGTGCTAGGGAAAAAAGCAGGACTGTACATTTTGTTAATAGATATTTTTAAAACAATTTTAATGGTTTCAATTGCGTATGGATTGTGCAAGGCTATCAATAAAAATAGTTTAAATATGAGCTTATATGTATTTCCAATTTTATGTGGTTTAGGAGTTGTTGTTGGGCATTGTTTTCCTATTTTCTTCCAATTCAAGGGAGGAAAAGGAGTTGCTACATCAATTGGTTTATTAATTTCAATCAACATTGCACTTTTACCAATTGCTGCAGTTATATTCTTTGCAGTATTATTCTGAAAAAAATATGTTTCATTAGCAAGTATTGTGTCAGCTATTTTAATAACACCTGTAATTATGTTTGGTCACTGATTTTTAAGTTCAGATCTTTCTTGAGCAACTAATATGAAATGACTTGCTGAGTATAGTCAACATACAACCGCATCACTTTATAATTATCAATTAACTAGTGGAATTTTCTTTATAGCAGCAGTGCTACTGATAGTTATAATGCACAGAGATAATTTAGTTAGAATTTTTAAGAATCAGGAAAGAAAGTTATCTTTTTTAGATAGAAGTAACAAAAAATAGAGAGATTTTAAAGTCTCTCTATTTTTTTTAAATTAAATCATTATTTTTCAATGTTGTAGAATGCTTCTCTACCTTTGAATGAAGATACTGAACCTAATTCTTCTTCAATTGCTAATAATCTGTTGTATTTTGCAATTCTATCTGTTCTTGATAATGAACCTGTCTTAATTTGTCCTGTGTTCATAGCAACAGCAATATCGGCGATTGTTGTATCTTCTGTTTCACCTGAACGGTGTGATATAACTGCTGTCATATTTGCTTTTTGAGCCATTTGGATAGCTTCAAAAGTTTCTGTTAATGAACCAATTTGGTTAATTTTAATTAAGATTGAGTTCATTGATTTTTCTTCAATAGCACGTTTTAAAATTGCTGTGTTTGTAACTGTTAAGTCATCTCCAACAATTTGTAATTTGTTTCCTAATTCTGCTGTGAATTTTTTGAATCCTTCTCAGTCACCTTCAGCAAACCCATCTTCGATTGAAATGATTGGGTACTTGTCAACTAAGTGTTTTAAGTAATCTAACATTTCATCTGATGTATATGTGAATTTAGTATCTGTTAAGTGTTCAAATCCAGGTAATTGTTTTTCAACAGCTGCTTTTAATTTTTTGAATGTGTATACACCATCTTCATATAATTCACTTGATGCACAGTCCATTGCAATAGCAACAGCATTTTCACCTGATTTAGCAGGAACATATCCAGCTGCTTTAATAGCTTCAACTAAGAAGTCTAAAGCTTCTTCGTGTGATTTGAAGTTTGGAGCAAATCCACCTTCATCACCAACTTGAACACCGTGTCCGTGTTTTTTAAGTAATTTAGCTAAGTTATGGAAAACAAAGTTAGCCATTTGTAAAGCTTCACGGAATGTTTTAGCTCCAACTGGCATAATCATAAATTCTTGGAAGTCAATTGTGTTTGAAGCGTGTTCTCCACCATTGATAACGTTTAACATAGGAACTGGTAATTCGTGAGCGTTAAATCCACCTAAGTATTTGTAAAGTGGAATTTGTAATTCATTAGCAGCAGCTCTAGCAACAGCTAATGAAACTCCTAAGATAGCATTAGCACCGAATTTAGATTTGTTTTCTGTACCATCTAATTCAATCATTTTTCTATCAATTTCACGTTGTAATGTAACTTCCATACCTTCGATGTAAGGAGCAATATCGTTGTTAACGTGATCAACTGCTAACATAACCCCTTTTCCACCAAATCAGTTACTTTCATATTCAGAACCTTTGTCCCTTAATTCAAGAGCTTCACGTGATCCTGTAGATGCACCTGAAGGAACTTTAGCAATACCGTATCCACCGAATTCTGTGAATACTTCAACTTCAACAGTTGGGTTACCACGTGAGTCTAGAATTTCACGTGCGTGAATTTTTTTAATTGCTGACATTTAGTCTCCTTTATTTAATTTTTAATGTACATTTAAATTAATTAACTTTTCTTTTAGAAAAGTAATGTAATTATAACATTTTTAAATTTATATACTTTTAGCAAGTTTATCTGCGATTAATTTCACATTTTTGTTTAATTTTGTTCGATTTTTAAACTCTGTTAAGCTTGGATATTCTTAAAAATAACTTTCAATATAACTACCAAAACATTTATGTTTAAGTGTTAAAAGTATTTTTTCAGGGATTAATAAAACTAAATAAAAAAATTAAAAAATATTGATACACACGGGTAAGTTGTTATATAATTGCTTTGCTAAATTATTATCAAAATAAATAGCTTAACAATATTAATCTTAAAATTTATCAAATCACAAACGAAAGGAAGCATAAAATGCCAACAACTAATCAATTAGTTACACATGGTCGTAGCTCAAAAATTAAAAAACAAAACGCTCCTGCTTTAAGCGTTAGCTACAACTCATTAATTAAAAAAGCTAAAAAAATGGCTTCACCATTTAAACGTGGTGTATGTACTCGTGTTGCTACAATGACACCTAAAAAACCTAACTCTGCATTACGTAAATATGCTCGTGTTAAATTATCAAACGGAATGGAAGTTACAGCTTACATTCCAGGAGAAGGACACAACCTTCAAGAACACTCAGTTGTTTTAATCCGTGGAGGACGTGTTAAAGACTTACCTGGGGTTAGATACCACATCGTTCGTGGAACACAAGATGCTGCTGGGGTGGCAAAACGTAACCAAGGACGTAGTTTATACGGTGCTAAAAAACCTAAATCAGAATAATAATTTAAATTAATTTATACACACAATAATTATTAATATAAGGAGGACATATGTCAAGAAAAAAAAGTGCCCCAATACGTGAAGTACTTGCAGATCCAGTTTTTAACTCTGTTATTGTTACAAAGTTAATTAACCAAATTATGTTAGATGGTAAAAAATCTATTGCTCAAGATATTTTATATTCAGCATTTAACATTATTAAAGAAAAAACTCAAAGAGAACCAATGGAAGTTTTCTTAGAAGCAGTTGAAAACATTACACCTCAATTAGAAATCAGAACAAGAAGAATCGGTGGAACAAACTACCAAGTTCCTACAGAAGTTTCTCCTCGTAGAAAACAAACATTAGCATTAAGATGACTTGTTCAATACTCAAGATTAAGAAATGAAAAAACAATGGATGTTCGTTTAGCTAATGAAATCATTGATGCATCAAACAAAACAGGTGGAGCTATCAAAAAACGTGAAGATACACACAAAATGGCTGAAGCTAACCGTGCATTTGCACACTTCAGATGATAGTCTAAGGTTTATTTATGGCTAGAGAATATGAATTAAAAGATTACCGTAATATCGGTATTATGGCCCACATTGATGCTGGAAAAACAACAACTACAGAAAGAATTTTATTCCACACAGGTAAAATTCACAAAATTGGTGAAACACACGATGGTGCTTCACAAATGGACTGAATGGCACAAGAACAAGAACGTGGAATTACAATTACATCAGCTGCTACAACAGCTTTCTGAAAAGGAAAAAGAATTAACATTATCGATACACCAGGACACGTTGACTTCACAGTTGAGGTTGAACGTTCATTACGTGTATTAGATGGTGCTGTAGCAGTTCTTGATGCTCAATCAGGAGTTGAACCTCAAACAGAAACAGTTTGAAGACAAGCTACAAACTACAAAGTTCCTCGTATTGTTTACGTTAACAAAATGGATAAAGCTGGTGCTGACTTCGCAGCTTCAGTTGCTTCAGTTAAACAACGTTTAGGTGGAAATGCAGTTGCTATCCAATGACCTATCGGAGCTGAATCAGATTTTGAAGGTATTATCGACCTTGTTACATTAGAAGCGATTAAATACAACGGAGAACCACAAGAAGAAGAATTTCCAACAGAAATTCCTGCTCATTTAAAAGACATCGTTGCTGAAAAACGTCAAGAATTATTAGAAGCGGTTGCTAACTTTGACGAAGAATTAATGATGTTAGTTCTTGAAGGTGGAGATTTAAGTGTTGAAGAATTTAAAGCTGCAATTAGAAAAGCTACTTTAACATCAGAATTCTTCCCAGTAGTATGTGGAACATCATTCAAAAACAAAGGTGTTAAGAGAATGATTGACGCTGTTGTTGATTATTTACCATCACCACTTGATGTACCACCAATCCCTGCTTTCGATGGGGATAAAGAAATATTTGTTAATGCAACAGACGATGGAGACTTTTCTTCATTAGCTTTCAAAGTTATGACAGACCCATACGTAGGTTCATTAACATTCTTCCGTGTATACCGTGGAGTTCTTGAAAAAGGTAGCTACGTATACAACACAACTAAAGAACAAAAAGAACGTATTGGACGTATTTTACAAATGCACGCTAACTCACGTGTAGAAATTGACGAATGTAGAGCTGGAGATATTGCTGCTGCTGTTGGTCTTAAATACACAACAACAGGAGATACATTAGTCGGAGAAAAATCACCAAAAATCGTTCTTGAAAAAATGGTATTCCCAGAACCAGTTATCTCACAAGCTTTAGAACCAGAATCAAAAGCTGCTACAGAAAAATTATCATTAGGATTACAAAAATTAGCTGCTGAGGACCCTACATTTAGAACATATACTGATGAAGAAACAGGTCAAACAATTATTGCCGGAATGGGTGAATTACACTTAGACATTATTGTTGATCGTTTAAAACGTGAATTCGGTGTTAAAGCTAAAGTTGGAGCACCTCAAGTTTCATACCGTGAAACAATTACAATTCCTGCTGAAGTTGAAGGAAAACACATCAAACAATCAGGAGGAAAAGGACAATATGGACACGTATGAATCAAATTCGAACCAAACCCAGATGGTGGATTTGAATTCGTGGACAAAATTGTTGGTGGAAAAATTCCTAAAGAATACATTAAATCAATTCAAAAAGGTCTTGAAGAAAAAATGGCAGCTGGTATTTTAGCTGGTTACCCAATGATCGACGTTAAAGCTACATTATTTGATGGATCATACCACGACGTTGACTCATCAGAAATGGCTTACAAAATCGCTGCTTCTAAAGCACTTACAAAAGCAAAAGATAAAATTGGTACAGTATTATTAGAACCAATTATGGATGTTTCAGTAGTTGTTCCATCAGATCACATCGGAGATGTTATCGGTGACTTATCAAGACGTAGAGGACTTGTTAACGACCAAGAGCAAAGAAATGATGGAGCTGTTATTGTTAGAGCAATGGTTCCTCTTTCAGAAATGTTCGGTTACTCAACAGAACTTAGATCTATGACAAGTGGACGTGGAACATACCAAATGCAATTTGATCACTACGAAAAAACTCCAAAATCAATTGCTGATGAAATTATTAAACGTAGAAACATTCAAGATAAAGATGAAGATTAATATTTAAATTTTCACTTTAAATAATTTAAAAAAGTAGGTATATCCTACTTTTATTTTTTACTTATTTAACTTATACACTATTGCAAAAGTAAAATTAACTTAATAATCAACGAGTTATTAATCAGCATCATAATACTATGTATAATAGTATTATGTTAAATATAGTTTTATATCAACCGGAAATCGCCCCAAATACAGGGAATATAATCAGAACTTGTTATGCACTAGGTGCAAAATTACATATTATCAAACCAACAAGTTTTGATCTTCATCCTAAATATCTTAAAAGAGCAGGTGCAGGAAGAATGCTCAGCGACATTCAACATGAAATTCATGACTCATATGAAGATTTTTACAATAAGTATAAAGATAAAAAAATCTTTTATGTAACTAGATATGGTTTAGAGACATATACAAATGTTAAATATAATGAAGTTCACCAACAAACTGGTGAAGTGTGATTAATGTTTGGTAGAGAATCTACAGGTATTGATAAAAGAATCTTAAAAGATAATTTAGAAGATTGCATCAGAATACCGATGGTTTCAGCTATGCGTTCAATTAATCTTGCTAACTGTGTTGCTATTTTAGGTTTTGAAGTTATGAGACAACTTGATTTTAAAGATTTATCAAAATTTGAAGTTGAAAAAGGAAAACATTACTTAGAACAATATGATGAAAATAATAACCAGTAAGCAAAATCAGTTTATCAAGGATGTTTATAAACTTTTAGATAAAAAATATAGAAGTAAAGAATCTAAGTTTTTAGTTGAAGGTTATCACTTAGTCAATGAAGCGAAAGAAAAGGGTATTTTGCTAGAAACAATTGAAGTAGTTAATAAAAATAAATTTGCTGATTCGATTTTAGTCACAGATGAAATCTTAAATTATTTATCAGACACATCTACACCACAAGGGATTATAGGTATTTGTAAATTTCCTGATGTCTCAAAATCAATTAGTAACAGAGTTTTATTTTTAAATAATTTGCAAGAACCTGGAAATGTAGGGACAATTTTTAGATTGGCAAGAGCCTTTGATTTTGATACTGTTATCATCCAAAACTTTGATTACTTTAATCCAAAAGTTATTCGTTCTTCACAAGGGGCGCTTTTTGATTTAAATTTAATCAAGACAAATAATATTGGTATTTTAGAGGAACTTAAAAAACAAAACTATATTTTATATGCAACTATGTTAGACACAAATGCTAAGAAGTTAAATGAAATTGATTTTTCAAGAGAAGAAAAAATTGTCATTATTTTAGGAAACGAAGGTAAAGGAATTGATAAACAAGCTGCTTCATTATCTGATGAAAAAGTTTACATTCCAATTTCATTTGAAAGTTTAAATGTAGCAACTGCTGCAGCAATTGTGTTGAACAAAGTTAGAAATGGGTAATTATGAATAAATTCGATAATTTAATTGAACAAATTAAAAACTATAACTTTCATTTATCTTTAGAAGGGTACAATAAAACAGAAGTTGAAAGTCATTTAAATGAATTGATTAGACAAATTAATGAAATTGTTAATGAAATAAATGAATCAACCGAAAGAACAGAATTATATAAAGCTCAATATAAAGAACTTTACAAAGAAAATAAAATTCTTGCTGAAGAAGTTAATAAACTTAGATTAGAACTGGAAAAATTAAATAAATAGGATAAATATGGAATTAGAACACAAAGAACAAAAATATGAGAATTTAATTCAATGATTCCCTGGTCATATGGCTAAGGCTTTCAAGGAATTAAAAGAAAAAGCTTCATTAGCTGATATTTTTATAGTAGTTTTAGATGCAAGATGTCCAATTAGTTCATATAACGAAGACTTTGACAAAATTGCACCACAAAAAAAGAGATTGTTCATTATTACTAAATCAGATTTAATGGATCAATCCAAAAAAGCAAAAATTGAAAAAAGATTTGCAAACGAAACGTTATTATGATTAGATCTTAGAAAATCATCTTCAAAACAAGTTATTTTAAAAACAATTAAAAAACTTTCACAAGAAAGAATTAATAAAAACAGAGAAAAAGGGATGTTGATAACCAGAATGAAATCATTTGTTGTTGGTGTTCCAAACTGTGGAAAAAGTACACTTATCAATTTAGTTTCAGACAAAAAAACTTTAAAAGTCGCTAACTATCCAGGTGTAACCAGAGAAAATAAGTGAGTTGTCAATGGTGAATATTTATTTTTAGATACACCAGGTATTTTGCTTCCTAAATTTGAAGATCAAGAAGTTGCTGTTAAATTATTAATCACAGGTGCTATTAAATTAGATAATTTCTCACCAGAGGTTGTTTCAATGAAGTTTTATGGATTAATTTCAAAATATTATCCAGAAAAATTAGAACAATTAGGTCTAAAACCATCTCAAGATGATATTGAAATTTACTCACAATTATTTAGCTATGGTGAAAGATTTAAAATTTATAAAGAAAACCAAAGAATTGACACTGTAAAAACTTACCAACATTTTATAAATTGAGCTAAAAATTTAGAAGGAGTTACATACGATTAATTCGTATGTTTTTTATTTAATCTTTTATAATATTTAAACTATGAGTCAAAACAATACATATAATGCAAGTAATATTCAACAATTAAAAGGGCTTGAAGCTGTTAGAAAAAGACCTGGTATGTACATTGGTGGAACAGATGTACATGGTTTACATCACTTAGTTTGAGAAATTGTAGATAACTCAATCGACGAGGCACTAGCTGGTTATGCAACTGAAATAATTGTTACATTAAGAAATGATGGTGGTGTTTCAGTTCAAGACAATGGACGTGGTATTCCGGTTGATAAAATTAAAGGTTCAACAAAAACAGCTGTAGAAGCTGCTTTCACTGAATTGCATACAGGTGGAAAATTTGATGATAGTGCGTATAAAACATCAGGAGGTCTTCACGGTGTTGGAGCTAGTGTTGTTAATGCTTTATCAACAAAAGTTGTTGTCGAAGTTTCGAGAGATAAAAAGATCTATTTAACTGAATTTCAACAAGAAAAAATCCTTCAAAGAACTCACGAGGTAGGTGTATCTAAAAATACTGGAACAATAGTGACTTTCTGACCTGATTATCCACTTTTTAAAAGAGCTAAGTTAAGTTTTGACAAAATTTCAGAAAGACTTAAAGAAAGAGCTTTCTTAATTTCTAATTTAAAAATAATCTTAAGAGATCAAAACAGTGATAAAACAGAAATTTATGAATACACTAAAGGTCTTGAATCATTCTTAAACTTTTTAAATGATTCAAAAGATTTAGTTTCAAAACCTATTTCATTTCAAGATGAAAAAAGAGGTATCTCTGTTGATTTTGCTTTTCAATGAACAACTCAATATGAAGATACAATTCTTAGTTTTGTTAACAATGTTAAAACAAGTGATGGTGGTTCACATCTGGTTGGACTAAAAACTGCATTTGTTAAATCAGTTAATAACTTTGTGTCAAAAGAAAATGTAGTTAAAGGTCAAAGAATTTATGAATGAGCAGACATTAAAGAAGGACTTAGTTGCGTCCTCTCTTTAAAAATTCCTGAAAGTATTCTTGAATTCGTAGGTCAAACTAAAGATAAATTAGGAACTCCAGACGCAAAACCTGTTGTTGAAGAAATTGTCTTTAAATATTTAGATTCTTGATTAAGCGAACACAAAGAGCAAGCTAAATTAATCATAGATAAAATTGAATCTTCATATGATTTAAGACAAAAACAAAAATCATTAAAAGATGAAAGTAGAAAAACAAAGCAAACAGGTAAAGAAAAATTAATTTTAAGCGACAAATTAAAACCTGCGACTGGTAAAAATAATGAACAAAATGAGTTATTTCTAGTCGAAGGGGACTCAGCTGGTGGTTCAGCAAAAAGTGGAAGAGATAGAAGATTTCAAGCTATCTTACCATTACGTGGAAAAGTGATTAACTCTGAAAAGAAAAAAATGTCTGAAGTTCTTGAAAATGAAGAAATCAACACAATTATTAATGCAATTGGAGCAGGATACGGTAGAGATTTTGATATTGAAAAATCCCAATATGGAAAAATAATCATTATGACCGATGCTGACACTGATGGTGCTCACATTCAACTTCTATTGTTAACATTCTTTTATAGATTTATGAAACAAATGATTGAACAAGGAAAAATTTTCCTTGCACTTCCTCCATTATATAAAGTGACTCTTAAGAGCAGTAAAAAAATTCTTTATGCATGAGATGAAGATGATTTAAGTGATATGCTGGAAAATATAAAAGAATCATATGAACTCCAAAGATATAAAGGTCTTGGAGAAATGAATGCTGACCAATTGTGAGAAACAACTATGGATCCTAAAACAAGAACATTAGTTCAAGTAACAATTGAAGATGCTCTCATTGCTGAAAGAAGAGTTTCAGTTCTTATGGGAGAAAATGCTGAAAACAGAAGATATTGAATTGATCAAAATGTAAACTTTACACTTGAAGATAATTTCATTGAAAAATTAAACATATCTAATTAAGCAAAATGATTTTTATAAAAAAACAATAAAATAAAGTTTTTTGCTATAATATCAAAGAATTTTATTTTTACTCTTTTTATAAAGACTAAATAAAAGTTTATAAACATTTATTACTTATAGAAAGGAAGAAATTATGTCAAGAAGAGACGTTTTAACAGGTAGAGGACCTCAATCAGGTAACAAACGTTCACACGCATTAAATGCTACAAAAAGAAAATTTAATGTTAACTTACAAAAAGTTAGAGTTACAATAGACGGTCAAAAAATGACATTAAGAGTAAGTGCAAAAACATTAAAAACTCTTAAAAACAAAGGGTTAATTTAATCATTTCTCTAATACTTTTAAATTAAACATATAATCAAAATAAATTACCTTGATCAAGTAATTTATTTTTTTTAATTTTTTTAAAAAAAGCTTTGAATAAAAAAAATAGTGTTATAATATTCATGCTTTTGATAGCAAAGAAGTTCTTTGAAAACTAGATATATACAAGACATGACAAGTCAATTTTTTTCGAGAGTTTGATCCTGGCTCAGGATGAACGCTGGCTGTGTGCCTAATAC
>NZ_JAYFFA010000003.1:0-120632 GCF_034863365.1 Mycoplasma sp. 1199 | reverse complement strand
AATAACTATTCAGTTTTCAAAGAATATTTGACACCTTTAATGGTGTTTTTTTATTAACTCAAACTATGAAAAAAAATATTTTGTTATATAATACCAATATATTTTAAAAAAGGGGCGAGCACATTGGGTAATTTAATCTATAAAACAAAAAATAGATTAAGAGCATTCTTCACAAATAAGGATTTAACGAAGAAGGCTATTTTTACTTTACTCATGTTGGCTATCTATATTTTAGGAACGACTATAACATTACCATTTGTAAAGATTAAAAATGAAGACGCAATTAGTAGTAACTCTTTTTTAAATACATTAAACTTAATTGGTGGTGGAGGACTTAGACAGTTCTCGCTATTTGCTTTAGGTATTAGTCCATTTATTAATGCTTCTCTTATAATGATGATTTTACAATCAAAAATATTCCCTCCAATTTATAAATTAAGTCAGAGTGGGCCGCAAGGTAGAAGAAAAATAAATATTATTACTAGATTGTTAACAATTGTTATTGCTTATCCACAAGCTGTTTTCTTAATTAAAACACTTGGTAATGGAAATAGTCAATTCATTGAGTTGGATGGATACGGAATTGTATCAAAAGAATTTTTAACATTCTTTATGATCCCGATGGTTTTAACTTCTGCTTCATTATTTGCTTTATTTATTTCAGAACAAATCACAAATAAAGGAATCGGAAATGGAACAAGTTTAATTATTTTCACAGGTATTGCTGCTAGATTACCATTCCAATTTAAAGAAGCATTCTTACATTACATAGGTGTTGATTTATCTGGTTCAAGTGGCGCACTTGTTGGTATAGTCAACTTCTTTACATATATACTTGTTTACTTACTTGTTTTAATGATTATAGCTATTGTTTATGTAGCAGAAAGACATGTACCTATTCAACAAATAGGAGCAGGTAGATCTAAATCTAAAAAAGACATTGGTTATTTACCTATTAAACTAAATCCAGCTGGAATTATGCCTATTATCTTTGCTATGATGGTTTTATCATTCCCAACAATGATTGCAAACATACTACCAGATGATAATGCATCAAAACAATGAATTAACCAAAATATGCAATTTACTCAACCAATTGGATTTACATTACTTATAGTTATTATTTTTGCTTTCTCATTAGTTATGGGTATTCAACAATCAAAAGTTGATAAGATAGCTGAAGATTTTGCTAAAAATTCAACATTTATTCCAGGTGTAAGACCAGGAGAAGAAACACAAGATTACTTAATTGGGATTGTATTTAGATTAAGTGTATTTTCATCATTCTATTTATTAGCATTAGGAAGTATGCAATTTATTGAAATTATGGCAGGCATTTTACCTAGTGTAATTTCGTTTGGTGGTACAGGACTTATGATTTTAGTAAGTGTTGCACTTGAAACAGTAGGGCAATTACAAGCAAGAATTAAATCAAATAATTTATCAAAAGCAAAAAGAGAGTCAATTAAAAATATTGAAAGCAACTCAGCAGAAAACGTAGAAGGTTTATTATGATAAATAAAATAAATAAAAATGTGATTTTTATGGGACAACCAGGAGCAGGAAAAGGTACTGTTGCTTCTTTGTTGTCAAAAACAAGCAATTTAATTCATTTATCAACAGGTAACATTTTTAGAAACGAAATAGCACAAAAAACTGAACTTGGTCTTAAAGTTCAAAACATTGTGACAACAGGTGGATATGTACCTGATGAAATCACAAATAAAATTGTTGAAAATGCAATCTTAAAATTAAAAGAAAATAACGAATTTTTTATCCTAGATGGTTTTCCTAGAACTAAAGCCCAAGCCGAGTTCTTAAATTCACTTAAAGACTTTGAATTTGTAGTTATTGAGCTTCAAGTAAATAATGAAGAAATCATTAAGCGTTTAAGTGGTAGAAGAACATGTGTAAATTGTGGTGCTGGTTACCATGTAGACTTCCAACCACCTAAAGCAGAAGGTGTTTGTGATGTTTGTTCTAATCAAATTGTTCAACGTGCAGACGACACACCTGAACGTATTGAACACAGATTAAAAATCTATGAAGAACAAACAAAACCATTAATTGACTACTACAAATCACTTGATGAATTAAGAGTTGTAGATGCTTCAGCTACACCTGAAGAAGTTGCAAAACAGGTACTTGAAATTTTGCAAAAAAGTGATAAAATAAATAAACTTTAAAATATCTAACATATATGTTAGATTATTTTATTTTTTACAGAGAAAGGTGATCTAATTATGTCTTGAGTAAAAACAGAAGAAGAAATTCAAAAGATTACCAAATCTTGTCAAATCTTGGCAGAAGTCAAGCAAATAGTTTGAGACTTTGTAAGACCAGGGGTTTCTTTAAAAGATATTGATCAATTGGCTTTTAAAGAAATAATCAAACGTGGAGCCAAACCTGCATTTAAAGGTTATCAAGGTTTTCCAAGTACAGCATGTATATCAGTTAATGAACAATTGATCCATGGAATACCTACAGATCGTATCGTAGAAGAAGGTGACATTGTTAGTGTTGACTTAGGATGCATCTGAGAAGGTTTTTATAGTGATAGTGCCTTCACTAAACCGGTCGGAAAAGTTTCGCCTCTAGATCAGAAACTTATTGATGTAGCTAAAGGAGCTTTTCAAGCTGGATTAAAAGCGATTAAAAAAGGTGCTAGAACAGGTGATATATCTTATGCAATAGGTGAATATATCCATAAGCACGGTTTATTTACACCAAGAGACTTTTGTGGTCATGGAATCGGAAGAAGATTACATGAAGATCCTAATATTTTCAATGAAGGTAAAAAAGGAACTGGTCCATTACTTAAAGATGGTATGGTAATTTGTATTGAGCCAATGATTGCCCAAACTAATAAATTTATTCAACTTAGAGATGGGTGAACAATAGTTAGCGCCAATAATACAAGAACAGCTCATTATGAACACACTGTACTCATCAAAAATGGAAAAGGAATCGTGTTAACGAAAGGAATCTAATTGGCAAAAGATGCTATTAAAATAAAAGGTGTTGTCAAAGAAGTTTTTACAATTGATGATTATTTAGTAGAACTTGAAAATGGCATCACAATTAAAGCTCATATTTCTGGAAAGATGAGAATTAACCACATTCGTATCTTACCAGGTGATTCAGTTGATGTCGAAGTAAGTCCTTATGATACAACACAAGGACGTATTACTTACAGACACAAGTAATAAGGAGAACTAATGAAAGTTAGAGCAAGTGTTAAAAAAATGTGTAAAGACTGTAAAATCATTAAACGTAGAGGAATTATCCGTGTTATTTGTGTTCAACCAAAACACAAACAAAGACAAGGGTAATCATTAGAAAGGATTTTAAATGGCTAGAATTTTAAACGTCGAAATCCCAAACAATAAACGTGTTGTTATTTCATTAACATACATTTATGGAATTGGAAGAACATTAGCAAAAGAAATTTGTAAAGTAGCAAACATTAGCGAAGATGCTCGTGTAAAAGATTTATCAGAAGAAGAATTATCAAGAATTCGTGAAGCAGCTAAAGTTTACACAACAGAAGGTGACTTACGTAGAGAAGTTTCATTAAACATCAAACGTTTAATGGAAATCAAATGCTACCGTGGAATGAGACACCGTAAAGGATTACCAGTTCGTGGACAAAGTACTCAAAAGAATGCTCGTACACGTAAGGGTCCAAGAAAAACTGTAGCAGGAAAGAAAGGTAAATAATAATGGCTCGTAAAACTAAGAAAAAGAACATTACAAGTGGTGTAGCACACATCCACTCAACAAACCAAAACACAATTGTTACTTTTGCTGATGAAAACGGGAATGTTATTGCTTGAAGTTCAGCAGGAGCAATTGGATACAAAGGTACTAAAAAGAAAACTCCATATGCTGCCGGTTTAGCTGCGCAAGCTGCTGCTGAAGCTGCTAAAGAACACGGAATCAAAACAGTTAAAGTTGAATTAAAAGGTCTTGGAGCTGGAAAAGATGCTGCTAGAAAACAAATCGAAGTTAGCGGTATTACAGTAACAGAAATCAAAGATGTTACACCAGTTCCACACAACGGAACAAGACCACCAAAACGTATCTTAAAACGTGAACGTATGAAAAAATAATTCAAAAGAGGTAAACAATGGAAAAAATGAAAAAATTGGTTTACTTAGATAAACCTGTAATCCACAAAAGAGATGATGTTGCTGAAACAACTTTTGTATTAAGAGGTCTTGAAAGAGGTTTTGGTAATACATTAGCTGTTCCTTTAAGAAGAACATTATTATCAACAATTTCATCATTAGCACCATTTGCAGTTAAAATCGAAGGTGTTGATCATGAATTCCAAACAATCAAAGATGTTACAGAAGATGTTATTACTTTATTAATGAATTTACGTAAAGTTCGTTTTGCTTACAACCCTAACATTGTTAAAGACAATGAAATTGTAAAAGTTACATTACAATCGGAAGCTCCTGGAGAAGTTACTTCAAGATCACTTAAAGTAGTTTCACACCCAGGTGTTCAAGTTATTGATACAAACATTAAGTTAGCTACAGTTATGAATGCTAAGGCTCTTAATGTTGAAATTTACTTACGTTCAGGACGTGGATTTGTTTCTTTTGATGAAAACAAAGCTTACATTTCTAAACGTAAAAAAGATGATTTAGCTCCAATGAGTGACATTAAAAAAGGTGAATTTATCGCAGTTGATTCAAACTTCTCACCAATCAAAAAAGTTTACTACAACATCAAAGAAATGAACTCAGCTTCAAACAGAATTGAAGAAGAACTTGAGTTTAACATTGAAACAGATGGAACAGTAGATGCAAAAGATGCTCTTAGACAAGCAGCTGACATTTTAATTGGTCTTCTTGAAGTAATCGGAGATACAGATAAAATGAAAGTTGATATCTTTGAGGAAATCGTTGAAAAACCAGAAGAAAAACAAGAAGATGATATCGATATTTCACAAATGAACTTATCAGTTCGTTCAGCTAATGCACTTAGAAAAATTAAGAAAACTAAATTATCACAAATTAGAGAACTTACAGTTTCACAATTAGAGCAAACAAAAAACTTAGGTAGAAAATCAATTCAAGAAATCATTGATAAAGTTAAAGATTACGGTTTTGAATTAAGAGAAGGAGATGAGTAATATGGCAAACCCAACACAAATCTATTCACGTGACACTAAATGAAGAAACGGTGTGATGCGTTCACTTGTTAGTGAATTATACGTAAACGGGAGAATTGTTACAACTTTAACAAGAGCAAAAGAATTAAGAAGACACGCTGAAAAAATGATTCAAAAAGCTAAAAACCCTACATTAGCAAACAGACGTGCTGTTGCAGGTTTCTTACGTCCAATTAAAACTAAAGATGGTAAAGCTGTATTATCATACTTATTTGATGATATTGCACCAAAATACTCACAAAGAAACGGTGGATACACAAGGATTATTAAATTACCTCGTCGTCAAGGTGATTCAACACGTATGGCAATTATTGAATTAGTTTAATCTTTACTTTTTAATAATAAATATGAGTTTTATATATAGATATCAGTTTACATTCAAACTGATATTTTTTTATTTAACACTAAATAACTTAGTTATATACAATTACATAAAACTAAACTATTGGTATAATATAACAAACTAAAAAGGATACTATGCTTTTACACTCAATATTTTGAAAAATTAAACATAAAAAGCACCAATACACAGTGCTTTTAATAGATACTTATTCACCTTCTCAAAGATTCTGAATAAACAAATTAATGCTCAATAAAAACATCATAATCAACTACTTATCATTTGAAAACTCAAATGATAAACATGATGTTTTTGTCTCATTTGACCAAATCCAAAAAGTTAAGCAAAACTACATACAATCTAGATTAAAAAAACAACCTAATTTAGATTTAAATCAACTTGACCTTGAGTTTGATTCAAACACTAGAAACATCATTGGTATGCACATTGCTAAAACACAAAAATATGACGTTGTTGTGGGTGGATATAACACAACTTCAAAATCATTTTATCGTAGTGCTCTAAGGGTTTTAGATAAAACAACAACCACAATTTCATCAGCAATGGTGCTTAATAAAAAATCACAAACTTATGTAGTTTCTGATCCTTCTTTTATTATTGAACCAACTGAAGAACAATTAGTTGATATAACTAAAAATGCTATGGACTTTAGCAAAAAAGTTCTTGATAAACCAACTGGTGCATTTATGTCCTTTTCAACAAATGGTTCAAACTCAAGTGCACAAGCTTTAAAAATGTCAAATGCAGCAAAATTGTTTTCAGAAAAATATCCACATGAAAATGTGTATGCAAGTGAAGTTCAAGTTGATGCAGCGTTAAATAACAAAATAAGAGAGAAAAAAGATTTATTTAATTACCAAGATGCTAATGTATTTGTGTTTCCTGATTTAAATTCAGCTAATATATCTTACAAATTTATTCAGCAGTTAGGTAAATTCAATGCGTATGGTCCTTTTGTTTTAGGATTTAATCAAACCGTTGCAGACTTATCAAGGGGAGCAACGACAAAAGATATAATAGGAACAATTCTTATTTCGATTTTAAACACAAACAAGGAGTAATAATGAATAAAAAAGTTTTAGTAATCAATGCAGGAAGTAGCTCAATTAAATTAAGTTTATTTGATAAAGAATCATTAGAATTAATCGCTAGTGGTATTGCTGAAAGAATTACATTACCTGAGGGAGCTATTTCAATTAAATTCAATGGTCAAAAATTTGAAAAAACAGTAGCAATGCCAAATCACGAAGTTGCTGTTAACAAATTATATGAATTAATGGAAGAAATTAACTTAATCCACCAACCAGAAGAAATTGAGTACATTGGATTTAGAATTGTTCAAGGTGGTACATACTTTAACAATACAGCAAAAATCACAGATGAAGTAATTAACATTGTAGATAAAGTTTCAATTTATGCACCATTACACAACCCAGGAGCAGTGCAATCAATTTACGGATTTAGAAAAGTTTTCCCACACGCTAAATTATCAGGTGACTTTGATACAGCATTCCATACAACAATTAACAAAGTAAATAGCTCATATGCACTACCGAAAGAATTAGTAGAAAAATACGAAATCAAAAGATATGGTGCTCACGGAATTTCACACCAATACATTACAGAAAAACTTGCTCAAATCTTAGACAAAGAAACTGTAACATTTGTTAATATGCACTTAGGAAACGGCGGTTCATTATGTGCTGTTAAAGATTCAAAATCATTTGACACATCAATGGGGCTGACACCATTAGCTGGAATAATGATGGGAACAAGAAGTGGTGACATTGACCCTTCAATTCATCAATTTGTTATGAACGAATCAGGTTTAGACATCAATCAATTCACAGATATTTTAAATAAACAAAGTGGTCTTTTAGGTGTTTCTACAATTTCTTCAGATATGAGAGATATTTGTGCTGCAGCAAACAAAGGAAATGTAGATGCACAATTTGCACTTGAACTTTACTCACAAAAAATTGCTGACTATGTAGCAGTTTATGCAAACAAAATTGGTGGTAAACCAGATGCGCTTGTTTTCACAGCTGGAATTGGAGAAAACACACCTATTATTAGACAAATGATTGCAGACAAATTATTCTTCAAAAACATTAAATTAAATTCAGAAGTTAACTATGGACCAATTGGTGAATTCGCTTTAATTTCTGCACCTGATTCAGAAGTTCCAGTTTATGTAATTAGAACAAATGAAGAATTAGTTATTGCAAGAAATGCAATTAAAATTTATGAACAAAACTAAAATAGCTTTATTTCCTGGATCATTCGATCCATTTCATAAAGGTCACGAATCAATAGTGCAAAAAGCTACCGAGCTTTTTGACAAACTTTATGTTGTTGTAACTTACAATCCTGATAAAGATAATATTGAAAGAATTGAAGAAAATTTTGAAGCAATTAAAAATAAATATCAAGAAAACGATAAAGTGGTTGTCTTAAAAAACTACTTTGATTTAACAGCTGATTTAGCTCATCAATTAAATGTAAAATGACTTGTACGTAGTGCTAGAAATCAAACTGACTTTAATTATGAACTCAAATTAGCTACAGCAAATAATGCTTTAAATAATAGTCTTGAAACAATCATAATAATGCCTGATTATGAAAACTCAAATATTTCTTCAACTCAAATCAGACAACAACATAAAGAACAAATAGAAAAAGCAAAACAAAACAAAAAAGGAATTTAGGACAATGTTTAAATTTATTAAATCATCTACAAACAGGGCAAATTGATACGAACATCCAAATTATGAAGTCGCTTTTTGAGGTCGCTCAAACGTTGGAAAAAGTTCATTAATCAATGCAATTGTTGAAAATAAGAAATTAGCAAAAACATCTAAGACACCAGGTCGTACACAATTAATTAACTATTTTGAAAATGAATTTGGAGCAGTTTTAGTTGACTTACCAGGTTATGGTTACGCAAAAATTTCGCAAACTCAAAAAGATAAAATGATGAAGATGATTTATGAATATTTGATAGAAAGAGAAAACCTTAGATGTGTTTACTTACTAATTGATTCTAGACACGGAATTACTAATACAGATGTTCCTGAATTAAATTTTTTAATATCAAATAATATAAACTTTAAGTTAGTTTTCACAAAAACTGACAAACTTAAACAAAAAGACAAAAACCAACTATTAAATCACATTAAAAGCTTACGTAATGAACTTCGAAACTTTGAGTATTTCTTAGTTTCTTCAGAAAAAAAAGTCGGAATTGAGCAACTTAGTGATGATTTAACACAAACTCTTTCAGGAGATGAAAATGAAATTGACTAAACAAACATTAAAACCATTATTACTTTTAGGTGGTTCAGTTGTTGTTCTTGGTGGAATAGCAGCTACATCAGCATTATTGGTTAAACAATCAAAGAAAAAAACTAATATAGATTATGCAGATTTTAATCTAAATGTTACCGGTTCATTAACTAAAGATAAACATTTAGCTTCTGAATATGTAACAAATCCATTAGTTCCTATTAGTGGAACAAGATGAGATAATTCAGCTTGAATTAAAGAACTTACAGCTGCTAAAATCCAAACTGAAAGTGATAAAAATCAAGTTGATAATATTAAATCATTTGAATTAACAGCAAGCAATGGAATGGTATTTAATGCGATTGCTCAAGAAGCTAGAGATCAAGGTTATAGAATTGAATTTGTTTCATATGCAAACGATTTAACAGGTACATTATTGCTTAAAATGTTAGTTAAAGATAAAAATGCAAATACAGTTAAAACTCACATTTTTGAATTAACTGGTTTTGCAACATTGTCTACTAAAAATCCATATGCTAATTTAACGATTGCTACATTAACTGCTGATACTGAAAAATTATTTAGAGAATTCAAATCTTCAGACGCGTTAAAAACACACTTTGAAGTCTTAGAGCAAGATAAAAAAGTTGAATTTATTAAAAATCATTTCTCAACAAAAGAATCATCTAAATTGACTAATTTTAATTGAAGCAGTCTGCAAGTTGCATTTGAGGACAAAATAATGAAATTAAGTCTTTCATACAACTTAAATGTATTAGCTGCTACAAAAGAAAATTTAAGTTCACAATCAGTGTTTAATTTAGAAGAGAATAATAAAGTTGATGCTAATGTTGATTTATCATTCTTAGATGCTGTTAGACCGACAATTGAAAATTATTCATTAGTTTCAACAGGTTCATTAGATAAATCAACTCATTTAGCTTCAGAATTTGCTAGTTCTCCAATTCTTCAAATCGGTGATACAAATTGAAACAAAGATAAATGATTAGCAGAACTTAAAACTCAAAATGCAATGACTTCAGAACAAGCTGCTAAAACTGACACAGGTAAATCATTTACATTTGTTTATAATGATGATGCAACAACTGAAAATATCTTCTACACTATGTCAAACATCGAATTTACATCATATGCAAATGATGAAACAGGAACTTTATATTTACAATTTAAGAAACTAAATAGTGAAAATGAAGCTACAGAACAATATGTTTATGAGTTAACAGGATTTGCAACAGTTGCTGCAGATAATAAATATTCAACATTAATTACTAAATCACTTACATTAAGTGAAGAAAAATTAAAAACTAACTACTCATCTATTCAAGCATTAAACGATTATGTAACTACTTTAAATGAAGAAACTAAACCTGAATTTATCAAAGCTAACTTTGATTTACAAGTCAATGATTTAGTTGCAATTGATTGAGCACAATCAACAATTACAATGACAGATAACACATTAAATGTTCATTTAGTATTCAATCAAAACGTTTTAAAAGCTACAAAAGATGATTTAACTGCTAAATCTGTATTTCCATTAACAAGTGATAATACAATTGAACTTAGTCAAGATGTTTCATTTTTAAATCAACAAGCTTAATAAATTATTTGTGTACACAATGTTCTAACAATTAGCGCATTGTGTTTTTTTATTCCTTGTGCATAGGAATAAAAATATAGAACTAATTACAAACTACCATAAGGTAAAACTTGAAAAATGTTGTAAAATATGTTTATATTTTAAATATATATTTAATTACTAGGAGCAATATGAAAATTACTGATAAAAGAACTAAATTAGTTGCTACAATTGGCCCATCAAGTGATAACTATGTTATGTTATTATCATTAGTTCAAAATGGTGTAACAACAATTAGAGCAAACTTTAGCCACGGTTCACACGAAGAACAATTAAATAAATTTACATTAGGAAAAAGAGTTTCACAAGAATTAAAAGTTCCAGTTTCTCTTATGTTAGATACTAAAGGACCTGAAATTCGTATTGGAAAAATGAAAGATGGAGCTCAAGTTGTGCAATCAGGTACAGAAATGATCATCTACACAACACAAGATAAATATCTTTCGCACGAAGGTACATCAACAGAAATTACAGTTGCATATGATATGGCACAAGACTTATCTGTTGGAAACCAAGTTTTAATTGATGATGGTAAATTATCAACAGTAGTTACAGAAGTTGGAAATGGCTACGTAAAAGTTAAAGCTGAAAACACACACAAATTAAAAACAAACAAACGTGTTAACTTACCAGGTGTAGACTTCTCATTACCATTCTTAGCTGAAAAAGACATCAACGACGTTAAATTCGGAATTAAAAGTGGAATTAACTATGTTGCTGCTTCATTCGTTAACTCAGCTAAAAACGTTAAAGAATTAAGAAAATTATTAGATGACAACGGTGGAAAACACATTCAAATCTTCTCAAAAATTGAATCACACTTAGGATGTGTAAACATTGATGAAATTATTGAAGCATCAGATGGTATTATGGTTGCTCGTGGAGACTTAGGATTAGAAATTCCTTACTACGATGTTCCATACTATGAAAAAATGTTCATTAGAAAATGTCGTGAAGCTGGTAAACCAGTTATCGTTGCAACACAAATGTTAGACTCAATGGAAAACTCACCACACCCAACACGTGCTGAAGTTACAGACGTTTACTACGCAGTTGAATTAGGAGCTGACTCAACAATGCTTTCAGGAGAAAGTGCAAACGGTTCATTCCCATTAGAGGCTGTTAAAACAATGTCAGCTATTTCAAGAAGAGCAGAAAAAGAATTCTACTCAAGAAACTACTACGAAATTCAATTAGAAAAAGTTTGAAAAAATTCAGATCAATCAAACAAACGTTCACAAATTGCTTACTCAATAGCTCAAAAAGCACAAGAAGGAAAATACAAATATGTTGTTGTTTTATCAAGAACAGGAGCTTTATTAAAAGAAGTTGCTAAATTCAGACCTAACTCAACAGTTATTGGTATTGTAAATGATCCATTATTAATCAATGCATTCGGTTCATATTCATCAGTATGAAACTCAGTTGATTCAGAATCATTATTCCCACTTGTAAAACAAGATCACGAAAATGCTGTTTCAGCATTAGAACCATACGGAATTCAACAAGGAGACGCTTTCTTAGTTGTTGAAAACGATCAAATTACAGAACACGTTGTTAAGTAATTTGCATTAAGTAATTAATTACTAAAACACCTATGTATTAGGTGTTTTTATTTTTACCCTCAAAAAATCAATTTGCTATAATTAAAAAATTAATTAGCAAACTAATTATTCCTTACTTTTAAAACACATAATACATAATGAAAGAGAGAAAAATATGGAAAATGTAAATATTTTCGCTCTTGGAGGACAAGACGAAAACGGTAAAAACTGTTATGTTTTTGAATATAATGATGACATTTTTATAGTTAATGCAGGTGCTAAGGTGCCTTTAAATATGTCAAATGGTGTTAATACACTTATTCCAAATTTTGATTATTTAATCAAAAACAAAGACAGAATTAAAGGTTTATTCATCACAGACATTAAGAATGAAACATTCAGTGCAATCCCTTGATTGTTAATGAAAATTCCTAACCTTAAAATCTATACTTCTGCATTTAATCAAGTTTTAGTTATTGACAGAATTACAAAATACGATATTCAACTTAAAAAAGGACAAGTTCAAGTTATTAGACAAAAACTTCAATTTGGTGATTTAACAATCGTTCCTTTTGGGCTAACAGGTTCAATGCCTGGGAATATTGGGTTTAACTTCCAAACTAAAACAGGTGACTACTTATTTATGTTTAACTATGTTGAAGGTAACTTAGGAATTTATGGAAAAGTTTACTTCCCATTACTTGCAAAATACTTTGAAGGTAGAAAAATTGTGGCTATTGTTTCAGATGCTGGTAAATCAAATGTTTCAGGTAGAGGGATTGAAAAATATAATGCATATACCGAACTTGATGATATTTTCAAGAAAGCAAATCCTGATGAAAAAATAATTGTTGGTGCCTATGGTGAAGAAATGGTTACATTGCAACAAGTTTTAGATTTAGCAATCAAATACAATAGACCAGTAGTTCCATATGGAAAAACATATGCTGATTTATTAGATTTAATTTCTAAATTCTCAACAGTAGTGCCATTACCAAAATTAATTGACCACAGACAAATTAATAAACATTCAAATGCTATTGTTTTAATTACTGCATCAACTGAAAGACTTTATTCACGTTTCAATAGAATTACAGAAAATAATGACGTTTATTTAAAAATTAAACCTACTGACACTGTGATTATGTTAGCTCCACCAGTTAATGGTCTTGAGTCTGATTATGCACAAACAATGGATGAAATAGCTAAAATCACGCACAACCTATTTGATATTAGTGAAAAAATGTTCTTCTACGTAAGACCTACAAGAGATGATTTGGTTTCACTTGTAAAAGTTCTTAAACCAGATGTATTCATGCCTGCTCAAGGTTTATACAGATATTTAGTTTCAGCTAGTGAATACATTAATGATGAACTTAAGAATGTTCAAGACATCAATACACTTGTCTTAATGAATGGAAAAATAGCTCACTTTATTGATGGTAAATTATTTAGTCACAACGGAAAAGTTAAAGAAGTTGGAACTACTATTATTGATGGTTTTGGAGTTGGAGACATTTCATCTGAAGTTATTTCTGAAAGAGAATTTTTAGGTAGAGAAGGTGTTATTGTAATCAATATTATGTACGATTCGAAAACACGTAACTTAACAGGACAATTACACATTAATTATGTTGGTGTTATTGATATTTCTGAGCAAGAGCAAATGACTAACTTAATTAAACAAATCATTGTAGATGTAGTTAAATCAAATAGCTGCAAACGTATGTATGATTTAAATGAAAAATTACGTAAAACAATTAGAAAGAAAATATTTAAAGCAACTGATAAAGACCCTATGATCGCTTTATCACTTTTAGCTGTTTAGAGGTGAATATGTTTGAAAATTTAAAATGAGAAGAAGCTAAAAAAATAATTGAAGCTAATAAAGATAACGAATTAATCTTCTTGAATTTCACTACTCAATGATGTGGTGATTGTAAAATGATGAGACCTATTGTAGAGGAAATTGCTAAAGAATATGAAGGAAATCATAGAATTCGTTTCATTAATGTGGATGCTGAAGAGGCTCAATTATTTAGAGTTCCTAATACAAAATGACAAGTTTTAAAGGTTCCCACAATGATGTTACTACAAGGTCAAACTATCCAAGAAAAAGCTTATGAATACGTTCCATTTCAGATTTTAAATAACTGAATTTTAAAGAAAATTTCATAAGAAAAAGCTCCTTGATACACGGAGAGGAGTTGCTAGAAATAAAAACAGAAATTTCGGTTTCTGTTTTTTAATTTTTACTATATAATCAATAAGCAACTATAGCTATGAATTTTAAGGTTGCCAACGTGCCAAAATGTTGTTGAGGACACGTTGGGTTTTTAAAAGGAGCTATGTTCAAAATTAAGAACAAAGGAGACAACAATGAGTAAGTTAAACATCAAAGTTAAAGGGTTTGACCACGCATTAGTTGATGCTGCTGCAAAAAGAATTTATGAAATTGCAAAAGCAACAGATGCTAAAGTAAGTGGACCAATTCCTTTACCTACAAAAAGAGATGAAATTACTATCTTAAGATCTGTTCACGTTAACAAGAAAAGCCGTGAACAATTCGAAAGCAGAACACACCAAAGATTAGTTGTAATTACCGATCCTTCTGCTAAAACTCAAGATCAATTACAAAGACTTGAATTACCAGCTGGTGTGGATATTCAAGTTAAAGTTAAATAATCAAATTTAATACTCAATTTTTAAGGAGACAATATGAAAGGAATCTTAGGACGTAAAGTTGGTATGACTCAAATCTTTACTGAATCAGGAAAAAGTGTTCCTGTTACAGTAATCGAAGTACAACCAAATGTTGTTTCAAAAGTTTTAACAAACGACAAAGATGGTTACGTTGCAACACAACTTGCTACAGCTGATAAAAAAGCAAGTAGAGCAAACAAACCTGAAATCGGTCACTTTGCTAAAGCTTCAACAACACCTAAGCGCTTCGTTAAAGAAGTTCGTGATATGTCAGGATACGAACTTGGAGATTTAATTAAAGCTGACATTTTTAAAGCAGGTGAACTTGTAGACGTTACAGGTACATCAAAAGGGAAAGGGTTCGCTGGTACAATTAAAAGACATAACCAACACATCGGACCTAAATCTCACGGTGGAGGTGGAGGATCTCAACCTATTAGACAAACAGGATCACTTGGGGATATCTCAGGTAACCGTGTTTACAAAGGTATGACAATGCCAGGACACCTTGGACATGTTAAAACAACAGTTCAAAACTTAGAAGTTGTTAAAGTAGATGTAGAAAACAACTTATTATTAATCAAAGGTTCAATTCCAGGGCCTAAAAAATCATTCGTAGTAGTAAAAGAAGCGGTTAAAGGATTACCAAGCCGTGAAGAAATTAAATTAGTAAACGTTAAAGAAGCTATGTTAATGAACGAACTTATTGAAAAAGCTAAAAAATTCCACATTGAAGTTACAGTTGGAATGAACGCACAACAATTACAAGAATTAATTGATGCTGCAGAAGCAAACAAAGGAGAATAATTTATGGCAGAAACAGTTAAAAAATCTACAACAGCTAAAAAAGCTGCTCCTAAATCAGCTCCAGCTAAAAAAGCTTCAACAAAACCAGCTGCTTCAAAATCAGCTAAAGTTACAGTTCAAAAAGACAAAAACGTTGCTAAAGTTGCTCATAAAGCAGATTTACCAGCACAATTATTTGCTAGTGAAAAAATTTATGAACAAGCAGTATTTGACTCAATCTTATCAGAGAGAGCATCAAGAAGACAAGGAACACACAAAGTTAAAAACCGTTCAGAAGTAAGTGGTTCAGGTAAAAAACCTTGAAGACAAAAAGGAACAGGTAGAGCACGTCACAGTTCTATGCGTTCACCAATCTGAGTTGGAGGGGGAAGAGCATTCGGACCTAAACCAAACAGAAACTACTCACTTAAAGTTAACAAGAAAGTTAAATTCCGTGCATTTATTTCAGCTTTAACATTATTAGCACAAGATCAAGCTGTTATCGTTGATGATTTAGCATTAGACACAATCTCAACAAAAACAGTTGCTGCTAAATTAGCTGAATTACAAGTAGCAAACTTAAAACATGTTTTAGTTGTTACAGAAAACACAATGGTTTACAAATCAGTTAGAAACTTACCAAACGTTACAGTTGTTAAAGCTAACTCATTAACAGTTGAAGCTGCTATTGCTGCTGACGTTATGATTGTTTCAAACGAAAGTCTTGAATTATTAAAAGGGAGAATTAAATAATGGAATTAACAAGAATCATTAAAGCTCCAGTTTTAACTGAAAAATCAGACATTCAAAGAGCTAAAGGTGTTTACACATTCAAAGTAGACTTCCACGCAAACAAATTCCAAATTGCACAAGCTGTTGAAACAATTTTCCAAGTTAAAGTTGACAAAGTTAGAACAATCAAAGTTGATAAAAAGGCTAAAAACGTAGGACGTTTCCACGGATTTACAAACCGTTACAAAAAAGCTATGGTTACTTTAAAAGAAGGTTCAACATTAAACTATGTTCCATCAGACGCTGAAGAAGCAGTTTTAGCTGAAACTAAAGCTAAAGTAGATGAAGCTAAAAAAGCAAAAGCTTCTAAAGCTTCAGAAGTTGAGAAAAAAGCTGCTGCTAAATTAGCTGCTAAAAAAACAACAGCTAAAAAAGCAAACACAGCAGTTAAGAAAACTACTACAAAACGTAAAGTTGGTGGAGAATAATTAAATCCGATGAACTTTATGTTCAAATCAAACAATTAGTTAAGGGGTTTTAGATAGTTGCTTAAAAGATAATCTTGCAAATCCCCAAATATTTTTAAGCAAAGGAGAAGACAAATGGCTATCAAACATTTTAAGCCAACTACAAATGGTCGTAGAAACATGTCTACTCTTGATTACAGACAAAACTTATCAGGTCACGCTCCAGAAAAATCACTTTTAGTGAATTTAAAAAATCATGCTGGACGTAACAACCAAGGTAAAATTACTGTTAGACATCATGGAGGACGTGTTAAAAGATTCTACAGACTTGTAGACTTTAAACGTAATAAAGATAACATCCCTGCTACAGTAAAAACTATTGAATATGATCCAAACAGATCAGCAAACATTAGTTTAGTTGTATATGCAGATGGAGAAAAAAGATACATTTTAGCTCCTAAAGGTATTAAATTAGGACAAAAAGTTGTTTCAGGAGACAACGTAGATATTATTGTTGGTAACACATTACCACTTTCAAACATTCCTGAAGGTACATTTGTACACAATATTGAAATGCAACCAGGTGCTGGAGGACAAATTGCACGTAGTGCAGGTACATCAGCTCAAATCCTTGGTAAAGATGACAATGGAAAATACGTAGTGTTAAGATTAAAATCTGGTGAAACACGTCGTATCTTAGCTCGTTGCCGTGCAACAATTGGTGTTGTAGGAAACGAAGAACACTTATTAGTAAATATTGGTAAAGCTGGAATTAACAGACACAAAGGTATTAGACCTACAGTACGTGGATCAGTAATGAACCCAGTAGATCACCCACATGGAGGAGGGGAAGGTAAACAACCAGTTGGTCGTAAAGCTCCTCTTACACCATGAGGTAAAAAAGCTCTTGGAGTTAAAACAAGAAAAACTAAGAAATCTTCAAATAAACTTATTTTAAGAAGAAGAAAGGATGCTAAATAATGGCACGTAGTCTTAAAAAAGGTCCATTCGCAGATGACCATTTACTTAAAAAAGTAGATGCTATCGTTGAAGGAAAAGCACCTAAAAAACCAATTAAAACTTGATCAAGACGTTCAACAATTTTCCCTAACTTCGTTGGATTAACATTTGCAGTTCACAACGGAAAACAATTTGTTGAAGTTTACGTTACAGATGACATGGTAGGTCACAAATTAGGAGAATTCTCACCAACTAGAACATTCTCTGGTCACGGTGCAGATAAAGGGAAGAAGAAATAATGCAAAAACAACAAGCAAAAGCTCACGTTAAATTGCAAAGAGTTAGTGTATCTAAAGCTAAATTAGTTGCAAACTTATTTAGAGGTAAAGATGTAACTGTTGCTTTAGGGTTATTACACAACACAAACAAAAAATCAGCTCCTATTTTCATCAAGTTATTAAACTCAGCTGTTGCTAACGCAACACACAACCATGGTTTAGATGCTACAAAATTATTCGTAAAAGAAGTTTATGTAAATGAAGGTCCAACTCTTAAAAGATTCCAACCAAGAAGCCAAGGTAGAGCTTACTCTATCTTAAAACGTACATCAAATTTATCAATCACATTAGAGGAGAGAAATTAATATGGGACAAAAGGTTAATCCAAATGGTTTCCGTTACGGAATTTCAAAAGCTCACAACTCACAATGATTTGCAGAAAAAGCTAACTTTGGTTCATTCTTAGTTGAAGATGCTAAAATCTACAAATTCTTTGATAAATTAGTACGTCAATACCAAATTGGTAAAGTTGAAGTAAAACGTAACGCAAACAACAAAGTTACAGTTTTAGTTCACACAGCTAAACCAGCTGCTATGTTAGGTGCTGAAGGTAAAAACATTCAAGACTTAACATTAGCATTATCAAAATTTATTAAAAACAAAAACTTAAACTTAAATGTTCAAGTTTTAGAACTTAAAAATCCAGATTTAAATGCAAAATTACTTGCAGAAATGATTGCAACAAAATTAGAAAATCGTGAAAGTTTCCGTTCAGCACAAAAAATTGCTATTAGAAATGCAATGCGTGCTGGTGCTAAAGGTATCAAAACAGCTGTTTCAGGACGTTTAAACGGAGTTGATATGGCTAGAACAGAAGGGTACTCAGAAGGAGAAATGAAACTTCACACATTAAGACAAGATGTTGATTACGCTACAGCTACTGCTAGAACAACATACGGTGCAATTGGTGTTAAAGTTTGAGTATCATTAGGTGAAAAATTGGAAGGGGATAAATAATGCTTCAACCAAAAAGAACCAAATACAGAAAACCATTCATTCAAAGACACGACAAACGTAAAGCAACAAAAGGAAACAAAGTTTCTTTTGGAGAATTTGGTTTACAAGCTGTAACATCTGCTTGAGTAACAGCTCGTCAAATTGAATCAGCTCGTATTGCTGCTACACGTAGAATGGGACGTGAAGGGGAAGTTATTATCCGTATTTTCCCTCACTTTGCTAAAACATCTAAACCAATTGGTGTACGTATGGGATCAGGAAAAGGTACTCCTGAATTATGATATACAGCAGTTAAAGTTAATACAGTTATGTTCGAAGTGTCAGGTGTTGCAGAAGATGTAGCAAGAGACGCTTTAAGATTAGCTGGTCACAAATTACCTGTTAAATGAAAAATTATCAAAAGAGAAGAAGGAGATAAATAATGCTTTACAAAGAATTAAAAAACAAATCAGTTGATGAATTAAACACATTAGTTGAACAACTTAAAGCAGAATTATTTACTTTAAGATATCAAAACGTTACAGGTGATTTAAAAGAAACACACAAAATTGCAAACATTAGAAAAGACATTGCTAAAGTTAAAACAGCTTTAAATGAAAAAAAAGGAGCTAAATAATTATGGAAAGAAACTCAAGAAAAACTTTAGTTGGAACAGTTGTTTCTGCTGGTAAAACAGCAAAAACAATCATCGTAGCAGTTGACACATACAAAAAACACCCATTATATTCAAAACGTTACAAATCAACAAAAAGATTTGCTGTTCATGATGAAAACCATGTTGCTAAATTAGGTGACATCGTTGTTATTATGGAAACAAGACCATTATCAAAAACAAAACACTTCAGATTAGTTGAAGTTAAACAAGCTGCAATCGAAGGAAATAACTAATGATTCACGAATTATCTAGAGCAAACGTTGCTGATAACTCAGGTGCTAAAGAAATCGGTGTTATTCGTGTTTTAGGTGGGTCAAAGAAAAAAACAGCAAACATTGGTGATGTTATTGTATGTTCAGTTAAAAAAGCTATTCCAAACGGCATGGTTAAAGAAGGGCAAGTTGTTAAAGCAGTAGTTGTACGTTCAGCTTACGGAATTCACCGTGACAATGGTACATACATTCGTTTTGACGATAACGCAGTTGTAATTTTAAAAGAAGATGGAACACCACGTGGAACACGTGTGTTCGGACCTGTTGCTCGTGAAATTAGAGAAAAATACCCAAAAATCGTTTCACTTGCACCTGAAGTACTTTAATTTATTTATAAGGAGATAAGTTATGAACAAAATCAAATTCAAAGTTAATGATGAAGTTATGGTTATTGCCGGTAAAGATAAAGGAAAAACAGGTCAAATCGAAAAAATCTTACGTTCAGAAAACAAAGTTATCGTTAAAGGTGTAAATATTGTTAAAAAACACAACAAACCTTCACACCAAAACCAAGATGGTTCAATTTCAGAAAAAGAAGCTCCAATCCACGTTTCAAATGTTGCATATTTAGTTAAAAAAGCTACAAAAGATAAACCAGCACAAATCTCAAAAATCGGATACAAAATTGATGACAAAGGTAAAAAAGTAAGAATCGCAAAAAGAACACAAAAGGAAATCTAATATGTTAAAAAATGTTTATTTAGAAAAAGCAGTTCCTGCTTTAAAAGAAAAATACCAATACAAATCATCAATGGAAGTTCCAAGAATCGAAAAAGTTGTATTAAACATGACAGCTGGAAAAGAAATCAACAACTCAAAAGCTATTGAAGAAGTTTTAAATGAGTTAACATTAATCTCTTCTCAAAAACCATACCAAACAACAGCTAAAAAATCAAACGCTTCATGAAAACTTCGTGAAGGTATGCCTATGGGTGGAAAAGTTACACTTCGTAGAGAAAGAATGTGAGACTTTTTAGACAAATTAATCAATGTTGCAATGCCACGTATTCGTGACTTCCGTGGAGCTAATCCAAAAGCTTTCGATGGAAGAGGTAACTACAACTTAGGAATTAAAGAAGAAATCATCTTCCCAGAAATCGAATTTGACAAAATCCGTAAAATCAAAGGGCTTGACGTTATTATTGTAACTTCAGCTAAATCTGACCAAGAAGCTAAAACATTATTAGAAGCACTTGGTGTACCATTCGAAAAAAAAGGAGCTAAATAGTTTATGGCAAGAAAAGCATTAATCGCAAAAGCTAAACGTCACCCTAAATTCTCAACACGTGCTTACACACGTTGTGAATTATGTGGACGTCCACACTCAGTTTTAAGAAAATACAAAGTATGTCGTATCTGCTTTAGAAACCTTGCACACGAAGGTAAAATTCCAGGTATGAAGAAAGCGAGTTGATAATTATGTTTATTACAGATCCAATTTCAGATTTAGTTGTTAGAATCAAAAACGCTAACATTAGAAAACATAAAACTGTTTCAATTCCATATTCAACTAAAAAAGAAGCTATTGTTAAGTTAATTTTAGAAGAAGGGTACATTGCATCTTACACAGTTTCAGGTGAAGGTGTAAACAAAGAATTAGTAGTTACATTAAAATACAAGAAAAACAAACAAGCTATCGTTGACTTTAAAAGAGTTTCTAAGCCAGGTCTTAGAACTTACGTTAAAGCAGATGAAATTCCTAGTGTTTTATCAGGTTACGGTACAGTAATCATCTCTACTTCAAAAGGATTAATGACAGGAAAACAAGCTAAGGAGGCTAATGTTGGTGGTGAAATCATCGCTTACATTTGATAATTAGTATGTCTCGTGTTGGAAATAGAGTTTTAGTTATTCCTGCTGGAACAGAAGTTTCAGTTAACGGTAACACAGTTACAGTTTCAGGAAAACACGGAAAATTAGAAAGAACATTTAGTCCATTAATCAAAGTACAAGTAGAAAACAATCAAGTTACAACAGTACGTGCAAACGAAAACAAACAAACAAAACAATTACATGGAACAACAAACGCTCTTATCGCAAACATGATCAAGGGAGTTTCAGAAGGGTTCCAAATTGATTTAGAAATCAAAGGGGTTGGGTACAAAGCTGAACTTAGAGGAAATGAACTTATAGTTAACGCTGGATACTCACACCCAGTTTCAAAACAAGTTCCATCAGAATTAAAAGTTACAGTTGCTAAACCTACAGAAATTTCAGTATTTGGAATTAGCAAAGAGCAAGTTGGACAATTTGCTTCAGTAGTTAGAGCAATCAGAAAACCTAACGTGTACTCAGGTAAAGGTATTTCTTACAAAGGTGAAAAAATTAGACGTAAAGAAGGGAAAACAGCTTCTAAATAATTTAGGAGTTGCTAGGTGAATAAAATGAAAGCAAAATCAAGAAACGCAGCTAGAAAAGTTAAACATGTTCGTTTACGTCAACACATTAGCGGTACAGCTACAAAACCTCGTTTAAATGTATTCAAATCACACCAAAACTTCTATGCTCAATTAATCGATGACACAAAAGGTGTTACATTAGCAAGTGTTTCAACACTTAAAAATGAAAAATACTCAGGAAACATCGCTGCAGCATCAGAATTAGGTAAATTAATGGGTGAAAAAATTAACAAATTAGGTATTACAGAAATCGTTTTTGACCGTGGTGGATATATCTACCATGGACGTGTTAAAGCATTCGCAGAAGCAGTAAGAGAACAAGGAGTTAAATTCTAATGGAAAACAAAAAAGAAGTTAAATTAGAAGCTGGAACAAAAGAAGTTACAGCAAGAAGACCAAGAACAGTTAAATCAGAAGCTACAGAAAACAAACAAGAACGTGCAAACAGAAAACCAATGAACAGAAGACCACGTCAAGCAGCTCCTAAATTCGAATCAGAATTCTCAGAAAAAGTAGTTGACATTGCTCGTGTTACAAAAGTTGTTAAAGGTGGAAGAAGATTCAGCTTCTCAGCTTTTGTTGTAGTCGGAAACAAAAAAGGTCTTGTAGGATTTGGACACGGTAAGGCAAACGAAGTTCCAGATGCTATCAAGAAAGCTGTTAAAGATGCACAAAATAACCTTGTTTCAGTACCAGTAGTTAATGGTACAGTTCCACATGAAATTACTGCTAAATTCTTAGCATCTAAAGTAATGTTAAAACCTGCTCCAAAAGGAAAAGGACTTATTGCTTCAGGAACAGTTCGTGCTGTTGTTGAATTAGCTGGATACACAGATATCGTTACAAAAACATATGGATCTCGTTCAAAAGCAAACGTTGTTAAAGCTACAGTTAAAGCATTATTAAACATGAGAACTGTTGAAGAAATCGCTGAAATCAGAGACAAAGAAGTTAAGGATTTATAATATGGCAATTAAATTAAATACTTTAAAATTCACAGAAGGTTCAAGACCAGAAAAGCACCGTAAAGGTAGAGGACACGCTGCTGGAAAAGGTAAACAAGCTGGTAAAGGACAATCAGGTCAAAACAAACGTAAAGGTCACAGATTAGGATTCGAAGGGGGTCAAACACCATGATTCCGTAGAATCGGAAAACGTGGATTTAACAATGTTAACCACGTTGAATACCAAGTAATCAACCTTGCTGATTTAGAAACAAGATTTAACGACGGTGATGTAATCACAATTGAAGCTTTATTCAGTGTAAACTTAATTAAAAGAAATATGCCTGTTAAATTATTAGGAAATGGTACATTAACAAAGAAATTAACAATCGATGTACACAAAGCATCAGCATCAGCTAAAGAAGCTTTTGCTAAATTAGGTGGAACAATTAACGAATTATAATTTCTAAATTCAATCAAACATATAAGGCACTTTAGCTATTGCTAAGGTGTTTTTTTATTTTGCCCTTCTTGATAAAAACATTAAAATTTCATTAAAATAACTGCTAAATTTTAACTTTTTGCAAAATATATAAACTATTCAAATCATGCAAGTTATACAAAAGGATGGATATAAACAAAATCAAGCAAATGGCTAAAAGGTTACGCTCATTGAACTCTTTTACGACCTGTTGGTATCTTTAACCACAAGATACCGAAATTGTTGCAGCAACAACAGATGATATTGCGCCAAATGGAATTAATATTTTAGTTATTTTCACACATTCCTTTTAATAATTACAGTAGATAACTTTGCTAGCTATCCTTATTCTAAAAAATGTAAGTAAATTCTGAAAAAGGTAGACACTTAGTGATTGATTTAAAAAAGACATTAAAAAAATCACAACTTCAATAGTCATGATGTTTAAATAGATTAATCTAATGGTGCCGCTTATGAGAATCGAACTCATGATGGTTGGTTACGAGTCAACTGTTTTACCACTAGAACTAAAGCGGCTAATGGTGGAGATAAGGGGAATCGAACCCCTGTCCACAAATTGAGCATGTTGTTGCATCTACAGTTTAGAATACTTTTTATAACTGTTTTAATGATAAAGCATTCGAAAAATATTAAACAGTTTGGCTAAATTTCACATTAGTTTACCAAAGCTAATGCTATCCTTTTAAGACCAACTTTAACATAGAAAGGAGCTACATTAAAGTCACCAGATTGCATTTAATTAAGCAAAAACTGGGTTTAAGTTGTTCATTGAGAACATTGCAAAGTTTGAAACTTTGTTTTCTTTTTTAGCGTTTCCATTTAAGAAAGTCTAGAAGTAATTATAGTCTACCACACTACTGCAACAACAACACCCCAATGTATGTCGAAACCATTATATCCCCATAATGATTATTTATATGAATTGATTAGCTTATTGAGTTTTTTATTAACTTCATCTTTAATGATTTGTTGTCTTTTATCATACTTTTTAAGACCTTTAGCTAAAGCTATTTCTACTTTAATTCTTGATGAAGAATTAAAGTACATTTTTAAAGGTATGATAGTAAGACCTTGTGATTCTGTAGCAAATTTAATCTTACGAATCTCATTTTTATGAAGAAGTAATTTTCTATCTCTAAACTCATCAGCTTTTACGTGCATATATTGCTTGAAGTAAGCTTCCTTAAGATACATTTCACCTTTGTAAATTGAACAAAATGCATTTGAAATGTCAATTGAATTAGCTCTAGCTGATTTTACTTCTCAACCGAGTAATTCAATTCCTGCTTCATATTTATCAATAATTTCATAGTTGTGATGAGCTTTTTTATTTGTGCTAATTATCTTCATACAATTAAATTTTACTATATTGTTTTATAAACATTTTATTTTTTCACTTATGTGCTACCAGTAAAAGGGGTAAGGAATTTTAGCAAAATTTATTATAATTTTAATAATTATTTATATAGATATTTTTTTAAGTAAAAATACCTTGAAATTATTTAACGGAGGTATTAATGGACAAAATATATAATCACACGCTAGTTGAAAAAGACATTGATAAAAAATGACAAGCTAAGAAATATTTTCAAACTCATGATTTAGATAAAAAACCTTTCACTATTTTGTTACCACCACCAAACGTAACTGGTAAGCTACATTTAGGTCATGCACTTGATGTTTATATACCTGACACAATTATAAGATATAAGAAACTTAATGGTTTTGATGTTATGTGAGTTCCAGGTATGGATCACGCTGGAATTGCTACACAATCAAAAGTTGAGGATGTTTTATTCCAATCAACAGGTCAAACTCGTCATGATTTAGGTAGAGAAGCTTTCGTTGATAAGATTTGAGAATGAAAAGCTGAATATGCAAACTTATTTAGACAACAATGATCAAAAATTGGTCTAGCACTTGATTATTCAGCTGAAAGATTCACACTTGATGCAGAAGCTAATGAAGCTGTTTCAAAAGTTTTCATTGACTTATACAACAAAGGTTTCATTTACAAAGGTGTTAAAGCAATTAACTGAGATGTTAAGTTACAAACTGCTTTATCAAACATTGAAGTTAATAATGAACCTGCAGAGCAAAAAATGTACTACATCAATTATCCAATTAAGGGTTCAAACGATGTGTTGACAATTGCTACTGTTAGAACTGAAACTTTATTAAGCGACGTCGCTGTTGTATTTAATCCAAATGACTCAAGATACAAAGATTTAGAAGGACAAGTTGTAATTCACCCAATTACTAAAAAAGATTTACCAATCATACCTGATGAATATGTTGATATTAACTTTGGTTCAGGATTAATGAAACTTAGTGCACACGCTGAAGTTGATATTGATATTATAAAAAAACACAATCTTGAAATCAATGAAACAATTTCAAAAGATGGTTTAATTAACTATCCTGGATTACCTGAATTCCACGGTTTAGAAAGATTTGCAGCAAGAGAGAAGATTGCACAATTCTTACAAGATAATGGTTATATTCAAAAAGTTGAAACAACAATTTCAAATGTTGGTATTTCAGATAGATCTAAAACACCAGTTGAAATTTTAGTGCTACCACAATGATTTGTTAAAATGGAACACTTCAGAGATTTAATCTTAAAAGATTTAGATTATCCAGAAGCTGTTAAGTTCTATCCAAAACGTTTTGAATTAACTATGCGTCAATGAATGGAAAATGTTTATGATTGAACAATTTCTAGACAGCTTTGATGAGGACACAGAATTCCTGCTTGATATAACCAAGATGGTAATATGAAAGTTCAAGTTGATTCACCAGGTGAAGGATGAGTTCAAGATCCAGATGTTCTAGATACTTGATTCTCATCAGGACTTGCTCCATTTGTGTTCTTAGGATGACCTCAAACTAATGAAAAACTAAAAAGATATTATCCAACATCTCTTTTAGTTACAGGTTATGACATTATTTTCTTCTGAGTAGCTAGAATGTACTTCTTTGGACTTGAATTTACAGGTCAAAAACCATTTGATAGATTACTACTTCACGGCCTTATTAGAGATGCGCAAGGTAGAAAAATGTCTAAATCATTAAACAATGGTGTTGACCCTATGGATATGGTTGAAAAATATGGTTCAGATGCTTTAAGATGATTCTTAATCACAAACACAACACCAGGTTTAGATATTAAATTCTCAGACGATAAAGTTGAAGCTGCTTGAAGAGTTAATAACAAGTTATGAAACATTGCTAGATACATTAATGAACTAGAAGATAATAACAATGAAGCTACTGATGCAGATAAGTGAATATTAAATCAACTTAAAAACTTATCAGTTAAGATCGATTCACTTATTGATAACTATGAGTTTTCAATCATCGGTTCAGAAATCTACAAATTTATTTTCACAGACCTTAGTGGATGATACGTTGAATTCTTAAAGAGTTCATATTCTAAAAAATCAGCTCTTGAAGTCTTAAGAAAAACTTTAATTTTGCTTCATCCATTCTTACCATTCATAACAGACAGGTTATATTCAGAAATCTTTAATGCAGAATTATTAGAACAATTATGACCTACATTTGAAGATGATCATTCAACCGATTATATAAACACAGTTATTGAAGTTGTAACTGAACTTAGAAAATATCGTGAAAATAATCAAATTTCTAAAAAAGAACTTCTTATTTATTCACTTAAAAATGACGTTCCACAAGTTGCTATTGAGACAATTAACAAAATGGTATTTGCTTTATACGAAGATAATAACGATTACTTAATAGCACTAAATGACAATGTTTTATTCATAAAACAATCAGATGAAACAAAACAAAGAAATAAAAAGCTCCTTTTAGAAAAAATTAATTTTGTTAAAGCAGAAATAGCTAGAGCAGAGCAACTTTTAAACAATGAAAGATTCGTTTCAAAAGCTCCTGCTGATAAAGTTGCTGTTGAAAAAGCAAAATTAGAAAAATATACAGATGAACTTAAAAAATATGAGGAGGAATTATCATGCAAATATTAAGTGGTAAAGAGTTAGCTAAACAAGAATTAGCTAAATTGAGACAAGAGATAATTGATCTTGATTTAGAAAGAAAATTAAGAATGGCAATTATCCAAGTAGGAGATAATGCTGCTTCAAACAAATACATAGCTCACAAATTAAGAGTAGCTGAAGATTTAGGTATTGAAGCTGAATTATTCAAATTTGATGAGGATATTTCTCAAGACAGATTACTTAAGAAAATGGACAGAATCAATGAAAAATTCGATGGAATCATTGTTCAGTTACCATTACCTTCTCATTTGCCAACTCAAGTTATTTTAGATGCAGTTCCATACGATAAAGACATTGATGGACTTACAACAAAAAATGAATTCAGATTATATAACGATACAGCTGACAAACACTTTATTCCAGCTACAGCACGTGGTGTTTTAGAATTAATGGAACACTATGGAATTGACGTAGAAAACAAAAGAGTATGTGTTGTTGGAAGATCACATGTTGTAGGAAAACCTCTTGCACACATTATTAAAAGAAAAAATGCTAACGTTTCTACATATAATGAAGAAACAGGAATTAAAGGTATTGAAAATGCAGACATCTTAATTGTTGCAATAGGTGTTGCAAAATACATTAAAGCTCACAATGTTAAAGAAGGAGCTATTGTTATCGATGTCGGAACTAACTTAGATGACAAACTTTCAGCAGAATTATCAGGTGATGTTGATTTTGAAAATGTTAAAGATAAAGTAGCTGCAATTACACCAGTTCCTGGTGGAGTTGGACCTATGACTGTAGTTGCTTTAATGAAAAACTTAGTTGACATTGTTAAATAGGAGATTAATGCAGAAACCTAAAATTATTTTTATCGATTTAGATGGAACCACATTAGATGGACCAGAAGAAAAATTTTGAATGCGTAGCGCAACAGAATTTACTAAAAAAACACTTACAGAGTTAAATAAACAAATTCCAGTTGTGGTCGCAACTGGTCGTGGTTTAAGTGCAAAAACTTCTGATATTGTTAAAGGTTTAACAGGAGAAATTACATATATAGCTTGAAATGGAGCTGTTACAGTTGAGAATGGAAAAATTATTTCAGAGGAAATAATTGAACCTGAAAAAGCACAGTTATTATTTAATTTAATCTCTAAAAAGTTTGCCTTTGTAACAATTGATTCAAGTCACGTATATGTAAAAAACTACTTATATTACATTATTAAATTTGTAAATAAAATTTACAAAAACTTTTCTAAGAAATTCAGATGAATTACAAATGCAAAGCCATACAAAGACTTCAAAAACGATTTTCCTATACACAAGGCTCTTTTATCAAGTTTATCAGCTAGAAAGGCTGCTAAATTTGCTAAAAAATGAAAAGAAAAATATGGAGACATATTTGAAATAGCATTTGTTGGAGAAAAAAATAAAACCTTAGAAATTACTAAGATTGGTTCATCAAAAGGTGAAGCTGAAGTTGCATATTGCAAACTTAAGGGAATTGATCCTGAAGATGCTGTGCACATTGGTGATTCAATGAATGATTCAACTACAAAAGGTAAAGTTGGAACATTAATTGCAATGCAAAATTCAGTTCCTGAACTAAAGAAAATTGCTGATGAAATTACTGAATTCCCATGCAATCAATCTGGACTTGCAAAGTATTTATCTCAATTTTTAGACAAGTAAATTTTTCACAAAATATGGAATAAATTTTCCATATTTTTATTTTTTATTTGTATAAAATTATAAGTAATATAATTTTTAAATTATATTGATACATAATACAACTAAAATAATAGAAGTTTTTAACCTTATTTTAAGGAGGAAAAATGAAGAAAATTTTTAAAAAATTATTTTTAACATCAAGTTTAGCAGCTAGTGCTATTTTACCGATGGTTTCACTTTCATGTAATAAAACAGGTGATAATGGAAGAAAAGAAATTGTTACACCAAAACCAGTTATTCCTGCTGCACCAGCTGAAGTTTCATTAGAAAATGCAAGCAATGTATTTAAACCTATCGAAATTCCTGCTGCTTCAAAAGATCAAATCTTAACTTATTTAAAAGATGGAAATAACAAATTCTTATACTTCATGAGAAATACAAATGAAATTGGTTTAAACAGAAAAACAGGACCAGCTGTTGGGGCGTTATTTGAAGAAGCTATTAATGCTAAATTCCATCCAGCAAATTTTGAAGAACCAATTTTCACATACAAAGGTACAGATAGACCAAATGGTGATATTAACTTCCAATTTAATGCAAGCACAAATGAATTAACTTTAACATACAAAGCTGCAATTAACACAAGTGCTGCTGATAATAGTGGATATGAATTTTCAACTAAGACATTTACATCAAAATTTACTGTTTTCTTTAAGGAAGCGCAAACTACAACAACTTCACCAACAACAGGTGGAAACACAGGCAGTTCAAATATAACTATTACACCAGTAAATTCAAACTACTCATACAACTATGATTCAAGTAATAATTACTATGCATCAGCTAACGGAAAAAGCGGTGCAGAATTATATGCTGCATTATTAAAGATTCAAAAAGCACATTTATCAGGTGTTAGAGGATATGGAGATATTCCAGGGTTCTACCAATCAAACAACTCACCATTCAGAGATATTTACTTTGAAAAAGATAACACAATGTTAGATATTTATTCTGAAAACCCAACAGGTACAGATCCATACACATATAGATCTTACCCAACAAGTAATAATGCTTCTGGTGAGAGCTATGGAATGAATAGAGAACACGTTATTCCTCAATCTTGATTCAGTAAACAATCACCAATGGTTTCAGACGTTCACCACATTTATCCAACAGATATTAAAGTAAACGGAGTAAGAAGTAACTATCCTCACGATTTAGTTGCAAATGCTTCTGCTAGTTGAACATCAATGAACGGTGGAAAATTAGGGACAAACTCAATTGGTATGACATCATTTGAACCAATCAATGAATTCAAAGGTGACATTGCTAGATCATACCTTTACTTCACTGTAACTTACAATGACAGAAACTTAGCAGCTACATCTCAATCAATCTTCACAAAAACAGCGCCTTACATTAAAGATCACTACTTTAATACTTTTGCAAACTGAACAGCAACTGATCCAGTTTCTCCATTTGACGTTGCAAGAAATAACAAAATTGCTGCATTTGAAGGTGGATTAAGAAACCCATTCATTGACTACCCTAACTTATTAGAAAACTTAGTTGGATCAAATCCTAAACCATTCACAAACTTAGGAGTACTTGTTTCAGCTACGCAAAAGAATTAATCAAATAAGCCAAAATGGCTTATTTTTTTCACATTTTGTGAAAATTAAGGCTATTTTCTATCACTTTTTTAAAAAAGTGATAATAGTAAGGGTATGAAAAAGTTTTTAAAACCATTATTAGTATTATCACTATTTGTTACATCTACATCAGTATTATCGACTCAATGTTCACAAAAAAATCCAGAACCATCAAATCCAATTGATGAAAAACCAACACCAGAACCTAAGGAACCAGTTACAGGCCCAATAACTCCACCTGTTTCAAATCCAAACCCTGAACCAAATCCGGGACAACCTATAAACGAATACGAAATACCTGATGCTTCAAACGTAGTTACTAACCCAATGTCTTTAACAGAAGAAAACAAGCAAGTAATTGTTTCAGGATTAAGTGCACAAAATGCAAAACTTGTCTTCAATGCTGCTGATAACACACTTCGTTTGAATGATGCAAATAATACATTTGTTGCGTTGTTAAATGATGACGGTATTTTTCAAGAGTTTAAACTTATTAATAAGGCATTTGCAGGAAATGAAATCACTAATGAAGAAATTACAAACAACAAATTAATAGATGTTGATTCATTTGATGCACAAACAAACGCAGTTGTAATTAGTTATAAAGTTGCACAACCAGCTGATGGTTATATTGCAGTAGGAAGCAATGTGTATACTTCAACATTTACACTTGATTTTTCAGGTAACGTGGTTCAACCAGTTGAAAAGGATATAACAACTTTATATAACAATATTTTAGTTTCATTACCTCTTTCAGGAGACTTAAAAACACAAGTTTTAGCTAAGTTAAATGCTCATGAAAATATTGCTTATATGTACACGGACAAAACGGTTGGATTAGATAAGAAAAAAGGACCAGCATTTCTTAAATTCAAATCAGAATTTCAAAACGATGAGTTCCAATTAGTAAATGATGTAGAAAAAGAATTTACATACAAAAATAAAAAATATCCAAATAGTTTCTTAAATTATGAATATAATGCACAAACACAAACGCTAACAGTTAAATATAAATTAACAGTTAGAAATGAAGATAAGACATTTGACTACTCAAATGACAATTTATACACATCTGTTGTAAAACTTAAAATTGTTGAGGAATCATCTACAGAAGAATCAGTTAATGGAAGTGATAATCCATCAACTCTACCATCATCAGGAAACGTTGGAACACCATCAAATCCAAATCCAGAACCTTCACAACCGACTCAACCAGTTACCGCTAATGGTTTAAGATATGATGCAAGTAATAATTACTATGCACAAGCTGATGGTAAAATGGGCGATGAGTTATATGATGCATTATTAACGATTCAAAACAGTCACTTTGGAGGAGTTCGCTCATATGGTGCTTTAGGAACATTCTATGATCAATATAATGCATTTAAAGATAAATATTTTGAAAAAGATAATACATTGTTAGATATTTATTCAGAAAATTCAAACGGAAGAGATCCATATACATTCCCTGATTTTCAATGAGGAAAAAGATCATCTGCAAGAGATGAAGGGGAAGGGACAAACAAGGAACACTTAATTCCACAATCTTGATTCAACAAAGAATCGCCAATGGTTTCAGACGCGCACCACGTTTGACCTACAGATATTAAAGTTAATGCAAACAGAGGTAATTTCCCTCACGACAATGTAAGTGATACAACTAAAACATCGAGAAATGGTGGAAAATTAGGAAGAAACTCAATTGGTGAAACAACATTTGAACCAATAGATGCATTCAAGGGAGACATTGCTAGAGCATATCTATACTTTACAGTTACATATAGAAATAGAAACTTAAATCAAAAATCAAATTCAATATTCTCAAGCACTAAACCATACATTAAAGACCACTACTATCAAACATACAAAAACTGAGTTTCAACAGATTCAATTTCACAATTTGATATTGATAGAAACAACGAAACAGCTAGATACCAAGGTGGATTAAGAAACCCATTTATCGATTATCCAGACCTTATTGATAGTCTTGAAGGTAGAAAACCATTTGTTAATAGAGGTATTTTAGTAGGTTTAGAAAATAGTTAATTGAAAAAGCAAAATGAAAACACCCTAGTTTGAATTACTAAGGTGTTTTTGATTATCTTTTAACACTTATAAAGTGTTTGTCTTATTTTTTAAGACCTGATCATTTTCAGAATCTAACTTCGTCAATGTCTATTCCAACTTCTTTAATGTATCTGTTGTGGTATGCAACTTTTTCTTCCATTTGTTTTAGGAAGTCAGCTGCTTTATCACCGTAAACTGCTTTAGCGGCTGTGATTGAGATGTGGAATCTATCCATGTGGCTCATTTGTCTAATGTCAAATGATGTTGTGATGTCTCCGTTTTCTCTGTAACCGTGAACAAATAAGTTGTGGTTTTGACGTGAGAAGAAGATATCTCTAATAAGACCTTCATATCCGTGGAATGCGAATACAACTGGTTTGTTCTTTGTAAAGATTGCGTTGAATTCAGCATCTGATAATCCACGTGGGTCAATGCTTGGGTGACGTAATTTTAATAAATCAACTACGTTAACGAATCTAATTTTAAGTGAAGGGAATGCTTTGTTGATGTATTCTAATGATGCTAATGCTTCTAAGTTTGGTTCTGTACCTGATGCAACAACAACTAAGTCTGGTTCTTCACCTGGTTTTGTTGTAGAAGCTCAATCAATAACTTTAAGACCTTTTTCAACTAATTCTTTAGCTTCTTCTACATTGTAGAATTGGTCTCTTGGTTGTTTAGAAGCAACGATAAGGTTAATTACATCTCTTTCTCTGTAAGCTTTGTCTAATACAGCTAACAATGTGTTAGAGTCAGCTGGTAAGTATTCACGAATTAATTCAGGTTTTTTGTCAGCTAAGTGACCTAAAATACCTGGATCTTGGTGTGTGTAACCGTTGTGGTCTTGTTGGAATGCTGTTGATGTAGCAATAACGTTAAGAGATGGGTAATCTTTTCTTCAGTGAACTTTTCTTGCTTTAGCAACTCATTTCATGTGTTGTGTAAGCATTGAGTCAACAACTCTTAAGAATGATTCGTATGAAGCAAACATTCCGTGACGTCCTGTTAATACGTATCCTTCTAAGAATCCTTCAGCTTGGTGTTCTGATAATTGTGAATCGATAACTCTTCCAACTGGTCCGATAGCTTCATCTAATTCAGGATTTACTCTTTCTAATCATTGTCTGTTTGTTACTTTAAGAACATCGTAAAGTCTGTTAGATTTAGTTTCATCTGGTCCGAATACACGGAAGTTATCTGGGTTCATTTTGATTACTTCAGCAAATCATTTTCCAGCGTTAACCATATCTTGGTCTTGAACTGAACCAGGTTTTTTGATGTCTAATGCAAATTGTGTTCAGTCTGGTAAGTTTAATGCTCTAGGGTTTACACCACCATTTGTAATAGGGTGCATTGCCATTCTTTTTGCACCTTTAGGAGCAATTTCAGCATATTCAGCCTTGAATTTAGCATTTTCATCAAATAATTCTTCTGGATGATATGAAGTTAATCATTCTTTTAATAAGTCTAATGTAGCTGGTTTTTCTGATGTAACAGGAAGTGGAACTTGGTGTGATCTAAAGCTTCCTTCATATGTTAAACCATTGTATGTGTGAGGTCCTGTTCAACCTTTTGGTGTTCTAACAACAAGAGCTGGTCAAATAGGTCTTGTAGCTTCTTCAGCTGATTTTTGTCTTGCTTTTGCTTGAATCTTTTGGATTTTTTCAATAGCTTTGTCAAATGCTTTTGCCATTGGTTTGTGAATTCCTCTTTGGTCAAAAACATCAGCTTCAACAAAGATAGCTTCTCATCCAAATCCAGCTAACATATCTCTGATTTCTTTATCTGATTTTCTAGCTAAGATTGTTGGGTTTGCAATTTTTCCACCATTGATGTGGATGATTGGTAATACAGCTCCATCATTAACTGGGTTAATGAATGATGATGAGAATCATCCTGCTGTAAGTGGTCCTGTTTCAGCTTCCCCATCACCGATTACTGTAGCAGCAATGATTTGTGGGTTATCTAAAATAGCACCTGTTGCGTGTGATAATGCGTATCCTAACTCTCCACCTTCGTGAATTGAACCAGGTGTTTCAGGAGCAGCGTGAGATGCAGTTCCACCAGGGAATGAGAATCTCTTGAACATTCTTTTTAATCCCTCTTCATCTTGTGAAATTTCTGGGAATAATTCTGTGTAGCTTCCATCTAAGTATGAGTTAGAAATCATAACTTGACCACCGTGTCCTGGACCTTCAATGTAGAACATTTCTAAGTCGTATTTGTTAATAACACGGTTTAAGTGAGCATAGATTAAGTTTTGTCCTGGGATTGTTCCTCAGTGACCGATTGGGTACATCTTAACATCTTCGGCTTTTAACTCTTCTCTAAGTAAAGGGTTGTTTCTTAAAAACATTTGCCCAACTGAAAGATAGTTAGCAGCACGTCATCAAGCATGCACTTTATCTAAATAATTTTTACTATCAAATAAAGTTTTTTTCATCTTGTTTCCTTTTTTGTTTGATTTTATTTCGAAATAAATTTAAACATCAAGTTAAAACGTTTTGTAACTTAATGTAACATTATTTTACTTTATTTATTTTTTAAACAAAACCGAAAATAACCAATATTTTGTACCATCAAACTGCTTGAATTTTGTACATTTATATAATTATTTTTAGAAATTTTTAGTATTATTTATCGCATATATTTTATTAAATTTAATTGATGATTTTATATAAAACTGCATCTCTAATTAGTTTCATTATTAGACAGAGATAATAGAAATTGCATTTTGTGGTACAATATAAAAACTAATTTAAATGTTATTGGAAATACTGTTTTCAAAAATTATTTTTGATAAAATTAATGTGCTAATTTAACAAATGGACAGGACCTAGATGAAAGGCTAGGCATAGGTTGGTTTTGGCGCTAAAACACAATACATTTATTAAACAATTTTATATATATAAAATAGAAAGGAAATTACATGGCAAAATTAGATTTTGATCGTAGTAAAGAACACGTTAACGTTGGAACAATCGGACACGTTGACCATGGTAAAACAACTTTAACTGCTGCTATTGCTACAGTTTTAGCTAAAAAAGGATTATCAGAAGCTCGTGATTACGCTTCTATCGATAACGCACCAGAAGAAAGAGCACGTGGAATTACAATTAACACATCACACATCGAATACCAAACAGAAAAACGTCACTATGCACACGTTGACTGTCCTGGTCACGCTGACTATGTTAAAAACATGATTACAGGGGCAGCTCAAATGGATGGAGCTATCTTAGTTGTTGCTGCAACAGATGGGCCAATGCCTCAAACACGTGAACACATTCTTTTATCTAAACAAGTTGGGGTTCCTCGTATCGTTGTATTCTTAAACAAAGTAGATATGCTTGAAGGTGAAGAAGAAATGATCGAACTTGTTGAAATGGAAATCCGTGGACTTCTTTCAGAATACGGATTTGATGGAGACAATGCTCCAATCATTCGTGGATCAGCTCTTAAAGCATTAGAAGGTGATGCGAAATACGAAGAAAAAATTATGGAACTTATGGATTCAGTTGATTCATACATCCAAACACCTGTTAAAGAATTTGACAAACCATTCTTAATGGCTGTTGAAGACGTTTTCACAATTACAGGACGTGGAACAGTTGCTACAGGACGTGTAGAACGTGGAACACTTAAATTAAACGACGAAGTTGAAATCGTTGGATTAAAACCTACTAAGAAAACAGTTGTTACAGGAATCGAAATGTTCCGTAAAAACCTTAAAGAAGCACAAGCTGGAGATAACGCTGGATTATTACTTCGTGGAGTTAACCGTGATGAAGTTGAACGTGGACAAGTTTTAGCTAAACCAGGTTCAATCGTTCCTCACACAGAATTCGAAGCTGCTATTTACGTTCTTAAAAAAGAAGAAGGAGGACGTCACACTCCTTTCCTTAAAAACTACAAACCTCAATTCTACTTCCGTACAACAGACGTTACAGGGGGAATTGAATTCGAACCAGGACGTGAAATGGTTATGCCAGGGGAAAACGTTAACTTAAAAGTTAAATTAATCGCACCTATCGCTGTTGAAGAAGGAACAAAATTCTCAATCCGTGAAGGTGGACGTACAGTTGGTGCAGGAACAGTTACAAAAATTGTTAAATAATTTGACTAATTGTTTTTCACAAATAATTTTAAATACACAGATTTAGGTCTGTGTATTTTCTTTGCGTTTTTAACAAAAAAATCAACACCGTAGTGTTGAGGGTAAATTGTTTTATCTTCTTTTAACCAATATAACAATAACGTAATAAAGTAGTTGAGCTAATGAAATAAATAACTGAAATCCGTGTTGAATTCCTAAAGTGATTAATGATTTTCTACTCATATACTCGACATAATCAGCTGTTTTTCTAATTGAATATCATTGAAGAATCATAAATAATGAGATTAATGCAACCATTAAAATTCCGATTCATCAGTTAATGTTATCTCTTTGTCTAAAAGCAAAGAATGAAATTAAGAATGTAACTAATATTGCGAATGATAGAACTAGAATCATTACTATTAGTGATCTTACATTAATAATTTTTAACATTCCTAATATTCCGGTCAAGAATAATATTCCTACCGGTATAAGAATAACCGATGCTAATTGCAGTGATGCATACCTGATAATTTCTAATGCAGAGTTATCATATGTATATGATCCAAAACTAATTAATAATAAAGCTGTTCCAATTAAAATTCCATAGAATAATGAATAGAAGAAGAACTTGATGCTCGTGAGTATTAGATTTTGAGTTTCATTTTTCGGTTTTATAAAACTTAGAATCATAATTCCAATAAAAGGGACGATTATCATCATTATTAAAAATAAAAGTTGATAAAACCAATTTGACATTGAATTTAGTATTAGTAAATCAATTCACACAAAGAAGATTGATAATAATGATAATAAAAACAATCCACCAGTGCTTGTTAATAGTATAATTCCATAAAATAATTTTACAGAGCCTGATTTAACATCAGGAACTGCTTTAATAGTTTCTTGATTATTCATAATTTAAATTGTAATACATTATGAATTAAAATAAACTATATTAATAACTAATATACAAGGTATATAGGAGTAAAAATGAATGTAACTAAAAACTTATTAGATGGATTTAAGTCAAAATTTGAATCAAAATCAATCAATAAAATGATTCAAAACTCAATCATCAAAAATGGTATTAAGAATACAGTTTTTGATCATCAAACATTTATCAAACACGATCACGTTTTTGATATAGAAACAACATTAGGTGATATAACATCACAAAAAAATAGTGGAAGATGTTGAATTTTCGCTTCATTAAATATGGCTAGAGTAGAAGCTGCTAAAAATTTAAATGTAAGTAGCTTTGAGTTTTCACAAAACTACTTTGCTTTCTATGACAAAATTGAAAAAGCGAACACATTTTTAAATTATGCAATCCAAACAGCGAACTTACCATTAGAAAATAGAGAAGTTTATCACTTAATTAATAGAAATGTTGCTTCAGATGGTGGATACTGAGAATATTTTGTTAACTTACTTAAAAAATATGGTGCAGTTCCAAAATCAATTATGCCTGAAACATTCCATTCAGGAAATACAACAGATATGAATGAACAAATTGATAAGCATCTTAAAAATGGAATGAAGAAAATTAGAGAACTTGTTGCACAAAGTGCTGATAAGACACAAATTCAAGCAGTTAAAGAAGATGCGCTTTACAGAGTTTATGACATCGTTTCTAAATGTTTAGGAACACCAGTTACTGAGTTCACTTATGAATACAAAGATAAAGATAATAAGTATCACAAAATTGAAAACATAACTCCTGTAGAGTTTTTCGAAAAATATGTAGGAAAAGATTTTGACAAAAAAGTTAATCTAGTGCACGACCCCAGAAATCTTTATGACTATGGAACTAAATATGTTCTTAAATATCAAAAATCAGTTTATGAAGATCAAGATGTTGAAATGATTAATGTTCCATTAGATGTAATTAAGAGTGCTGTAATTGCTTCATTAAAAGATAACTTACCAGTTTGATTTGCTTGTGATGTCGATCCTTTCAAAGATAATAAATCAGGAATTTTTGACCCAAAACTTTATGATTTTGATTCAGTTTTTGAACCAATTAGTGACTTTAATAAAGAAGATAGAATTATCTACTTCAACTCAATGTTAAATCACGCGATGGCTTTTGTAGGTGTTAAGACAGAAAACGGTAAACCGATTGCTTGAAAAGTTGAAAACAGTTGAGGTGATGATTCTGGTAAAAAAGGTGTCTACTCAATGTCTGATGAATGATTTGATGAATACAACTTCTCAGTTATTGTAAATCCTAAATATGTTCCAGAAGAATATCTTAAAGCTGATAAATCAGTTGTTCTTGAGTTATGAGAACCATTTGCTTAATAGCAAAAAGTTAAATTTTTACATTAAAAACCAAAAAATTTCGCTTTTTTGGTTTTTATATTACAATTTATATACTTATTTAAGTCTATAAAGGAGAAATATGTCTAAAAGAGTTGTTATAGGTATGAGTGGTGGTGTTGATTCATCAGTTGCTGCTTATTTATTACAAAAGCAAGGTTATGAAGTAGTAGGATTATTTATGCGTAACTGAGATAGTATTGTTAATAATGATTTTCTTGGAAACAATGATCTTAAACAAGATATGTGTCCACAAGAAAGAGATTATATGGATGCTCAATCAGTTGCAAATTCATTAGGCATCAAACTTGAAAGAGTTGACTTTGTTAAAGAATATTGAGATAATGTTTTTGAAAACTTTATTGAAGAATTCAAAAAAGGAAGAACACCTAATCCGGACATTTTATGTAACAAGTACATAAAATTCAATGCTTTTGCTAACTATGCATTTAATGAACTTAAAGCAGACTATATTGCTATGGGACATTATGCAAATGTAATTGACGGTCACTTATACAGAGCAAAAGATCAAGATAAAGATCAAACTTACTTTTTAGCTCAATTAAGTCATGATCAACTTAAAAAAGTTATTATGCCACTTGCTGCATTAACTAAACCTGAAATTAGACAAATTGCTTCTGAGTTAGGTTTAATTACTGCAACTAAAAAAGATTCAACAGGAATTTGTTTCATTGGAGAAAGAAACTTTGGACAATTCTTGCAAAACTATATACCAGCACAAGATGGAGATATTGTAGATATTACAACAAATAAAGTTGTTGGAAGACATGTCGGATGTTTCTATTACACAATTGGACAAAGAAAAGGTTTAAATTTAGGTGGTATGGTTGAACCATATTATGTTTGTGGTCACGATGTGCAAAAAAATATTTTATATGTTGCACCTAACTCAAAACCTGAATACTTAATTTCAAATAATTTAATCGCTTCGGGATTAACCTTAAATAACAAAGATTTCAATCCTGATAATTTAACTGCTAAATTTAGATATAGACAAAAAGATATTAAAGTGTCCGTTGAATTTTTAGGCGATGATAAAATCAGAGTATTCTATCCTGAGGGTTCATCAGCTGTTACACCAGGTCAACAAGTTGCTTTATACGATGGAGACAAATGTATTGGTGGAGCAACAATTGATGAAGTTTATGATGATGAAACTAAAAAATGATACATATAAAAAATCATATGGGTGTTAAATTAACTCATATGATTTTTCTTATCTTAATTTCCAATTAATTGGTTTTTATTAACTACATTTAATTTAGGTGCAACTAGAACTGGAGTTTCACTTTGTGAAGAAATTGATGTTGCTCAAGATGAACCGATACTTTCTAAGTTAGGGAAGTTAAGTGCAGAAATTGTTCCGAATCCATTTGCAAATGTATTTGAAGCAATACCCTTAACATTTTCTCCTTGAATTGAGTTTATTTGGTTTGAGTTCTTGAATGCAGTTGTGTAAATAAATTCAACATCATCAGACAATGTAACATAAGGGTTATCAGATTTAAGTTTAATTAAAACTTTCCCTAACATCGCTTTTGTGCTTTCTTGATCGTTTAAGATGTTATAGTAATATGGTGTTCCTTGAAGTGCTGTAGCACCTATAGAAGTTAAGTTAGGTAAGTTTAAACTTGTTAAGTTTGATAATGATCCAAATGTTCCTTGATTTACTGATTTAATATTTTCTGCTGCTATACTTGTAATAACTTCATTAGCAGCTGCTGCTTCTGGGATTTTATTGTCAAATGAAAATGCAGAGTTGTAGATTTGTGTAATTGATGGGTCTAAAGTTATTTCAGTTTTATTATTGATATTTTTGTAACCAATTAAAACTGAACCTAATTTAATTTGCTCTTCATTTGAGTTTGAAATGTGGTCATAGTATCATTTTGAACCGAATAACGCATACTCACCTATGTTTTGAACATTTTGAACATCAAATGTTTCAAGTGCTGGAGTATCTGCAAATGCTTCATTTGCAATATAAACTTCAGGTGCTTGAATTGTTATTGATCTAATTGTACTGTGTTTAAACATTTCTTCCGAAATATGAACTGGTTGTGTTGAAGTAATTGTAACTGTATTGATATTTTCATTGTTCTTGAATAAACTATTTACAAAATAAAGCGGCTTATCTGAAGTTATTTGTACATCAGTTGCTTCACTATCCACAGATACATAAGTGTTCTCATTAAGTTTAATTTGTTTTTTAAAGCTTTCTGGAACTGTATTTGCAAATTCTGCTAACAATTGATGTCTAATTGCATTTTCTCCTAAATAAGTTGCTTTTGGTAAAAATACATTTCTAATATCTTCTGTATTTAATGAATCTTTTCCAATTTTTTCAACATATGGAGCATAAACATATGAAACTTTTTTATCCTTAAATGCTTCCTCCATAATTGCAGTGTAATTTTCATTTAAGAAAATAGGTATTTGTTTTTCTGGAATTTCGTATTTAAGCCCTAAAACAGTATTGTTTTGTTTCTTTAAAAAGAAATCGGTAAATTCATTAATGATTGACTTCAACATTGTTCTAGTTTCATCTTTTTGAAGAAACATAGCCCATACAATGTTAACTATTATGTTTTTTTCAATCTTTATGGTATCGTTATTAAGCATTTGACCGATTGTATATAAGTTCAAATTGGTATTACCCTTATGTTTATTATTTATTTCTTTTAAGAAAGTTAAGATTTCATCTTTCTTCTCAGTTCCTAATGAATCAAGCGTTTCAGGATTATTTATTACAGAATGTACTAATTCAGAAATATCAACAATTGTTTCTGCCATTCCGTAGGTTTCGATATGCAAGTTTCTTTCAGCTTGAATATCAGATTCCGGATTAGAATAATTCAAAAATGGAAAAAGAAGAGAATTATTTTGTGATGCTTTAACAGTTTTATCAGTATCATCGAAAGATTCATATAATTCTGTGATTGAAGCAAGAAAGAATTGTTTAACTTGCTCCTGATCCTTTAAATTTGTAAATAGATCATTTAAAGAATTTATATCCATTCTATTAAGTAAGATATATTTATCTCTAATAACCTTCATAACTATCGGGTACATGTTATCAAATGATGAGCTAGTCAATTTCAACGCATAAGAGGTTAAAGCAATCAGCTTATCTAGTTCAAAATCATCTAATTCTTTTATGTTGGCACTATTTAGCTTTTCGATTGAAGATTGATATTTTGAAGTCACATATTTTTTTGTCTTTTCAATTAATAAGATAACTTCATTTGTTAGAGGGATATTTGAAAAGGTGATTCCTTCAACCTCTTTTTTACCTTCTTCTAATGATTTGACATCTTGTAAGTTTTTTGCTATTTGGTCTTTAATTTTTAGAGCTTCCACGTAATTCTCAGAATTATCATTAATATCTGCATTTGTTAGCGATTTGACTAAATTGGCATAGTTATTGAAAAGATTTGGTGTAAGCGCCATTGTAGTATCGGTGAGTGATTTTGAGAAATCCAATAATTCCTCTTTTTTAGCAATTGTTTGAGCTATGTCACCTGGATTTGCAATCGGATTACCTGGTTTAGGTTCTTTAGGTGCTTCTTGAGAACATGCAATAGTTCCTGTTACTGATGAAATCGCACCAGTTAATGTTAATAATTTAAAAATATTTTTTGTTTTTAATTTCATATTTCTCCTAATTAATATAATTTTACACTTTATAGAATTTAACTTGGTTATTTTAATTAACTGAAATTAACAAAATTTTGTGCTAATTATTTTGAATTCAAATCTGTAATTAAAACTTTTAACGTAATGTACAAGATGTTTTAGTGATAAAAATGAAAATAAGGATATTGATTAAAACAAATTGAAAATTTAATCTGTTTAAAAATCTTTTTAATATAATTTAGTAATATTTTTACTTTTATTTCAAAGAAATAAAAGAACATAAGGAAGGTAAGTATGAATTCAAAACAAATTAGAGAATCATGATTAAAGTTTTTCGAATCTAAAGGACACTTTGTTGTTCCTTCAAAAAGTTTAATTCCTCAAAATGACCCATCATTACTTTGAATCAATAGTGGTGTCGCAACTTTAAAAGATTACTTTTCAGGTAAAAAAGAAGCTCCTGCAAAAAGATTAACTAACTCACAAAAAGCAATTAGAACAAATGACATCGAAAATGTTGGTATTACAGCTAGACATCATACATTCTTTGAAATGTTAGGAAACTTCTCAATTGGAGATTACTTTAAAAAAGAAGCTATTGATTTTGCTGTTGAGTTTCTATTAGATGTTCTAAAACTTGATAAAGACAGATTATATTTCACATACTACTATGAAGATTTAGAAACTAAAAATTACTGAATGGCTCACGGTTTTGACGAATCACACATGATACCAGGTGGAAAAGATACTAACTTCTGAGAAGTTGGTTCAGGTCCTTGTGGTCCTAACACAGAAATTTTCTATGATCGTGGTGAGAAGTATGATTCAAGAGGAATCGAGTTACTTAAAGAAGACATTGAAAATGACAGATACATTGAAATCTGAAACATTGTGTTTTCGACATATAACTCAAATGGTGAAGGTGAATATACAGAATTAAAGCAAAAAAATATTGATACTGGTGCTGGATTAGAAAGAATTGTCTCAATTATGCAAGATGCACCTACAAACTTTGATACTGACTTATTTTTACCTATTATTCACGAAATCGAGAAATTCACAAATTATAGATATGATACAAACAATTACTTTGTAAATGATAAAGATCAAACTTTAATGAACTCATATTTTAAAGTTATTGCTGATCACATGAGAACAGTAACTAATGCTATTGCTGATGGAGCTAAACCATCTAATGTTGGTAGAGGTTACATTTTAAGAAGATTAATTAGACGTAGTGTTTACAAAGCTATGCAATTAAATATTCACGAACCTTTCTTATACAAACTTGTTGATGTGATTAAAGAAACATTACCTTTTGAATATGATGTAAATCCAATTAAAAAAGTTATTGAAGATGAAGAATTAACTTTTGCTAAAACTATTGAAAACGGAAAACAAATTCTATCTGACTTTATTGTTGAAGATTTAAAAGTTTTCCCAGGAGACATTGCATTTAAATTATTCGAAACATATGGTTTTCCTGTTGAATTAACTGCAGAAATTTTAGCTCAACAAAATATCCAAATTGATTATGAAGCTTTTGAAGCAGCAAAACAAAAACACGCCGAAATGAGTAAAGGAATAAAAGTTTCAGGAATGGATAAAGTAATCAACTCATTAACTTTAATCAAATCAAAAGTTGATGAATTTATTGGTTATGAATACACAAAATCAGTTTCAAGCATTTTATACTTACTAGATACTGAAAAAGAAATTGAGCAAGCTAACGGAATTTCATATGTTGTGCTTGATAGAACTCCTTTTTATGCAACTAGTGGTGGACAAAAACACGATCGCGGTTACATAAAACAAGGTGCAAATACAATTTTAATCTTAGATGTTTTCAAAGATAAATTTGGAAACCACATTCACAAAGTTGAAGGAAAAATTGTTAAAAACTTACCTGTAGATTGCTTTGTTGACGAAACAATTAGACTAGGTCTTGAAAGAAACCACTCTGGAACACACTTATTATTCAGTGCACTTAGAAGTGTTTTAGGAAATCAAATTAAACAATTAGGTTCAAATAACAATGAAGAACGTTTAACATTTGATTTACCAGCTGATACAAGACCTACAAAAGAAGAAATTAGAGCAATCGAAAACTTAGTTCGTGAGTACATTAAGATGGATGCTGTAAGACATTACTTGAATATGACTACAGACCAAGCTAAAGAAATGGGTGCAATTATGACTCTTGAAGAACAAGAATATATGAACCCATTAAATGTAAGAATTGTTAAATTTGACAATATTACAGCTGACTTATGTGGAGGTACTCACTTATCAAATACAGCTAAATTAGAAAACTTCAAAATTACAAACGTTGATAAGAAAGCTGCTGGTGTATATAGAATTAGAGCTATTTCATCAAATGCTTTAGTTGATGAGTTTTTAGATGAAGAAATTGATAAATTAATTATTGAAGCAGAAAAATTAATTGACAAAAACACTAAGCTACAAGCTTCATACAACTTTGATTTAAATATTCCTACTGCAAAAGAAGAAGCAATTGATTACTTAGAAGAAACAATTGAAAAACTTAAAGAAGACAATAAGCGAATTCAAAAAGATTTACATAATTCATTTGAATTTGATTATGACTCAATTGAAGTTTTAACAATAAATGGAAACAAAGTTTACTTAAATCAAACAGTTGATAAATCAAACATTAAAACAGTAGCTTCTACATTAAGAGAAAAATACAATGACATTTTAGTTGTACTTACATCAAATGATGAAACTAATCCAATGATTGTTGTAGCTTCAAAAGAATACAATTCAAATGCTATTGCACAACAATTATTTGCAAAACTTAATGGACGTGGTGGAGGAAACGCTATCTTATCTATGGGTAAAGTCGCAACTGCTAATAACTTAATTGCTGCATTAGAAGAGATTACATGAGAAAAATAGGTCTAGATTTAGGAACTAAAAGTTGTGGAATTGCAATCACTGATGAAAGTGAAATCATTGCATCAGGATTAGAAAACTTTAAATTCGAAGAATATAAATTTACCCAAGCTCTTGACAGAATTAGCTACTACATTAATGAAGTTTATAAAAACAAAATTGATGGAATAGTGCTTGGTTACCCACTTAAAATTAGTGGAGATAAAAGTGATAGAACTTTAATGGTTGAAGATTTCAAAAAGCAACTTGAAGAAAAATTTAACTTACCTGTTTTATTGGTCAATGAACAATATTCAACTAAAAAAGCCCATGAGACTATGATTGAAGCCGGTTTAACTAGAAAGAAAAGAAAAGATCATAAAGATAAGCTTGCAGCACAAATCATACTTAATGATTATTTAGATTACTATAAACATAAATGAGGTAAATAATGAGCGAAACAACAAGAATGATTTTAATGGTATCTGCAATAGTTGTGTTTGTTTTAGGTATTGCTATTTACATTGGGTTAAATATTTACTCAAGAAAGATTCGTAAAAAATATTTAGCAAAAGCGCATGCTGAAGCGCTTGTTCAAATTGAATCTTTACGTAGTGAACTTGGTGTATTACCTTTTGATATTAAAGACTTCCTAAAATCAAAAGCAAACGATTTAGACATTGAAGGTATTATTAATACAATTTATCAAAATCATTATCAAAATTGTTTAATTATCGATGAAAAAGATATGTTCCCAATAGTTGCAATTGACTCAAAAACAAAATCAAATATTTATTATTTAAACTCAAGTTTAAATAAAGACTTATATGATAAAGTTAAAGAGAATTTTGGTAATGAAGCTGGTAAAGGAATAATAGAATATAAAGATCAAGAATTAGATTTTGTTGCGATTTTACGTACTGAGCAAGACGTAAATGACTTATATGATAAGTATGTTCACAAGATGCAAAAAGGTATGTGTATTATTAGTTTCGATAATGCAAAAAGATCTGAAATTAAAAGATTAATTTCATTACTTAGAATGTCTTCAATCCCATATGAAGTATCATTTTTAAGTTCTAAATTTCTTTTTATAGTAAAAAGATAAAATCAGACTAAAATAAAATATAATTAAATTAACTTTTCTCAAAATAACATAAGGAGAATGATTATGAACAATGAAGAATTAAAAGGTGTTGTTTACCTATCGCAAGAAACTTACGATAGATATAAAAAAGAATACGAACATTTAGTTAATGTTGAAAGACCTGCTGTTCAAGCTGCCTTAAAAGAAGCTAGAGCGCAAGGGGACTTATCAGAAAACGCTGAATATGATGCAGCTAGAGATAGACAAGGTGCTGTTGAAGGCAGAATTAGCGAATTAGAACAAATTTTAGATAATGCAAAAATTATTGAAGCTAAAGATGAGTCAACACAAAACACAGTTGGAATTGGTACAACAGTTCAATTTGTTAAAAAAGACACAAACCAAGTTAAAGAAGTTACAATTATGGGTACACACGATACAAACCCATTTGAAAATAAAATTTCAAACAAAAGTCCACTTGCAGTAGCAATGATGGGACATGTAGCTGGTGATGTTGTTGAAGTTGATGCACAAACAAAATACATGATTGAAATTTTAAGTGTTAAATTCAGTAATTAAGCTGAATTTTTCTTTTCTTAATTTATGGAACTACATAATTCAAAAAATCATAATTCTTGCTCTAATAAAGAATTAATATGAATTGCAAATTCAAATAAACAACAACAAACTAGACATAAACCCGATCAAAATCTTTTCACAATAAAAAACATAGCTTACTTAGCTATGTATATGGCAATTATTGTAATTTTAACTTTTACACCTTACACAGGGTATATTACGATTGGTGTTATATCAATAACAACTGTTCCAATTGTTATTTTAATTGCTTCAATTCATTTAGGTATGATTGGAACTTTATGAAGCACACTGTCATTTGGATTTTGATCTTGGATAGGTTCGATTGTTTTAGGGTACCCAATTTTCAATAACATCTTATATTCATTTGTTCCAAGAATCGCTTTAGCTTTATTTTTAGTAGGAGCATATTATTTATGCTTTAAAATAGGTAAATTCAATATATTCACAAGTACAATCTTTGCTTTCTTAATTTTTGCTGCCAATACATTATTTGTTTCGATTTTTATTTTTATCGGAATTCAATTCATAGGCATAAAAGAAGTATCATCACCATCGGTTTGATTAACATTAATTTGAGTAAATATGCTAGTTGAATGATGTGTTTTAGTAATAATTTCAATAGCAATTTATCCATTTTTAAAATGAGTTTATAAACAAAATGTGATTAATAAAGTTTCGTTGGGATATTAGATAAATTAGAGAGCTCGATGAGCTCTTTTTTACTTAACATTCAATAACTATTTATTTTTAATTATTTTATGGAATAGGTGATATTATTTAAATATTAAGAAAAGGAATCAAGAATGATATTAATGATTATTTATTATCTATCCTGACTGATAGATGGAAAAATGAGATTTATATGACATAAACTATTTGACATTATACGATTAATTGATTCAGGCACGAAAATACGTCCTGAAATTTTTGATTACTTAAAAGAAAAATTTCTTAAAAGATTGAAATTCGAACAGATATTATTAATCGTTTTTCTTGTAATCATCACAATATCGGCTATACACACAATTATTTCGATAATTTTGGCATGCATTTATTTTGCTAAAATAAATCCTATCACTAGTTTCTGTTTCTACACAGGATTGCCTGCTTCTATTATTTTACTATGTGAGGGTTCTTCACTTTTGGGCCTTTGAATATGAGGTAATCTAAAATCATATTTGGATGATTATATAAATTACTTAATACCAGAATATTCAAGTAAGAATGCAAGATTATCCAATGAAAATTTATATGATAATTTGATTCTAAATGCTCATTCCGAAGTTCATTTTTTAATAAATGAAAAGACAAAATTTAAAACAGTGTGACCTTCAGTTAGAGTGGACATATCTTCAGTGTTATTCCCTTGAATGCATATTAAAATTAAATTTTTAAAGAAATCAAAAACTAAGAAAATAGATATTTATTTAGCAATGTTATTATGTGGTGATGGTATGTGAAAACTTAGTAATATTGAATTAAAACCTGAAATGTTTTATTATGAATATAAAAGAACAATTCTTAATGAAAATATAAAACCACCAAAGCAAAAATTTGTATTGAGTCAAAATTATAAGACTAGAGAAATTGATATTTAAGTTTTTTACTTCTATGTAAATAATTGAGTCAAAAATTTTGACTCTTTTTTTAAAATTTATTTCTAATGAATGACTAATGTGAACTTCAAAAATATGATGAATGATTATTATTGAGTATTAATTTGTTTATATTTTTTCACATTTTGTGAAAAAATAAGAAGAAATATCAGTATTTTAAGTCATTTATTTTTCATAGTGATAGCATTAAAACATAAAAAGAATATTTAATTAATTAAAGGAGAAATAACTATGGAATCAAAATTCTTAAATGTTTTAAATATTGTTGGTTCAACACCATCTATGGTGATGCCTACAAATCAACCAATCACAGCAAGAGCTGTAAATGCAGAAACAAATGAAACAAACAATCCTGAAAAACTGGAGATGGAGGTGATTAAGGAAATAGACTCTTTTATTGCAGAGAATGAAAAATCAATTTCTGAAATATCTAATAAAGTTGTGGAAGATAGTAAAAAGCATTCAGCAAAGAAAACTGTTGAATTAATGGATGATTCTAAAATAGAAGATTTAATTCTTAGAAGTGCACAAAAACAAATTCAAAATAAAACAGGAAATAACATTCCTATTGAAGAAATAAAACAACAAGCATCTGTTTCAGGTTCAAAAAAACTTGATGAAGCAAAAGCTCAATTCAAGAAAGAAATGCATAAGAAATTAATAGATATAAAGAAAAATGAAAAGAAAACTAAAGGAGAAGTGAAAGAGTTTGAAAATAAAGTATCGTCGAAAATAATTAGAAAAGAAACAGATAGTGCATTAAATTTTGCGGTAAATATCGATGGAACTGTTAGTTCAAAAACACTTATATTTCAATATAAAGAATTAGAAAAACAATCTAAATATTTAAAGGATGTGGTTTTTGAAGAGTTAAAACACATTGAACGCCTTCAAGAGACCAAAGTTGCATTTTTAATAATTTCAATTACCGCTAGTGCAGTTGCTGCAGCCGCGACTATTGCATCATTTTTTACTTTAGGAACTCTTGCTCTTCTTTCAGCTATTTCAACAGGAGTAGCGGTCGCTGCAGGGATTGTCGTTTCTGCACTTGAGGGTGTTATTTCACACAGAAAATCTGTTTATAAAAAACTGGTAGATGTCTATGATTATATGTTCACTGAAAACGTTGCTGCAGGAGTGTGAAGCGCAAGTACATTGTGACCAACATTTGCTCAAAGTGTTGTTGAACTTAAGGAAGCTATATATGAATTAGCTTTTATAGGAACAGATAAAATTAGTAAATCAATAGGTTATTCTGTAAAGACCATATCACATGGCGCAAAATTCTTTTCGCTTGGTTCTTCAGCAATTTCACTGGCTTCAGGTGTTGTGGATTTAGTTGAAACAGGTAAAGACTTAGACGCAAATTTAAAAAAACAAAATGCTTTATTAGATAGAATTGCTGGATTTTCAAATCAAATGTCAAAAATGGAAAAAATTGAGTGAGTTGTAATTGATGAAACGAAATTAGATAAACCATATAATGAAGGTGGAAGAGGAGGAAAGAACCAATATTTCTTCAATTTGAAAACAAAGCAAACAAGGCATTTATCACACTTTCTAAATATGTCTAGACAAGAATTGGCTATGAATGGATTTATAAAAGTTAAATCAAAAACTCGCGGTCAATATATTAAGAGAATTCCAAATAAAACTAAAGAGGATAATCTAGGTTAATTTTTTTATTAATACTAGATAAGTTATGATATTTGCATTATTATTATTCCTATCAAAACTTTTTCAACCAAGACTGAGACTTGCTGAATATAAACTTTATGTTGTTATAAAGCTTGTGGATTCAGGTTTTAAATTAAGAGATGAATTATTTGATTATTTGACAATAATTTTTAAAAAGAGATTAAAATTCGAAGTAATCTATGAGAGAATCTTTTATATTTTAATATCATTATCAGTTTTGTATTTGATTCCTGCGTGTATTGTATTATTTGCTTTGAACAGGGTTTATGTAAATTTATCTGATTCATTATCTATGTTTTTAGTATCAAATTGTGGTTTTAGTATTGGTTTCCTAGTAAGTAGTAGTATTTTTATGTTTGTATTTAAAAAATATGGAGTAATAAGAGAACGTTGAGAATATTTTCTGAGAGAAGTAGAGATATATCGTGATAAATCAAAATCATTACCTGACGATAATTTTTATGATAATAGATTTAAAAATCCTGATCATAAAATGCAATTTCTATTAAATGAAAAAGTGAGATTAAAAACAGTATGATATTCTGTCAAATACAATATAAATGCATCTCTTTATCCATGAATGCACCTTAGATTAAGTTTTCTAAAGAAATCAAAAACAAGAAAAATGGATGTTTATTTGGCTCTGTTATTTTGTGATGATGGATTATGAAAATTAGGGAAAATAGAATTAAAACCTGAGATGTTCCATTATGAGTATAAGAGATCTGTGCTTGCTGAGAAAATTAAACTTCCAAAACGAAAATTTACATTAGCAAATAACTACAAACAAGATTATGATTTTTAGTTTAATTTTATATCTAAAAAACGTTAAAAATAAATTGTGTAAAACTTTATTTTTAACTAAATATTCATACAATAATTATTAACCTGAAAATTACTTTTTCAACACACACATAGTGTTAAAAGTCAAAAAGACCCATTCAACTCATAAAAGTTAATAGGTCTTTTTTATTTTATAAATAAAAAAGTATAATTGAACTTATGAAAAGTTGAAAACAATTATTAGACTTCAAAACGTCAGAAATGCGTATTGCTGAGAAAGCTTTAAAGAAAATTAATCAGCTTGAAAGCATAGTTTCTAAGTTTACAGATGAAGAACTTAAATCTAAAACAGAATACTTTAAAAAGCTATTAGAAAAAGGTCATTCATTGGAAGACATTCGTAATGATGCTTTTGCAGTAGCTAGAGAAGCAACAAAGAGAGTTTTAGGTAAAAGACCTTATGACGTTCAAATATTAGGTGGATTACTTTTAGATTTAGGTTCAGTAGCTGAAATGAAAACTGGTGAAGGTAAAACAATTACATCTATTGCTCCGGTTTACTTGAATGCTCTTTTAGGTAAAGGTGCGATTGTATCTACAGTTAACGAATACTTAACTGAACGTGATGCAACTGAAATGGGTGCTGTGTTTAATTTCTTAGGACTTACTGTTGGGATTAATAAAGCACAAATGAATGAAGATGATAAAAGAAGAGCTTATGCAGCTGATATTACTTATTCAGTTCACTCTGAACTTGGGTTCGATTACTTAAGAGATAATATGGTCTCAAATAAGAATAACAAAGTTCAAAGAGGACTTCAGTTCTGTTTAATCGATGAGGTTGACTCAATCTTAATCGATGAAGCTAAAACACCTCTTATCATTTCAGGTGGAGAAAAAGATGATACAGCAGCTTACTTTGCTGCTGACCAATTCGTTAGAACTCTTGGTCCTGAAGATTACATAATTGATGAAGAGTCAAAAGCTGTAGCACTAACACACTCAGGGATTGCTAAAGCTAATGAGTTTTACAAAACTGATGGACTTTATAAAATTGAAAACTCTGAAAATGTTCACTTAATCCAAAATGCTTTAAGAGCACATAAAATTATGCGTATTGATGTTGAGTACATTGTCCGTGAAGGAAAAATCGAATTAGTTGATGCATTCACTGGTCGTATAATGGATGGACGTAGCTATTCAGAAGGGCTTCAACAAGCTATCCAAGCCAAAGAAATGGTTGAAGTTGAACCTGAAACAAAAACTTTAGCAACCATTACTTATCAAAACTTTTTCAGAATGTTCAAAAAGCTTTGTGGAATGACCGGTACAGGAAAAACTGAAGAGCAAGAATTCATTGATATCTACAATATGAGAGTTAATGTTGTTCCTACAAATAAACCAATTGTTCGTGTGGATGAACCTGATTCAATTTTTGCAACTGCTAAAGCAAAATGAAATGCAGTTGCTGACAAAATTGAAGAACTTTACAAAAAAGGTCAGCCAGTTTTAGTTGGTACTGCTCAAATTGAAGATTCAGAAGTAATTCATAGACTTTTAACACATAGAGCAATTCCTCATAGAGTTTTAAATGCTAAACAAAATGCATCTGAAGCTGAAATTATTTCGCATGCTGGTGAAGTTAAATCAGTTACTATTGCCACAAACATGGCTGGTCGTGGAACTGACATTAAGCCCACACCTCAAGCCTTAGAACTTGGTGGATTATACGTTTTAGGAACAGATAAAGCTGAATCAAGAAGAATTGATAACCAGCTAAGAGGGCGTTCAGGACGTCAAGGAGATGTTGGTACAAGTAAATTCTTTATTTCTATTGATGATCAATTAATGCAACGTTTTGCAAACTATGAAAGTTTCAGAGAAGCTTACTCAAAAGATGGTGACAAAGAAGTTACTAATAAACAACTTAGATTTGCTTTCAATCACGCTCAAAAGAAAATTGAAGGTTTCAACTATGACTCACGTAAATCAGTTTTAAATTATGACGACGTTATTAGACAACAACGTGACTTAATTTATGCGCAACGTGATTTAATCTTATACAGCAGTGACATAGTGTTTATCGTTCAAAGAATGATAGCATCTGCTGCTAGAACGATTGTTAGAAGTGGTGAATATAGATTGCATAATAATGTTTATCATTATGAAGCTCTTGTAGACTTTTTAAATGAAAACATTGGTAAATTCATTAAATTCCACTTTGATATTAATGACATTTCAAAAGTTCACGAAACAGATTTACCAGAATATATTGCTAACATTATTCTTTCAATTTATCAAGATTGAGAAAAGAATGCAATAGAAAACACTTCAGAAGAAGAGTTAATAAGACACTTAAGAGCACTTATTTTAGGTACATTAGATGAAAAATGACAAAGTCATATCAACTTAATGGACAAATTACGTTCAAACGTTAACTTAGCTCAATATTCACAAAAGAACCCCTACCAAATTTATACAGAGGAAGGGACAAAAGCTTTCTACAAAATGATTGATGATATTGCTTATGGAGTGCTTTTAAAAGTCTTCTCAGACAGAATTGGAATGAAGACATTATTCACAAAACAAATGAAAGCTGACCCAATATTCCAACAAATTCTTTCATCATTCAGAATTGATCCATACAAATCAATTGAAGAGCAAGAAAGAGTTGTTATTGAAACTTACGAGTTAATTAAGAAAAGAATGGAAGAGCTAGAGCAACAAAAGAAAGCTGAGCAAGAAAAATTAGCTCAAGCAGCTAGTGAACCAATTGAAGTTCCGGTTGAAAATCAACTACAAAATCAAGAAGTGGTTAGATTAGATGAAAAACCAAAAAAAGTTAAAAAACAAAGTAATAAAACTAATAAAAATATTGCTATAAATCTTGATAATAAACTTTATAATTGTAGTAATATTGCTTATATTAAAGATAATGAACATAAAATTAGTCGTTCAGTAGCTCTTGCACCAAAAAGAAGACAACCACAAAGACCAAGGCTAAATATCAATGTTTATGTAAAACATAAATAAAAATTGTTCAAAATCATAAATTTATTAAATCTAAATAGTTTGAAATAAAAGGAGATCCTTATGGCACAAGTAGAATTAGAAGTTAAATTAGATGGAAATTGTAAAGTATGTAAATCACCAAGAATTCAATGTGTTTGTTTATCATGTCCTTGTTTAGGTGGAAAATACCACGTTGAACAAATGACAATTGTTGAAGAAGTTAAAAATGAAGAAGCATTAGTAGAAGAAACTGTAGTTGAAGAAGAACAACCAGTAGAAGAAAAAGAAACAGTTGTATATTCAGAAGTAAAAGAAGAACCTAAAGAAGAATACGTTTATGTTGAATCGGACTTAACACGTGAAGAAAATATCATAGAACCTGTTGGTGGACATAGATGTGGTGGACACTGCTTAGCAAACAGAAACGCTAATATGGTTAAAAGAGAAGCAGAAGTTGTTTACAGCTCATCAGCATTAGCTAAAGAAGAATGCGGATGTGAAGAAGAAAAACAAACATGCTGTGAAGGTGAATGTAACTGTGAACAAGTTGAAGAAAGAGTAGAAGTAGCAGTTAGAGAAGTTACAGAACAAGTAGTTGAAGAAGTTATTGTTCAAAACTACTACACATTACACCCAGTTGCAAACAAATTCAGAGAATACAGTGAAGAAGTTATTACAGAATTCAAAAAATAATTTATCTTTCACATAGCAAATTTGCTATGTGATTTTTATTTTTATGGTATTATTTTTAGGAGCCGACATCGAAGTGAAAACTTAGATGTGTACTGCCTTCAATTTGAAGGTTTTTTTATTCAAAATAATATAAAATATATAAATCATTAATTTTATATTGTTAATTAAAACAAAGGAGCTAAATATGATTGAAGTTCAAAATTTAAGCAAGATTTTTAGTGATAAAAAATTATTTGAAAACGTAAACTTAAAATTCACAGAAGGTAACACTTATGGAATTATTGGTGCTAATGGTGCTGGTAAGTCAACATTTTTAAAAATAGTTGCAGGTGACATTGAGCCATCAGGTGGAAATATTGTTATCGAGAAAAACAAACGTATTTCTGTATTAAGCCAGGATCATAATGCATATGATGATTACAATGTTACTGAAGTTGTAATTATGGGGAACACTGATTTATACAAAATCAAAGAAGAAAAAGATGCAATTTATATGAACCCTGATGCAACTGATAAAGATTATGAAAGAGCAGCCGATTTAGAAGAAAAATATGGTATGTTAGGTGGATGAACAGCAGAAAATGATGCGCAAGAACTTTTAAGTAACTTACATATACCTAAAGAAAAATGAGAAGCTCCAATGAGAGAGCTTACAGCTAATCAAAAAATCAAGGTTCTTTTAGCTAAAGCATTATTTGGAAATCCTGATATTTTAATTATGGATGAGCCAACTAACCACTTAGACCTTAGAAGTATTAGATGACTTGAAAACTTCTTGATTGACTACCCTAACGTTGTTATTGTAGTTAGCCACGACAGTGACTTCTTAGATGCTATCTGTACACATATTGTTGACATTGATTACAATGAAGCAAAAATTTACACAGGTAACTATTCATTCTGAAAACAAAGTTCAGAGTTAGCTAGAGAAATGATGAAGCAATCAAATCTTAAAAAAGAAGCACAAATCGAAAAACTTAAAGAATTCATCGCACGTTTCAGTGCTAATGCATCTAAATCAAGACAAGCTACATCACGTAAGAAAGCTCTTGAAAAAATTTCACTTGATGAAATTAAACCTTCAAATAGAAAATATCCATTCGTTCGTTGAGAAATGAACCGTGATCACGGTAAACAAATTTTAAATGTTGAAGGTTTAACATACAAAAATGATAAAGGTGAAACTTTATTTGAAAACGTATCATTCTCACTGAAACCAGGTGAAAAAATGGTTATTGTTGGAGAAGATGACATTGCTAAAACAAAATTATTAGAATGTTTACTTGGAATTAATAAACCAACTTCAGGAACAGTTGAATGAGGACAAACAATTACACCTTCATACTTCCCTAATGAAAATAGCAAATACTTTGATACAGATGAAAACATTCTTGAATGAATTTCTAAGTGACCACTTGAAAATAAAGAAAAAGAAAACAGAGAAAATGATGATGCTAGAATGCGTGGTTTCTTAGGTCGTATGTTATTTAGCAATGATTCAGTATTCAAAAAAGTTAAAGTAACTAGTGGGGGAGAAAAAGCTAGATTAATGTTCTCAAGAATGATGCTTCTTGAATCTAACTTTATCATCTTAGACCAACCATTAGATCACTTAGATGCTGAAAGTATTGACTCAGTTATTGAAGGTGTTAAAAACTTCAAGGGTGGAGCAATTTTCACAACATATAACAGAGCATTTGTTAACCAATGCGCCGATGTTATTTTAGAACTTCAATCACCTACAAAGAGCTTCTTATTTAGAGGTTCTCTTGAAGAATATGAAGAAATTATGCAAGATAACTAATTATGAATAGATTTTTTGTAACAGAGAAAAACAATGACTCTTTTGTTTTATCAAAAGAAACATTAAAACATCTTCAAGTTATCAGAATAAACACAAAACCTTTTATTTGTGTTTATAATGAAGAATTTTATGAATGTGTATTAGATAATAATGCAGCGAAAATAATTAAAAAAATAGAACAAAATCACGAACATAAATATGAAGTTGTTCTTGCAATGGCTGTAATTAAGTTAGATCGTTTTGAATGAGCACTACAAAAAGCTACAGAACTTGGAGTTACAAAAATAATTCCACTAAAAACTCAATACACAAATCATGACTTGCTTAAATTTAATAAATTTAGCTCAAAATATGAAAGATTTAAAACTATTTTGCAAAATGCAGCTGAGCAATCATTTAGAAATAAAATTCCAGTTTTAACCGAATTAATGACATTAAAACAAGTGTTAAAACTGCCGATTCAAAATAAATATATAGCGCATGAAAAAATTGATATTTCATCAAATTTACCACAACCAATTGATAGTGATGTTATTTTCTTAGTTGGACCTGAAGGTGGTTTTTCAGATGAAGAAATCAATTTAGCTGCAAAAAATAATGTAAAAGTTGTTTCATTAGGTTCAAGAATTTTAAGAGCAGAAACAGCAGCAATTTTCATGTTATCGCAAATGAAAATTGATTAATAAAATTAATTAAGAAAATATATAAAATACCTAGATTATAGGTCTAAAAAACATAATAAACCATATGTAAAAAAATGAGTATAAAAAAACTTATGTGGTATAATAAATAAGCAATTTATAAATTTATAAACCGAGATAAATTTTTTATTATTAACGTATATAGGAGGATAGCGTGAGACAAACAACAATAGTTAATACTCAACAAGCTAACAAAAAATGATATGTTATTGATGCTGAAGGACAAGTATTAGGGCGTTTAGCTGCTCAAGTTGCATCAATTTTAAGAGGGAAAAACAAACCTACATTTACACCTAACGCAGATATGGGTGACTTTGTTATCATCGTAAATGCAGAAAAAGTAGTTTTAACAGCTAAAAAAGAAGAAAACAAAATTTACTACTCACACTCAGGATACCCAGGTGGATTAAAAAGCATTACAGCAGCAAAATTAAGAGTTAAAAGACCTACAGCTTTAATTGAAAAAGCAGTAAGTGGAATGATTCCTCACACAAAATTAGGAAACAAACAACGTCGTAGTTTATTTGTGTATGCTGGACCAAACCACAAACACGAAGCTCAACAACCAGAAAGATTAGAGGTTAAATAATTATGGCTAAAGAAACAGTTATGTACCGTGGATTAGGAAGAAGAAAATCTTCAGTTGCTCGTGTTAGATTAACACCAGGTAAAGGTAAATTTGTTATTAACAACCGTGATGCTAGAGAATACTTAACATCTGACATTTACTTAAAAGATGCTAACCAACCTTTTGTTTTAACAGATACATTTGGAACATTTGATGTTAGTGTAAACGTAAGTGGTGGTGGTCTTAGTGGTCAAGCAGGTGCTATTAGATTAGGTATTGCACGTGCTTTATTAGAAGCTAACCCTGAATATCGTTCAGCTTTAAAAGTAGCTGGAATGCTTACAAGAGATGCTCGTGCTAAAGAACGTAAAAAACCAGGTTTACGTGCAGCACGTCGTGCAAGACAATTCTCAAAACGTTAATAAAATTAATAATATTTTGTACTTCTGTTTTAATAGTTTTATGCTATAATAGAAGTACATTTATGCGAGCGTAGCTCAGCTGGTTAGAGCACACGACTGATAATCGTGAGGTCGATGGTTCAAGTCCATTCGTTCGCACCATTTCATAAAGATGACCTTATTTTACCAACTAGAAATAGTTGGTTTTTTCTTGATCTTTTTTTATAAATTAAAGAAATTGATTTTTACTTATATGACTAGCTCACTACTGCAAAAGTAAAAAAAGGAATAAAAAAAGAACCTTTTAAGGTTCCTCGGTCAATTTCTTGAAATGGTACGTCCTAGAGGATTCGAACCTCTGACCCAATGGTTAAAAGCCATTTGCTCTACCTGCTGAGCTAAGGACGCACATTTTTTGGTGCCCAGGACTGGACTTGAACCAGCACGGTATTGCTACCGAGGGATTTTAAGTCCCTTGTGTCTACCATTCCACCACCTGGGCATTTCTTTTGCTTGAATATTATAACACAGAAAAAATAAAACAAAGTATTTTTTTAATATTTTTATTTAAATAATAAAGCAACAAAAAGGGTAAAATATAAATGAGGAAAAATGAATAAAGATCAAACAGTTATTTTTGGTATGCATAATTCAGAAAAATTAGCAAAAAAGATTTCTGAACTTGTTAATATACCACTTTCAAAAGCAACAAGAACAGTTTATACTGATGGTGAAGCAATGTGAGTAGCTGAAGAAACTGTTAGAAACAAAGATGTTTACATCATTGCTTCAACATCAAAACCTGTAAATGATAATTTAATGGAATTATTGTTATTTATTGACTCACTTAAAAGAGCAAGCGCAGGTTCGATCAATGTATGCTTAAGCTACTATGGATATGCTCGTCAAGACAGAAAAGCATCAGGAAGACAACCAATTGGAGCTAAATTAGTTGCTAATTTACTTCAAGTAGCAGGTGCTACTAGAATGATTTGTGTTGACTTACATAACCCTTCAATTCAAGGTTTCTTTGATATTCCTGTTGATGATTTAAGAGCACAATATCCACTTGCATTAGCATTAAGAAAACTTAATACATCATTCACAGTTGTATCTCCAGACCACGGTGGAACTGTAAGAGCTAGAAAACTTGCTGAATTAATAGCGAACACAATTAAAATTACAATTATTGACAAGAGAAGAAATGCTGATAATCAAACTGAAGTAATGGGTATTATCGGTGATATCAAAGGTCAAAATGCGGTTATTGTGGACGATATTATTGATACAGGTGGAACAATTAAAAAAGCAGCACAAACATTAAAAGATAATGGTGCTAATAAAATTATTGTTGTTGCAACACACGGCGTGTTTTCAAAAGGGTTTGATATTTTTGAAAACGACCCTAACATCGAAAAAGTTATTGTTACAGACAGTATTGATAACAATGAATTACTAGAAAAATACTCAAAATTACAAATTGTTTCATTAGGTGAATTTATAGGAAAAGTGATTAATGCATCTCTAAATGGTGGAAGCATTACAAATGTATACACAGAAATAAAGGAACAAATAAATAATTACAATGATGAGAAGTAAAGAACTTGTTAGAGAATTATGCATTAAAAATAACTGAGATTTTAGTTTATTTGAAGCTTATGTTAATCTAATTGAAGAGAAAAACAAAGTTATGAATTTAACTGGTTTTTCAGATGAAAGACTTTGAAATGAAGGTATTTACGAATCTTTAGTATTTATGGTTGAAATCACTAAGGACTTACAAAGTGGAACTATTTTAGACATTGGAGCAGGAGCAGGTTTTCCATCAATTCCATATGTGTTAACAAAGCCTAAAAACAAAGTAGTTATATATGAACCGCTTTTAAAAAGAGTTAACTTCTTAAATGAAGTTATTGAGAAGTTAAATTTATCAGATTATGTAACTGTTTACAAATATAGAGCTGAAGATGTAAAGGAAACTAATCAATTCGATGTTGTTACAGCAAGAGCTGTAGCAACTGTAAAAGCTTTAAGTATGGCTGCTTTACACTTAGTTAAAGTTAATGGTTCATTATCTTTATTAAAAGGTAAAAAAGCTAATGAAGAACTTAATGACGCAAAGAACATTTTAAAAGATGTTAAAGTTCAATATTCAGTAAAACCTTTTATTGATGAGAATATTGATAGAGAAAATTACATTGTCTCAATTAAGAAATTAGAAAATACACCAAAAAGATTTCCTTATTTATGAAAAGATATTAAGAAGGTTAATTAATTTATTCAAAGATAGCATCAAGCTATCTTTTTTATTTCAATTTTGCTTTCTCACTTTATTAATAGAGTTTTATGTTTCGATAAAAAATGCATATGATCGAAATCATATGCATGGTTTTTAATTATTCAATAGCATCTTTCTTGTTTTTGAAGTTCATTTTAATAGGACAACCTCTAAAATCGAATGTTTGACGCAATTGATTTTCAAGGAATCTTTGATATGAGAAGTGTAAGTATTTTTTATTGTTAACAAAGAAAGTGAATGTAGGAACTTTTGCTTTTTCTTGTCTTGCAAAGTAGATATTTAATCTACCACCATTGAATGGAATAGCAGGTTGAATAATTTGAGTTTCTAAGATTAAGTTTGATAATAATGATGGTTTGATTTGACGTTCTAAGTTTGTTCTAACTAAGTTAATTGTGTCATAAAGTTTGTTTAATCTTTGATTGTATTTAGCTGAAATAAATACAAATGGAACTCATGGAACAAAGTGGAATTTGTTTCTAAGTCTTTTTTCATATTCAGTCATTGTGTTTGTTTCTTTTTCGATCAAGTCTCACTTGTTAATTACAATGATAACTGGTTTTTCATTATCTAATGCATAACCGATAATTCTTGAATCAAAGTGTGAAACTTCTTCTTGTGTAGCATCAATAACGATAAGTGATAAATCAGCTTCTGAAAGTGAGTTCATAGCACGCATAAGTGCATAGTGGTCAACTGATTCAACTAATTTTGACTTCTTAGTTATACCGGCAGTATCTATAACATTGTATGTTTTTCCATCAATATCAATTAATGATGTAACTGAATCACGGGTTGTACCGGCAATATCTGAAACAATTGAACGCTCCTCTTTAGCTAAATTGTTTAAAAGTGAAGATTTACCTGCGTTAGGTTTTCCGATAATAGCTAAATTAAATGCATCGATTTCTTCAGGGTCTGAATAATCTAAAACTTCAATGCATTTAGTTAAAACATCCCCGATCCCTTCTCCGTGAAGAGCTGAAATTGGATAAATGTGATCAACTCCTAAACTATATCAAGAGTAATCAAATTGTTGTGTGTCTTCAAGTTTGTTAGCTACAGCAATGATTGGTTTTTTAGATCTACGTAAAATGTTCATAATGAATAAGTCATCATTTGTAATTTCACTAGTTCCATCAAATAAGAAGATGATTGCATCAGCTTCTTCAATAGCGATTTTAGCTTGGATTTGAATTTGTTCTTGGAATGGTCTGTTTTCAATTTCAATTCCACCAGTGTCAATGATTTTAATTTCGTGACCAGTTCAAACAATACGTTCGTAAAGTCTGTCACGTGTAACGCCAGGTTGGTCGTGGACAATAGAAACTTTTCTTCCTACAAGCTTATTGAAAAAAGTACTTTTCCCTACATTTGGTTTCCCTACAATTGCAACTGTATTACGCATTTTGTTCCTTCTTTGCTTTTAATTTTTGGTTAACAATATCAATAATTTTGTTTTCAACTTCTTCAGTTGTTAGTTCAGTACAATCAATATAAATAGCATCTTCTGTTTTATGTAATGGATCAACTTCTCTATGGATATCTTGTTGATCACGTAATTCAACTTCTTTTAAAACCTCTTGGTAGTTTGTGTTGTAACCTAACATTTTGTTTTGTTCATATCTTCTTTGTGCTCTGACTTCTGGTGTAGCTCATAAGAAAATTTTAACTTCAGCGTGAGGTAGAATTCTGAAAGTTGTATCTCTTCCATCAATGATGTAACCCTTGTGTCTTAAAGTCATATGCTGAATAAATTTAACAACAAATGCTCTAACTTCAGGAATTTTAGCCACAGTAGGAGTGACTTTTGAAATATAGTCAGCCCTAATTTTGAGTGAGATATCATTTCCATCTAATAAAGTTATATCGTTAGGCAATAACTCAATGTTGATTGTTTCAAGAGATTTAATTACACCTGCTGTATCAGTTGTTAAAATATTGTGTTCAAGAGCATTTAATGTGATTGCTCTATAAACTGAACCACTGTTAATAAAAGTGTAATCTAATCTTTGAGCAAGATTTTTAGAAACAGTTGATTTACCAACGCCGTTTGGACCATCAATAGCTATATTAACTTTTCTCATATTTCCCTCTTTAAAGTTTTATTTTATTTTTATTGATTTTTGTACTTTTTGTATCTTCCTGTTTATTGTTCTCTGGATAAAGAGAATTTAGGACATATTTTAATTCAGGTAGATTATTATCGAAAATTACATAATCATCCGTGAAGTCAATTGAATTGATTTCAAGATTTAATTCAAGCTTATTTAATTGCTCTTTGATTTTTAAGATTTGTTCGTAAGGTTTATACAAATCTGATTTGGGTATTGTTTTAGTGTTTGAAATGGTGTTGATGTATTTTGGGATGAAAACAGAAGTGTTTGAAAACGTTTTATATAACCATTCGTATTCTTTTTTCAATTCAACATCATCATTTATTGCGAGAATTTTCATTCTTTTAAATAATTTAGTTTCTCTATCAACACTCATTTTTACGTACCTCTTTAAATTCCTTTTTATTTTAGCATAATAAATTAATTATATTAATTTATTACAAAAAAAGAGCATTTAAGCTCTTTATGCAAACTTTTTAAGTACTATTTCCTCAAATAATTTTTCATCAATTTTGTTAATAACTGACACTTCTTTTTGTGCTGATTTAAGCACAAAAAGAATATATTCTTTGTTATTGTTAAAATGTGAAGCTAACAATGTATCTTCTGTAAAAGTCACTTCATTTTGTTCATAAACTTTATTAACATACGGTGACTGTGAAATAAAGAAAATTGATTGATCTACAATTTTGCTTAAAAACATTTTTGTTCCAAATTTCTTAAAAAACAACATATTCCCAACTTGATCCTTGAATGTTACAGGTATGTTTCTTGAATATTTGTTTGCTCTTGTGAATGAACCAAGAATGTTAACGTCATATTTTTCGATATCAAACTCATCAAACTCTTTCTTAGAAATTTGAATTCTTGATTTTTGAACAAATACAATCACAATAATCATAAATGAAATTAAAACTGCAAGCATAACACAAGATAAATAGAATACTATTGATGAAACTGAAATTGCACTGAATGAAAGCGTGACTGTTTCGGCTGTTTTTGTTTTTTCATTAACTTGTGAACCAATTAATTTAATTACTTCTGTAGCATTTAAAACAAATAAAATTAAGCTAATTGCAAAGAAGCCAAATCCAGCTAATGCTGAATAAATTGATTTCATTTGCATATCTTTGTATGCAAATCTACCCTTAATTAATTTAAGGCAATTGATTAATCTATATGCACAGTAATAAATGATTAAAGTAAATATTACTTGCATAGCTACCATTACTAAACTACTCATAAAATTATTTTACTATATTTAAATACCTATACTCAATATAAAGCACAAATATATTTTTATTTTTACGACTTGCAAACTATGGTTTTAGTTTTATTTAGCTGATGTGATATTTTGATTTATAAAGTAAAATATAGATATGGGATTTTTTAAAAATTTAGTAAATAAGGTTTTCAATAGAAAACCTAAAGATGTTGAACAAGTTCAAGAAGAATTAGACAAAAAAGAGCATAAGAAAATAATCACAAGTGAGAAATTTAAGAAATATGAACAAGGTTTAAATTCTTCTGCATCATTTGGAAAAAAACTTTTAGAGCTACAAAATAGACACGTAAAACTTGATGAAGACTTTTTTGATGAGTTTGAAGAGTTATTGATTATGTCTGATATTAATGCTTCATTAGTTGATGTTATGGTAGAAAGAATTAAACAAGAAATTAGATTAAACAATATTGACGATCCAAAAATGATTGGAGAAATTGTCGCAGATCAAATGTTTACAATTTACACAAACAACTCGGTTGTTAATACAAATCTGAACTATGAAGTTGGTAGATTAAATGTTTTTGTTTTTGTTGGTGTTAATGGATCAGGTAAAACAACTTCTATTGCTAAAATAGCAAACAAATATGTTAAAGAAGGTAAAAAAGTTTTAATTGCTGCTGCTGATACTTTCAGGGCCGGTGCTGTTGATCAATTAGGTGTTTGAGCACAAAGAATTGGCGCAGAAATTGTTAAACCTGCTCACGAAGGAGCTGATCCTTCTAGTGTTGTTTATCAAGCAGTTTCTAAAGCTAAAGAAGAAAATTATGATTTATTAATCATCGACACTGCCGGTAGATTGCAAAATAAAGTTAACCTTATGAAAGAGCTTGAAAAAATGATTGGTGTTATTAGAAAATTTGAACCTTCAGCACCACATGAATCATTATTAGTTCTTGAAGCAACTACAGGTCAAAATGGATTATCTCAAGCAAGAAACTTCAAAGAAATTGCTAACTTAACTGGAATTATTCTCACCAAAATGGATGGAACATCAAAAGGTGGAATTGTTTTATCAATTAAAGATGAATATGATCTTGATGTTAAATATGTTGGTTTAGGTGAAAAACTAGATGACTTACAAGAATTTGATCTTGAATTATTTATTTATCAAATGACAAAAGCATTAATTGATAATGAACAATAAGTCATTAGAAAACGTAATTAAATACACAGAGTTATTTGATAAATATGGTAATTTATTAACTCAAAATCAACAACAAGTTTTTAAGTTATATTATGAACAAGATTTATCATATGCAGAAGTTGCTGAAGTGATGGTCACAAGTAGACAAGCTGCAACTGATGCAGTTAATAAAGCAATTAATAATTTGCTTAAAATTGAGGAAAAAATGAACAAAATGTAGATGCTTTTGCATCTTTTTTTGTATAAAAAACACATCCAAGTACCATTAAATTGGATGTGCTAATAGGATATTATATGTATATTTTATGATTGGTTCAAGTGACGACTCTCGAACCAAATTATTTAATTGAAAAATAAAATTTAATAAAGGAGTAATCTATGGAAATACCCAAGAATATTAATATCTACTAATTAATAAAAGATAGTTAATATTTTGAAAATTTAAAATTTATATATGACGAACTGTGTGTTTAAATTTACAAAATTACTCAAATAAATATGATTAAAATTTCTTTATTTTAAAGAAGTGTAAATACAAAATTTACTCTATAAAATAATGATAAAAATAAAAAGTTAAAACAACTAAATATAATTTATAACAAAAATATAGTGAATATCTTTATTGATAATAATAAACTTGTATAAAAAACCTAATAATTTTAATAATTAATAATAAATGATATTAATAAATGTCTGTCTATTTTGTGACTGAATAAATAAAATTTTAAAATAATAGAATATTTTTTTGATATATAAAAGAATTTCCCTTTTGTTGCGACAATATACTTGTCGCACTTATATCATATTCCTTTTTAGTAAATAAAATTATGAGCATAAAAATATTTTTTTAAAATAATTTTTGACTTTTATAATAGTGTGTAAGTGATAAAAGTTTTTCCTTATTTTTGAGGTTTAAAAAATTTTATATATTCCATTCATGTAATTTTAGGATTTTGTAATTTTTGTTGAAAATTAGTTGCAATAAAGTTTTAAATCTAATCCTAAATTTTGGTGAACAAAAAGCACATCCAGTTCATTTTTGGATGTGCATTTTTGAAATTATAAATCGATATTTTTTACGTATTTCGCATTCTTTTGAATGAATTCTCTTCTCGGTTCAACTCTTTCTCCCATTAAGGTTTCAAAAATTGAATCTGATTTGTAAATGTCTTCAATTTGCACTTGAAGCATTTTTCTACGTTCAGGATCCATAGTTGTTTCTCATAGTTGTTCAGGATCCATTTCTCCAAGTCCTTTGTAACGTTGAATTGTAATTTTTTGACTAGGGTTTAATGTTGCGATTATTTCGTCTTTTTGATTATCGTTGAAAGCGTATTCAACAAATTTATTTTGTTGAATTTTGTATAAAGGAGGTTGAGCTATGTAAATAAATCCATACTCAATTAAAGGTCTAAAGTATCTGTAGAAGAATGTTAATAATAAAGTTCTAATGTGAGCACCATCGACGTCGGCGTCAGTCATAATAACAATCTTGTGGTATCTTAATTTGTTGATGTTAAATGTTTCCCCTCAACCTGTACCAATAGCTGTCATTAATGATGAAATTTCTTCTGAAGAAAGAACTTTTTCTTGACGAGATTTTTCGACGTTAATAATTTTCCCTCTTAATGGTAAGATAGCTTGAGTTTTTCTATCTCTACCCATTTTAGCCGAACCACCAGCTGAGTTCCCTTCGACAATATATAATTCAGAAATTTCAGGATTTTTAGATGTACAGTCAGCTAATTTACCTGGTAATCCACCTGATTCGAAAACATTTTTTCTTCTCGCATTTTCTCTAGCTGCATTAGAAGCTAAACGTCCTTTTTTAGCCATAGATGCAATTTCAATAATTTTCTTAGCATCAGCAGGGTTTTCATTTAAGAATCTTTCTAAAATTGGACTAAACACTCTGTTAACAGCTTGACGAGCATCTTTTGAACCTAATTTTCCTTTTGTTTGTCCTTCAAATTCTGGATCAGGGTGTTTGATTGAGATAACTGCTGTAACACCTTCAATTAAATCGTCACGAGTAAATTTGTCACTTTCAGATTTAATAACACCTTTTTCAATTGCATAATTATTAATTAAACGCATTAAAGCATCATAGAAACCAGAAACGTGAGAACCGCCTTCATGTGTTGAAATGTTGTTTGTATATGAAATAATGTTTCCACGATATAAATCAGATAAGTATTGCATACCGACTTCAACACCAATAACAACATCCTCATCTTTATTATTTTTAACAGCAAATTCTCCATCTGCATAAATAACAGGTGTAACTGGCTTGTAACCGTCGCTTAATTCGTGTACGTAGTCAATAATTCCATTTTCATATAAGAATTCATAGTGTGTGTTATCTCTGTAGTCAGATACTGAAACATATAAACCTTTGTTAAGGTGTGCAATTTGCTTCGCGTGGTCTAAAATAATTTCTTTATCAAATGGTAATTCTTCCATAACTGAATAGTCAGGATGGAATTGAATTTTTGTTCCTGTTTCATTTGGGTTAGCAAGCTTTTCAATAACTTCTGTTGACTTAATAGTTTTTCCACCATTAGCGAACTCTGCATAGTATAAGTTTCCATTTCTTTTAACTCAAGCTTTAAATGAGTCTGATAAAGCATTAACAACACTAGCTCCAACCCCGTGAAGTCCACCAGAAACTTTATATGCATTAGATTCGAATTTACCACCAGCATTAAGTTTTGTTAAAACAACCTCAAGTGCACTAATTCCAAATCTTGCGTGTGTATCGACAGGAATTCCACGACCATTATCTTCAACAATAATTGAGTTATCTTGTGTAATGATAATATCAATTCTGTTGGCAAAACCAGCCATAGCTTCATCGACAGAGTTATCTACAATTTCTCAAATTAAGTGGTGTAAACCCGATTTAGATGTTGACCCAATGTACATACCGGGTCTTTTTCTAACGTGTTCTAATCCTTCTAAAAACTGAATATTACTTGCATCATAATTATGCTCTTTTTTAACTTCAGACATCTATACCTCCATGTGTGAATGTAAATTTTAATAAATATTACATATTTATTAAAATATTATATAGATTTTTAAGAAAAATAGATTGTTATATTTTTGCAAGTACATTTTTACTTTTGCAGCTTGTACACTATGATAAAAGTGAAAAAATGTCTATTTTTACTAACCGACATATGCATATGTAATATGCATAATTTAAGCTAATCAAACTAGATAAAAAAATCAAGCTTTCGCTTGATCGAATTATCAGTTCTTTCTAGGGTTCTTATAAAATACATCTTCGATTGGGTCAACTCAGAAACCTAATCTATTTTCTTTTGCATAATTTTGAGAGTTCTTAATTGTGTGATACATTGTTTGTTCTTCTTCAGTTTCTGCGTAGAATTTTGTATCTGAAGGGTCTAATGTAATGTAAGCAACTCTAGCTAAACCTGCTCTAATAAGCTGGTTCCCAAACTCTAAATCAGGATTTTTTCTTTCATCTGGATATAAGAGTACAACTCATCTTCCATAATCATCTTCTTTTAACTTATTAAAGTAGAAGAAGAAACCATGTGATTGAACTTGTTCTACGTAGTATTTTTTAGAAATATGAGCTCAATAATTTTCTTTTGAAGCTAATTCATCTGAATTTGAACCTTTATCTGTTTCAGGAGTATCGATTCCTCTAGATCTTAATCCTAGACTTTTACCATTACGACGATTAGTTGATTGAGTTCCAGGTTGAATACCACTAACTAAATTCATATATGCACCATATAATGTGTCGCCATCAACAATTCCTGACATGTCAACAACAGCATAGTTTTGTGGTAATGTTTTTTTAATTGTTGTGCTAAAACCTAAACTTGTTTGTAAATTTAATGATGATAAGTAATCCATCTCTTGCTGACTAGCAAAAGCTAAAAATAATTTACTTTTATAATCTTCTAAATTTACATCAATTTTATTAAGCGATTCAATTAAGTTTTGCTCATTTGCATAAGTTTGTCTTAAAAATCTTGATGTTTCAGTTAAATTGTTATACGTTTTTGAACCTAAAAATCATTGATGTCTAATTTCAGCAGTCATTTCATTAGCACTATCAAAAACTTTTACAACGTTTCCTGCTTGAGTTAATAAATCTTGATTAGTACTGTTTGAGTTTATTTTATTTTTGTAGCCGTCAACTAATTCAACCAAATTATTGTCAGTTGAATAATTAGTTTTAACTGTTTCTAGTTTTTGGATAAGTTCACTATTTGCATTATTAATAGGATTTGATGGTTCTTTTGGAACATCGTTTTTATTACCACATGAAATAGATAATGTAGTAGCGACTGGTAAAATCGCAAGTGAACTGAATAAAGATAATTTTTTAAATTTCATCTTGTCTCTTTTCTATTTGTATATAAATATAATTTTATTCCTATTTAGAAATAATGTGTATAAAAAAGCATCAAGATGATGCTAAGCTTTATCATTTGATCCGAACTCTAATATTTTTTGTTTAATTACCTTACACATAGCTTCATAACCAGGTTTGTAAAGTTTTCTAGGATCATAATTTTTATCTTCAAGATCTTTGTTGCTAATAATAAATTCTCTAATTGCAGCGTGGTTTGCTAATTGTAAATCGGTATTGATGTTAATTTTTGTAACACCTAAACTGATTGCTTTTTGGATTTGGTCAAGTGGAATTTCGCTACCACCGTGAAGAACAATTCCTAAACCAGTTTCACTTGATAATTTTTCAAGAACTTCAAAATTAAGACCTTGACAGTTTTTTGGATATTTACCGTGGATGTTTCCGATCCCTGCTGCTAGAACTGTGATTTTTTCAGCAGCTAATTGTTTAGCTTCTTCAATATCTGCAATTTCACCGTTTCCAATAACACCATCTTCTTCACCACCGATTGAACCAACCTCAGCTTCAACAGTCATATTTTTGCTTTGAGCTAAGTAAACAAGTTTTTGAGTTAATTCTTTATTTTCAGCAAATGGGAGGTGTGAACCATCGAACATAATTGAAGTGAAACCATCTGAATCAATAGCTTTAACACAAGCATCAAATGAACCGTGATCTAAATGAAGAGCTACAGGAATTGAAATTTTTAAGTCCTTAATAAGACCTGAAACTAAACCTGTTACAGTTTCATATCCACCTATATATTTAAGTGCTCCTTCAGAAACTCCTAAAATAACAGGTGAATTCATTTCTTGACATGTTGTAAGAATTGCTTTTGTTCATTCTAAGTTATTAATATTAAAATGAGGAACTGCGTACTTACCTTTTTTAGCTCTCTTGAGCATATCTTTCGCATTAACTAATGACATAAAAACCTACTTATTAGATATTTCTTAATTCTCAGTTTCCGTTTGCAAGTCTGTTGAATCTTTTATCAACCGTTAATAAACGGTATAACTCACCAATTTTTCTTTCTCTAACTTTTTCATACGGTGTGTTCATTGAAACGAATCTGTCTTCTCAGTCATATCTTAACTCGTCTTCAACAGTGTCAAAGATTTCCATAAATGCAAATTCGTCTGTTGGACGTGATGATACTAATTCGTATGCGATTTCTAACATTGTTTTGTACATAATAAATTCTCCTTTAATTACATTGATAAAGGTGCAGAAACACCAATTAAGCTAAGTCCAAGAGCTAAAATCGCTTGAACTGATTTGATAAGGTGAGCATATGTTGCTTCATCTTCATGACCTAATAATTTAGTTTCAGCATAAAAACTGTTAAATGATTTAGCTAAATTAATTAAGTATTGTGTTAATAAGTTGACTTTTGAAGTTGACACAATTGTTTTAATTAATTCAGGGAATGAGTCTAATTCAATAATAAGTTTTTTAGCTTTATTTGTAAAGTTAATTTGATTATTAACTTCTTCTTGTTTTAATCTATTTAATAATGATACAGCTCTTGAGTGAGCGTATTGAACTATAAATACAGGGTTATTAACATCAGTTGAGTTAGCTGCATCAATATCAAAATCAAATTTATTATTGATTTCCCTAGTGAGCATCATAAATCTAACTGCGTCAGCTGAAGAGTAATCTAAAAGATCTTGCAAAGTAACTGCTGTACCAGCTCTTTTAGACATTTTAAATTCTTCTCCATCTTTGATTAATCTTACTAATTGAATAGTTAATATATCTAAATTATCTGGATTGTAACCTAAGCATTGCATCGCAATTTTCATTCTTTGAATGTATCCTGAATGGTCTGCTCCTCAGATATTAATAAGTTTAGGTGACTTTTGGAACTTAAGTTCGTGATAAGCAATATCAGGTAAGAAATAAGTATAATTTCCATCAGCTTTGATAAGCACACGGTCTTTATCATCGCCAAATTCTTTGGTTTTTAAGAATAATGCACCATCTTCTGTGTATGTGTATTTGCTTAATTTTTTAAGAACTGGTTCAATTAAGCCATCTTCTTTAATTGCTTTTTCAGAAGCAAATGTATCAAATGAAACATTTAATCTACCAAGATCTTCTCTGATTTTATTAAGCATAATATTTTTAGCCACAGTTGATAATTCAGTTAATTTAACTTCATCAGCATTTAAGAAATAATCACCATATTTTTCTTTAATTTTTGTAGCACATCAAACTATATCTTGACCTCTGTAGCAATCTTCAGGTAATTGTGCATCAATACCAAATAAGTTTTGATATCTTACATAAACTGAATTTGTAAGTACATTAATTTGATTACCTGCATCATTTACATAATATTCGGCTTCAACATCGTAACCAGCATGTCTTAAAATTCTAATTAAAGAATCCCCATAAACAGCACCTCTAGCATGACCAACGTGTAAAAATCCTGTTGGGTTAGCTGAAACAAATTCAACATTAACATGTTCTTTATTAATAAAGTCAGCTCCATATTCTGCTGGATTTAAGTTAATGTTTTGTATTGTTGATAAAAATAATTGATTGCTTAAAACAATATTTATAAATCCAGGCACAGCAATGTCTATTTTTTGGTAGATATTTGAATTTGACATTTTAGTAACCAATTTATTTGCTACTTCAATTGGATTTTTAACAGCACAATGATTTTTTAAAATAAATGCAATATTTGTACTAAAATCATAAACAACTTGATCGATGTTAATATTGTCAGGAACATTAGGTTGAGTGATATTAAAAACTAAATCTTTAACATTAAAATCCTTATTAACAAAATCTTCATTTTGCAACTCTATAACTGCGTCAATGATATTTTGTTTTAACTGTTCTTTTAGCGTCATAATCCTCCTTATTTATAGATATATTTTATATATCTATTATATTAAAAAATATTTTTTATATAGCTAGGAAACAACTAGTTTTATCTACCTTACACATAGTTATAAAAGTTAATTTTGCTTATATAAAATGGTAATTAAATATTATTTTTTATTATAATAACAATATGTTAAAAATATATGTATGTGGACCCACAGTTTACAATGATGTTCATATAGGAAATATGAGACCGATTGTAACTATGGACTTAATTTTAAAAGCTGCAAAGCAACTAGGAATTGAATATAAATTTGTTCATAATATTACTGATATTGATGACAAAATTATCAAAAAAGCCCAAGAGCAAGGTGTTTCAGAAACTCAAGTATCAGAAAAGTATGGTAATTTATATTTAGATTTACTTAAACAATTCAGTGTTGAAACTATAACTGATATTGAATACGTAACCAAAAACATTGATTTAATTGATAACTTCATTCAAAGATTAATCAAATCGAATAATGCATATTTAGATAATGAAGGTAATGTTTGATTTGATGTCATAAAAAACCAAAATGACTATGGTATTGTTTCAAATCAAAAAATTGAAAACATGAAATTTGAAGATAGTGAACTTTCTTCAAATAAAAAATCACCTGCTGATTTTGCTTTATGAAAAAACACAGCTGAGGGTGTTAAATACAATGTTTCTTTTGGCGAAGGTAGACCAGGATGACACACAGAATGTGTTGCCTTAATTGAAAAACATTTTGGAGATTCTGGTTTAGATATTCACGGAGGAGGGATGGACTTAACATTCCCACACCATGAAAATGAAAATATTCAATTCTATGCTTTAAATCAAAAACAACTTTCAAATAAATGATTAAGAACAGGTCAAATTAATTTAAATGGAATTAAGATGTCCAAGTCATTACAAAACGTAATTTTAGCTTCTGACTTTCTTAAAAATTATTCAGCTGACTATTTTAAAATGATCTTATTATTAAACTCATTTACAGGTTTGATCAATATTGATGAGAATTTAATTAATAATGTTGAAGTGATTTTCAAGAAAATTAGCAAAATTTACTTCTTAAATGCACTATTAAACAAACAAAACGATTCACAAATTAACAATGAATTAGCTAAAGAAGCATTCACATATATTTTTGAGCAGAGATTTTCTGAATTTAATAAACTTATTAATGATCTAATTAAAAATATTAATAAAGACAAAAACACCTTGGACATAGGTACATTAGTATATATTTTTGATAAGTTAGGCTTTGAATTTCATAAATTCGATTACGAAAAATATGTTCCAATTTATCAAAAATGACAAGAGTTTTTAGCTCAAAAAGATTATCAAAATGCTGACAAATTAAGAAACGAATTGATTGAAAATAATTTAATATAGGGTAAATATGAAAAAATTACACGAAAAACAAAAAAAATATGATATGACCACTAAAAAAGTGGGAGAATTAATTGTGTATGGGAAAAATTCTGTTATTGACTGTGTCAATAATAAATTAGATATTTCTGAAATACACTTAACTGATGAAGGAAGTTTGAAGTATTTTAAAGATGATAACACTTTAAGGGGTATAAAAATTGTTATCACTGATAAGAAAACTTTAGATGAAGAAACAAAAGAAAACCATCAAGGTTTTAAAGCAATCTTAAAATCTGTTAATTACAAGGGACTAGACGATTTATGAAGATTGCATAAGGATAATTCACCAATTCTTGTGTTGGACAAAATTCAAGATCCACATAACTTTGGTGCAATTATAAGAACAGCAAATGCTGGGGGAATTAAGCATATTATTTTCCCTAAAGATAATGCAGCTGTAATTAATTCAACTGTGTTAAAGGTTTCATCAGGTGGATTTGTAAATATGAATTTTTACAGAGTTAATAGTCTTAATGCGGCCTTAACTCAACTCAAAAAAAGAGGTTATTGAGTTTATTCAACTGTATTAGATGAAAAAGCTCTCCCATACACAACGGTGGAATACGACAGACCTACAATTTTAGTTGTAGGTAACGAAGGTGATGGTGTATCAAAAAGTGTGCTTTCAGTCACAGATCAAACAATTTATATTCCACAAAGGGGGAATGTGCAATCTTTAAATGTATCAGTAGCAACAGGTATTATTGTGTTCGATGCATTAACTAAATGATAAGAAAATATCATTTGAACGATAAGTTTCTCTCTGAATTTTTGAAACTCGAAAATGACAAGTATTATTCAGTTTCAAAAATCATTTCTGCTTTCAGTATACAGCACAGTAAGTCAATAGATGTTTTGTCTAGAAAAGTTAGTTGAGTCTTTGGTAAGGTATCTATTGAGCCAGCAGAAATTAAAAATGTTATACTTCATGAATTTTTAGGAATTTTTCTAGAAGTTTCTTCAGAAGTTTTTTGTAAGGATTTTAAATCCTATTCTCATTTCGAATCATTCATTTGAAATAAATTAAAGTTAAAGACCCTGAATTTCTTCCACTCAGAAATTAACTCTCAATATATTTTTGATGATGGTATAGCTAATAAAAGGGTAAATTTACAAAAAATTCTAATAGACATGGAAAATAGTGTAGTTGATAACTCACATAGTCCAAAACAACTTGATTATCAAATTAAAACTCAAAAAATGCACTCAAGAAATCATTTTTTAAATAGTAGTTATAAAAAGAAACATTCAGTTATGAAAACAACAGATTTAAATGTTGGTTCATCAATTGATATTGACATTATTTGTTCGAACAACCTTATTACTACATTGATATCAAGTTAAATAGAGCTTATGTTAATTTATATGTCCAAATTTTTAATTCTTCTTTCTCATATATATTTATCGTATATTTACATAAGTTTATGAAATGTTTTTATGGTATAAAACGCAGTAGATTTTTCAAATTATTTTGTGTTGATTTTTAAAATCTCTTTAATATGTTATGTTTTTTATAAACAAGCTATATTTTGCTTGTTGCTCCATTATTGTTTATATTTTTTTCAGACAAATCGTTTTTACTCTCTGACGATTTAGTCCCTTCTATATTTATTTTATTTTTTCACTTACAAAATATGCATGTATAGACCTTTTTTGATTCTATCTATGTTTTTTCCGTATTTTAGGTAAACTCACTTGGATTTTATTTCCAATAATTATTAATTCTTGCATATTAATAACATTAGGTAAGTGTTAGGTTATGAAAACGTATCATCTCGATCGCTTGGGGGAGTGTGTGGGATGGTCAAAATTAATTAAACTTGAATTTAAGTTTTAAGGGTTAAGGAAAATTCGTAAGTTTAATTAATATGTTTTCTCTTGTTGCTTTTTATTTTATTAGTGTAAATTTTGGGGTATTTCTCAAAATTACGGTTATCTTCTTTTATGTTGTGGGGACTGAACTCTTTTTCACTTTCCAGTTTATGTTCTTCATTACTCAATTTGGTTTTCATTAAATTTTTATAGTGTTTTAAACAAAATATAATATGGTTTTTAGTTTATTTGTTGGATTATTCCTTTCTCAACATTTGAAAAGTATTTCACTTTCTTATATTTATCCATTTATTAACTTTTATTCAATATAAGACTTTATTATTAAATGCGAAATACAAAATTGGTTCTAAATGAACCGAAATTCATTATTTTTTCTTCTCTCATCAGTTAGACATTTTCTGTTAAATGTCAAACACCTTTCTTTAATTTTATTATTTAATTTTTTACAATGTCTATTAGATTTCCACTTAACTTTTTTAAGTTAAGTGGTTTTTATATCCTCCGTTTGTAAATTTTTTCTTTTTATATTATGTGCTAATATTTTAGTAATATGAATAATCGCAATTTTAGAAATAAAAAATTTGTATTTATTGGTGACTCAATAGCGCAAGGTTTTGATTTATCTCAAGGAACTGGAACATATGGAAATTTAGATGAGTTAGGTTATGCTTATTCAGACTATTTCATTGAGTTAATTCAGAAGAATGTTGGTAGAAATTTAGACATTAAATATAGCAATTTAGGCCTATCAGCAAGCAAGATTAGTACTTGAATTAATATCGTTTCTGGTGAAGATTTTACGGATGAAACAAGAGAGCTAATGCACATAAATAAAGTTTTAGCTCAAAAATTTAATCACACTTGTTTTAATTATGATTTTGATTCATATTTAAAAGAAATTAAGGAAGCAGATTACTTATTTATAAACTCTAGTGGAATTGAATTTTTATTCAGTATTTCCTATGTAGACTTAGTTGAAGTAATGTCTCAAAAAGATTACTACCTTCAAAATAAACAAATTGATGATTTATTGAAAAATGTTAAACGTACAACACAGCAAATCATTAATGAATATATTGTTTTAGTTAACAAAATTAAAGAAGTTAATACAAATTGCAAAATCTATTTAGTCGATTATCCTATTGCTTCATTACCTGTACTTAACAAGTTGATTCTTAAAAATAAAGATAATCTTTTAAACAAGAGTTATTCTATTTTTAAATCTATATACAAGGTATTTCAGAATATTTTTACAGAAGTTTCAGCAGCAACAAATACTAAATATGTTGAAATATTTGACTTTGAACAATGTTTAAGAAATGAACGCAAATGATATCAGTTGTTTTTAGATATTCACTGCAGTAAGAAATGTTATAAATACATTGGGAAGAAACTTTATTTAAATTTTGCTAAAGAGCATCGTTTAAATAAATTTACTTGAACTAAATTTAGAAGTATTCCAATATACCCGGATAACAAAATTATTGATCTTGTTCAAACTTGATACAAAGAATTAGGCGTTCTAGAAGGTTCGCTAATTAGAATTTATATAAGCACAATTAGCAATTCATTGATTACTGAGAAACTAACTAAAGGTTTAGATATCACACTTAATTTCAGCGCAATTCTAAATGAGAATGTTATGTCGCTCATTGGTAAGATTTTCCATGACGAAAACGTGCTTGAATATATTGAAAATAAATTCAGTTCACTAAAATTCACAGACACATTAATTGACTTTTTAGCTAATAATCAAGAGTTTGTTACATTGATTGATAATGTTGAAAAATTCTTTACTAGAAACAAAAACATTTCCCTTAATAAGTTTTGACAATTCTTTTTAGTTTCAAATGAAAAAACATTGTTTGATATAACAAAAAAATTCTTTGAAAAGTACCCTAATTTCAAAGAAGAGATAATTGATTTAATTCATTTTATGCTTGGAGAGTTAAATAAAAGAAAATTTATTAAGATTCCAATTGATATTAGAAAGATTGATTATGAGTTTAATTTAGATTTTTCATTAGTAAAAAATGATTTAGATGAATTTATGATTATTTTTAAAGATTACTTTTTATCAAGTTCACATTTTGTTAGCTTCGAAAGTTACTTTAATAGTTTTATTATCCAAAACAAAGCGCTAATCAAACAAATATCATCGAAGTTTCTAAACATTGTTTTAGAACAATTGTTCACTGATAAGGATAAATTAATTCAATTCATTTTAGCCTATTGCAAGATTGATTATAAATATCTCTCAAGAAGAGATTTTGAAGCTCTTGATAGATATGTAGATAAGTTATTGAGCAACTTAAATATGACTAAAATGCAAAATAAAATCATTAATGAAACAATCAACTTTATACTAAAAACACCTAAAATGAAGCTTATTAGTTCTAACAACATTATGCTTATTGGACTTATTATTAAGAATCAATTTAGAAATAGATTATTTTTAAGCTTAGTTAGAGGTAATTTAGTCCCAACAATTAATTTAGGAGTGCGTTTAGCATTTGCAAAAGTGAGATCAATATTTAGATGAAGAAAGTAATGTGTTATGTTTTTTGCACATGTAAATAATTTCAATTAAACCTATTGCATAGCATTCATTTACTTAATGTATATTGTAATGTTGTGGTAAAATTAAAACACTATGAAAAGTAACAAGGTATCAATTGCATGCGAATTATGCAGAAAGAAAAATTACGTGACAGTTAAAAGTGCTGGAAATGCAGAACGTTTAGCAATTAAAAAATATTGTCCTCATTGCAAACAACACTCAATTCACAAAGAAGAAGTTTAATTATGAGAAAAAATGAGAAAGCAAAAACTAGAAAAGTTGAAACAGCAAAAATGTCTTTAAAAGACAGATTTGAAAACAGAAATAAAATTTATTTCTTTAGAAAGACGGTTAAAGAAATTAAACGTGTTCGTTGAGCAACTCCAAGACAAAATTGAATAAACCTTGTTAAAATTCTTGTTTTTACAGCTATATTTGCTTTATTTGTTTATGCAGTAACAATTGGATTTACAAAATTATGAGAAGTATTTGGTTCAGTTTAGAAAGGTAAATTATGAATAATTTTAAATGATACATGATCTCTACTGTTAGAGGAAAAGAAGAACAAGTTATCGAAGCTTTAAATAACCGTATTATTGCTGAAAATGTTGCAGAATCATTTAATCAATATGCAACACAAGATGGCGCTTTTAAAATCTTTAAAAAACCTATTTTAACAGCTAAAGAATTAGAAAAAAGACGTTTAGGTCAAGAATACAAGGTTAAATATACAAATCTTTACCCTGGATACATTTTCGCAAATATGGATATGACAGATGAAGCTTGATACGTTGTACGTAACACACAAAATGTTACAGGTATCATCGGTTCATCTGGTAAAGGAGCAAAGCCTACACCTGTTTCTTCTAGAGAAATTAGAAAAATGGAAAAAGCCGCTGAAGAAGCTACACACTTATTTAACTTAGGTAAAAACTTACAAGGACTTAAAATTAATGATTTAGTTGTAGTTTTAGATGGTCCATTTAAAGGTGAAATTGGTCCAATTAAATCATTAAACTTAGACGCAAATATCGCTACAATTCAAATTGAATCATTTGGAAAAAGAACTTCTGTTGAATTAAGCATCGATTCATTAGAGCATTCGACAGAATACTAATTATTAGATAAATTGAACAGCGTTAGCTGTTCTTTTTTTTATTGAAAATTTAATAAGAGCATGAAAAATAACTTTATTATCTAATTAAACAATTGCGATTTTATATTTAGATGTATCTTTTTTAAATTCTGCACCTAACTCTTTTCTATATGTAGAATCTTTAAATAGATTACGCATTTCTTCTCTGTATCTTGTTTTTTCAAATAAGTTGCTGGTGGGTCATAGTGTCTGTACCTCACCACACTCTTTATGTTTATTTAATATCATAGACTTTTTTATCTGAATTTTTTAAATATTCAAAATTATAAAATCCATTTTTTAAGAGTTTTAATTCCTCATAATAATTAAATTTTAATGTCTCAAGATTAAAAGAGTGGACTTTTCATTTTATTTTTTGAATTCATTTTTAACTGCTCTTTTTTATGAAACAATAGCCAATTTAAAATATAATTAAAATATATATTTGGAGAGTTGAAATAATGAAAAAAAGAGAAAAAATAAAAGGTATTGAATTATTTGCAGGAGCCGGTGGATTAGCTTTAGGCCTAGAAGAAGCCGGTATTCAACACATAGGCTTAATTGAAGTAGATAAATGAGCTTGTGACACATTGAAAACCAACAGACCTGAATGAAATGTTATCCAAGAAGATATAACAAAAATTTCACAAGAGGATTTATGCAAGTTATTTAATCTAAAAGAAGGAGAACTAGATATTTTATCAGGTGGAGCTCCTTGCCAAAGCTTTAGTTATGCTGGCAAAAGGTTAGGTTTAGAGGATACAAGAGGAACTTTATTCTACAACTATGCCTTATTCCTTAATAAGCTTAAGCCAAAAATGTTCCTATTTGAAAATGTTAAAGGTTTACTTTCACACGATAATGGTAAGACTTTTGAAGTCATTTACAATATTTTCACAAATGAAGGTTACAAATTAGAATATCAAGTTCTGAATGCTTGAGATTATAATGTGGCTCAGAAAAGAGAAAGATTAATTTTAATTGGAATTCGTAATGATTTAGTTGACAAAGTTGTTTTTCAATTCCCAAATAAACATTATCCGAAACCAGTTTTAAGAGATATTTTATTAGATGTTCCTGCTAGTGAGGGTGCTAAATATTCTAAGGAAAAAGAAGCTATTTTCTCACTTGTCCCAGCAGGTGGATATTGAAGAGATATACCTGAGGAAATAGCAAAGGAATATATGAAATCCAGTTGAGATTCATATGGAGGAAGAACTGGTATTTTAAGAAGATTAAGTCTTGATGAACCATCATTAACTATCTTAACAACTCCTCAAATGAAGCAAACAGACAGGTGCCATCCGTTCGAAAATAGACCATTTACAATTAGAGAATCTGCAAGAATTCAATCATTTCCAGATGGATGAACTTTTAAGGGTTCAGTTGCAAATCAATATAAGCAAATTGGAAATGCAGTCCCAGTAAACTTAGCTAAAAGTGTTGGAAAGCAAATGGTCAAAGCTTTAAAAAATATGAAAAGAGATGACTAATATGAGCTACAAATATAATTTAAGTTTTATTAGTGAAAGCGATTTTACAAATCACATCAAAGAAACCGTTGATAGCTACGTAAAAGGTACTGAAGCAATTGATTTAAAGAAATTCAATAGCAATGTAATCGATCCAATAAAACTGCTTTTTGATAAAGAAATTTTAAATAAGAGTTTTACATCATTGATCGATCAAGAGATTGAAAGACAAAGAGATAAGCACAATAACAATGCAATCGGTTATTTTCATCAAAACATTTTTAAATATATAGAAAATTGTGTTGTTCCAGATCATGGTTGAGATATTATTGTTAAAAAAGATGGATTAACTTTATATGTTGAAATGAAAAATAAACATAATACAATGAATAGTTCATCAAGAGATAAAATTTATTCAAAAATGTTAGAGAAAATTAAAACATCAAATGATGAAAATGTACAATGTGCATTGGTTGAAGTTATTGCATTAAAAACAACAGATAAAGAATTTACAATCTCTAAGAAACAAATCGAAGATCCAAATATTATTAAAAGAATTAGACATATGTCTATTGATAAGTTTTATGAATTTATCACAGAGGATAAGTTTGCTTTTAAAAAGTTATGTGATCAATTAATTGTTACTTTACCAAAAGTTGTTAAGGAAATGGGTAATGTAAAAAGACCAAAAGATACTGTTTTAGATGAGTTGAATGATATTTCAACAGAAATATCAAAAGCATTATTTGAAATAGCATTTAAAAATTATGATACTTTTAAAAAGTAATAGAAAAGTAGACAGTTTTTTATTTTCTGTCTACTTTTCTTCTCCTGGTTTACTTTGGACAATTCATTTATCATTTTATTATATTGACCATGATAAACACAATTTCTTAATTCTTGCTCATTTAGATTGACTGCGCCTTTGTTTAATCTCTCAAAAATATCAAATTTCAGCTTATCTTGTCCTTTTATCAAGGTATATGCATATAGATTAGTTTCATTAATGGTTTTTTGATCTTCTAAATTTAGTTCTGTATATTTTTTATTTTTTCAATCTTCTGAATTAATTTTTTTATTTAAAGAAAATTTATTTTCTGTAAAGTCAATAAGAGTTTTTAATCTTTGTTGACCATCAATTACTGATAAACGACCATCTTCTTCTTCGCATAAATATATGCTAGGAAGAGGTATACCCATAAGATCAGATTCTATTAATTTTGATGTTTTTTCTGGATTATAAACAAAATTTCTTTGGTAATCAGGGTTTATAATCAATAGACCTTTTCCTTTTAGGTCTTTTAATTTACTTATTGTGTAAATTTCAGAACGAAATTTAGGTTGTCTCTCTCTCTCATTTTGTTATGTGTTATCCTTTCGTTTACTATAAACTATATTTACTATACTATAATAAATTATATACGTTCTTCTTATTGCTTATTTTGACAAATTAGCAATTTTTAAATTTAATTGCAAAATTTGATAATTTAACTTAAATTAGATATTAGTTTTACAAATAATTAGACAAACTAGCAAAAATATTCTTTTAAATTCTTCTATTAAAATAAATATCAAAAATAAAAAAATCTGGTAATTCGAAAACACCAGAAAATTTATTTGAAATTTGGCAGGGGTTAAAGGAATCGAACCCTTACTTTCAGTTTTGGAGACTGCAGCACTACCACTATACTAAACCCCCATACAATCATCATCTAAAATGATGATTTTTTTATTATTTCCCGAATTTGAAGTGGCAAACGTCACCGTCTTTCATAATGTAGTTTTTACCTTCAGAACGCATTTTACCAGCATTTTTAGCACCTAATTCACCATTGTATTCGATGTAATCTTCATATGCAATAACATCTGCTTTAATGAATTTTTTCTCGAAGTCTGTATGAATAATTCCGGCACATTTAGGAGCTGCTCAACCTTTATGATAAACTCAAGCTCTTGCTTCAATTTTACCTGCTGTAAAGTATGTTTCTAAATTAAGAAGATCAAATGATTCTCTTGTTAAAACATCAAGACCACTACGTTCTACGCCATACATTGAGAGCATTTCGTTTTTTTCGTCATCTGATAGATCAACTAACTCAGATTCTAATTGAACTGAAATTGGAATAATTTTTTCATTTGGTTTTAAAGAATTTTTAAGCTCATTATAAAGTTTATCATCTCTGTAATTTGCATACTGTTCTGTACCTAAGTTAGCTACATAAATTATTGGTTTTAATGTGAGTAAATGATAACCTTTAACAGCTTTTAATTCGTTTTCATCAAGTTCAACATCACGAGCCGGTATTGATTGAAGCAATGCATCTTTAACTTTGTTAGCAGCATTAAATTCAATTAAACCATCTTTATCACCTGATTTAGCTTTTTTAGTAACTCTATTAATTACGTTGTTAATTGTTTCTAAGTCGGCTAACATTAACTCATAGTTAATAACATCTTTATCTCTTACAGGATTTACTGAATTAGCTACGTGCAAGATGTTTTTGTCTTCAAAACATCTAACAACGTGAATAATTGCATCAACTTCTCTGATGTTTGATAAGAATTTATTTCCTAATCCTTCACCTTTTGATGCGCCTTCAACAAGTCCGGCTATGTCAACAAAGTCAAATGTAGCTCAAACAATTTTATCTGGTTTGATAATGTCTGCAATTTTTTGTAATCTTGGATCAATTAAAGGAACTGATGAAATGTTAGGTTCAATAGTTGTAAAAGCGTAATTAGATGATTCAACTTGCTTTTTAGTAATTGCACTAAATAATGTACTTTTACCTACGTTTGGAAGACCTACAATACCTGCTTTTAGTGACATAAATAAACTCCTTTTTAATCAATAATTATGTTTTTAATTTTACTCTAAATGCTTGAAAAGTAATTTTTTAATTTGATAAAATTAAAATAAATTTTAAGGAAGGTAAAAATGAGTCAAATTAACAATAAAATCAAACACTGATTTAATTTCTATAAATCCAAAGAACTAATAAACTCAGACATTAATGAATTTGTTAGAAAGGTTGATAATCAGTTTCCAAATGGTGAATTTTACACAAGAGCAAAATCAACTGTTTACGGAATTGAATTTGATACACAAAATCAACTTGGTTACAACAATTTAAACTCTTATACATTGCTTAATTTGATTTCACTTTTTGATAAATCACTTCCTAGAAAGTCAATTTTTAACAGAAGAAGAAAAGTTTTAGTTGCATTAAAAAACAAAGTTAATATTAATTCAAAACTTCAAGATTTATTAATTAGATTTTTAAATGATAAAAAGTACCACGTTTATACTTTTAATATTGATAAGCTAAATGATTTTTTTATCAATACAACTGTAAACAATATGGATTTAGATTATTCAGTTTATTTAGATTACAAAGAAACTAATAATAAGTTTTATTTAAAAATTTACAACAAAAATAAATTAATTTCACTTGAAGAACAAGAGAAGTTAATTAATGAGCTTTATGAAGTTAAAGATCACATATTTGTTTCTGATTCAAATTATTCAATTGTTTTAAACTCAGATAAAGTTATTGACTCAGCTTATGAAAACTTCTTAAAATCAGTTAAATATGAATTTGATTTTAGTTCAAACAACAAATTGGTTGTTTATACACTTATTAGCGACAATTTATCAAACTACATTATTAATAGATTTTTATCAAATTTAAATGTTAAGGTTTCAAAGTTGAACCCAACACTTAACAAAGATTTAAAAAATAAAAATTCAACTTTTTCTATTGTTAAATGAGCTCTATCAACTAATTACAATGCCAACTTAATTATTGTTATGGATGAACATAATGATATTAAGTTATTTGCTAGAGTTAAAAATAGCTTTGTTGAATTAAATAATGACCAAATCGCTTATCTTTTCATTTCAAACCAATATTTAAAATGAAAAGAAACTAAGTTAACTGATAAACCAAATATTTTTATTCCACTAGATGCTTCAGAGTTGATTATCAACTTACTTAATACTTTTAAAATTCCTTATGAATTTGAAAATAAAATGGATGACCCAAACAACATTTTATTTGCATACAATTCAAATTCATTTTCAAATGATATTAATGAACATTTAAGTTTTGAAAATTATGATTTTCTATTTAACTTCTGCGTGATGTTGCAAGAGTATTTAGAAAACAATAACTTACTTACACTTAAATACAACAAGATGATTGAATCAATGAATAAAACTTACTATGTTTATTCATACATTAACAAAACTGTTCAAGATATGAAAAATGTTTTTGATTATTTAGTCAATAAACCAACCGGCTTTCTTAAAAAATCAAAAATAGATAAGCTCCAATTACTTGATTGAGATAACACAAAACAACATTACATTTTTCAAGTTAAAACAAAAGGTAAAAGATTCTCAACTATTACAAGTGTTTCTTACAAGAAAGCTAAAAAAGAGATTGAAATCAAAACTGAATTTCAATCTCATATGTATAAATTTCATCCATTTTTAGAAACTATATGAGCTAATTTAGTTAAAAATAAAATCAGAAAAAGAATTTTAAAAATTGTTAAACAAATAAACAAGCTGCAAGAGAAAAAAGTATAATTTCCAAATATATTAAGGAGTTACTATGATTACAAAAATTAAAGGAACAAAAGACTATTCACCAGTAGAGTTTTTATTAAAAGATTTTGTAACTGATATGTTCACTGAAACAGTTGCTAAAGCAGGTTATGTTTTAGTGGAAACGCCTATTATGGAACAAGCCACACTTTTCAGACGTTCTGTTGATGATTCAGAAATTGTTAAAAAAGAAATGTATGAATTTAAAGACAAAGGTGACAGAGATATAGCACTTAGACCTGAGGGAACTGCACCTTTTGTTAGAGCGCTTATTGAACAAAAATGATTAAATGATGGATTTAGTAAATTTGCTTACTATGGGCCAATGTTCAGATATGAGCAACCTCAAAAAGGTAGATATAGACAGTTCTATCAAGCTGGTGTTGAATTTGTAGGTGAAAAAGCTTATACAAAGGATGTGGAAGTTATTTTATTAGCTGCACACATTTTAGATAACTTAATGGTTGATTGAGAATTAAAAATCAACACAATTGGTGATGAATTAAGTAGAAAACAATACGAAGAAGCTTTATATAACTACTTATTACCTTACAAATCTGAGTTAAGTGAAATTTCACAAGAAAGATTAGAAAGCAAAAAAGTTTTAAGAATTCTTGATGATAAAGAAGATTCACAAAAACCTTTTATTAAAAATGCACCTAAAATTGCTGATTATTTATCAGATGAATCAAAAGAATACTTTGTAAAAGTTACTACAGCACTTGATGCAGCAAATATTGAATACAAAGTTTCAAATGAATTAGTTAGAGGGCTCGATTACTATGATGAAACTGTATTTGAATTTGTAACAGCAGGTAAAGGTTCAACAAGTGGACTTACATTAATTGGTGGTGGAAGATATTCAAACTTAATAGCTCAATTAGGTGGTGATAATATTTCAAGTGTTGGTTTCGGAATGGGAATTGATCGTGTTGTTGGTGTTGTAAGAGAAAATGCGATGGAAATTTTAAAACCAGATACAGAATTAAGACACGCTGATGTTTATATTGCAATGACAAATGATGAAGATAATATTGCTTTTGGTACTATAATGGGACAAAATTATATTGCAACAGCTGGTTTATCAGTTTACACAGAACATTCTTTAATTAAAAATAAAAAGTTATTTGAAAAAGCAGCAAAGAGAACCGCTGACTTCTTAGTTTATGATGACAAAATGATTAATCCTAACTTATTAATCATTAGAGATATGGTTACAGGAGAAAAAGTTACATTCTCAAAAAATGAAGAGGGTATCATTTCTGCACTTAACTTTATTTTAGAAAATAGCGATGAACACATCACAATCAGTGACTCTAAATTAGTTGATGTTACACTTCTTATTGAAGAATTAGAAGAAGGAAAATAATATGAAAAAAACAATTAAAAATAATCAATTAAGATTAGAAAATGTTGGACAAGTTGTTACTTTATACGGGTGAGTAGCTAACAAACGTAGATTTGGTGAATTAAACTTCGTTGACTTACGTGACAAATTTGGAATTACACAATTAGTATTTAAAACACCTATTTCATTCACAAAAGAATCTGTTTTAGAAGTAACCGGAACAGTTTGTGAAAGAAAAGATAGAAATCCGGACTTACCTACAGGAGATATTGAAATTTTAGTTGATGAATACAAAGTTTTATCATCATCTAAAGAACAATTACCATTCCAAATTAGAGATGACATTGAAGTTAAAGAAGAATTAAGACTTGAATATAAATTCTTAGACTTACGTAGAAATGTTATGCAAAATAACATTAAATTACGTAATGATGTAATTTTTGCAATTAGAGAATACTTACAATCACAAGAATTCACAGAAATCGAAACACCAATTTTATCTAAAGCAACACCAGAGGGTGCTAGAGACTTTTTAGTCCCTACACGTAATAAAGAAAATGCATTTTATGCACTTCCACAAAGTCCTCAATTATTCAAACAATTATTAATGATTTCAGGATTTGAAAAATACTACCAAATAGCAAGATGCTTCAGAGACGAAGACTCACGTAAAGATAGACAGCCTGAATTCGCACAATTAGATATCGAAGTAAGTTTTATGGACGTTCCTAGCTTCCAATCATACATTGAAGGTTTATTCAAACACTTTATGAAAAAAGTTATGAACGTTGATATCAAAGTTCCTTTTGATAGAGTAAGATTTGATGACTGTATTAGAGATTATGGTTCAGACAAACCTGACTTTAGATTTGAAAATAAAATTGTTGATATTCCTGAATTTGCTAAAAACAGTGATTTCAGCATCATAACATCAGCTCCTTCAATTAGATTGCTTCATTTTGTAGAGAAAATTAACAAAAAAGAATACAAGAAACTTGAAGAAATAGCTAAGAAAAACAAAGTTAAAGCATTATTCTACTTGGTTGTTAATGAAAATAAAGAATTTGTTGAAACAAACTTTGCCCAAAAATTAAATCCAGCAGATGTCCAAGAATTAATTTCACAATTTGGTGAAGGAACATACTTGATTTGTGCTGATAAATTCGAAAATGCTTCACAAGCTTTAGGAGCATTAAGAGTTGAACTTAATTCTTGATATGGATGAGCTAGAGATGAATATAACTTCAAATGAATTATTGACTGACCTATGTTTGAATATGATGAAGAAACAGGAAAATGAGCAGCAGCTCACCATCCGTTCACTCAATTTGATAATCCATTAGAAGATTTAGATAAATTACCTAAAGAAAAAATTAGAGCAAAAAGTTACGACTTAGTTCTTAACGGGTTTGAATTAGGTTCAGGTTCAGCTAGAATTTATGATGAAGAAGTTCAAACTAAAATGTTTGAAATGATCAATCTTTCAAAAGAAGAACAACAAAACAAATTCGGATTTTTCTTAAAAGCTTTTGAATATGGAGTCCCACCACACTGTGGTATTGGTCTTGGAATCGATAGATTGATTATGATTTTAGCTAACCAAAAAACTATTAGAGATGTTATTGCGTTCCCTAAAAATTCAAAAAATGAAGACCTTATGACCCAAGCTCCTTCAAGTGTTGATTCAGAGCAATTAACAGAATTATTCCTTGAAGTCAAGTCTAAATAGTGATGTAAAAAAATACTAGATTTCGTAAGTCTAGTATTTTTATTTTGCAATTTATAGAATTGATTTTACATCAATTAGTTTACTGATTTTCTTGTATCCATCAAGTTCATCTAAGACCATTAAAACAACATTAGCTAGAACTTTTACACCTTGAGATTGAAGTAAATCAATAATAGCTTTTGTAGTTCCACCAGTTGCTAAAACATCATCAATAATGATTGCCTTTTGACCTGGTTTTAGAATTTTATCTTGAATTTCTAAAGTATTGTCACCATATTCTAAGTCATACTTTTGAGAAATTGTAGGACCTGGTAATTTACCTTTCTTTCTAACCATTACAAATGGTTTATTAAGTTTATAAGCAACAGGAGTTCCGAAGATAAATCCTCTTGCATCAGGTGCTACAATGATGTCTGCTTCTTTGCATAATTGTGCCATTTTGTTTATGACATAGGTAAATGCATCAGGATTAGCTAATAGTGGTGCTATATCTTTGAATACAATGCCTTGTTTAGGGAAATTAGGAATATCAGTAATTAAATCTTTAAGATTTTTCATGATAATTATTAGTTAACTCTTACATCTTCATAGAATTCAAGGACATCATCTGCTTCAATATCATTAAATCCTTTGATGTGTGTTCCGAAGTTTTTACCTTTAAGAACTTCTTTAACGTCATTTTTCTCACGTTTAAGTGAGTCAATAACACCTTCGTGAATAAGTTTTCCTTTACGGTAAACTTTAACTTTACAGTTAGATCTTACAACACCTTCGTCTAACATTGTACCAGCGATGTTTCCAACTTTTGAGTAGAAGAAAATTTGAATAATGTGACCTTCTCCAATTTTTTGTTCTTCATAGATGGGTGCTTTTTCTCCATCAAGCATTCCTTGAACATCTTCGATAATTTTGTAAATAACATCGTGAGAAATAACAGTAACGTTTGATGCAGATGCATTTTGTTTAATATTTTGTGAAACTCTCAAGTTAAATACAAAAATAACTGCATTTGACGCTTTAGCTAAAAGTAAGTCTGTATCATTGACGTTTCCAACTGCTGCTGAGATAACTTTAACAATAGCATCTTCATTTTCTAAACCATCAATTTGATCTTTTATAGCTTGAGAAGTACCGTAAACGTCTGATTTAATGATAACGTTGATAATTTTTTTACCATCAATATTTTGATCTGTAATAGTTTTTGAGTGAAGTAAATCCATACGATCAGCTGTAGCTTTTTCTTGAGCTAATTTCTTAGCGAATTTTTCATCATTGAATCCAACAAATTTATCACCAGCATCAGGTGCATAGTTAAGACCTGAAATGATTGCTGGTGCTCCCGGTTCGACTGCTTCAATTTGGTTTCCATTAGAATCAGTAATCATTCTAACTCTTCCGTATTTTGAACCAGCGATTAAGAAGTCACCTTTGTGTAATGTTCCTGTTTCAACAATAATTGTAGAAACAACTCCAACTCCTTTATCAACACGTGATTCAATAATTGTTCCCATTGGATATCTTTTTGGATTTGCTTTTAAGTCTAAAATTTCGCTTAATAACATAATAGCATCAAATAATTCTATAAGCCCTTCACCTTTAAGTGCTGAACCGTAAACGATTTGAACATCTCCACCATATTCTTCAATAAGAACATCGTTTTCTGCTAATTCACCTTTAATTCTGTCAAGGTCTTTGTTAGGTTTATCCATTTTGTTAACAAAAACAATCATTGGAACATTCGCTGCTTTAGCGTGCTCAATAGCTTCTTTTGTTTGAGGCATAACCCCATCATCAGCTGCAACAACTAAAACAACAATATCAGTAACTTTAGCGCCTCTAGCACGCATTTGTGTGAATGCTTGGTGCCCAGGTGTATCTAAGAAAGTGATTTTTTGACCTTTGTGACTAATTTGGTAAGCACCTGTATGTTGTGTGATTCCACTGCTTTCCGTTGAAACGATGTTTGAGTTTCTGATTTTGTCAATTAATGTAGTTTTACCGTGGTCAACGTGCCCCATAACAGTGATGATTGGAGATCTTTTAACTAAATCTTTTGGATCATCTTTAAATTGAACTTCATCAAGGAAGTTTGAACCATTAATGTTTGTTTCTTTTCTGAAGTCATATCCATATTCAATTGCCATTTCAGCAATTTGCTCTTCATCTAAAAGTGTGTTAAGGTTGTACATTTTACCTTGCATAAAGAATTTTTTGATAATTTCTGTAGCAGGTACTCCGATTTTTTGTGCAAAATCAGCAATTGACATTTTTTCGGTGAAAATAAATACACCATCTTTTAATTCAGTTTTCGTTGTTTGCAATTGCTCTTTAATTTCATTTACGTTTGAAATTCTGTTTTGTTTTTTAGCCATATAACACCTCCTTAAGTTCATTTTCTAATGAATCATATTGCTCATCAGATATGTTAGTTTTATATGTTCTATTTAAAGCTTTTGTTTTTCTTATTTTTTGTCAGTTTTCTAAACTTGCAACAAAATAAGCTCCTCTATGTTTTTTGTTTTTATGTAAGTCTAAAACTAATAAATTATTTTCTTTATCGTAACTGAATCTGGTGAGTTCATCAACTGGTAAAACTTGATTTGTCGCAATACACTTACGAAAAACTGCTTTAATCTCAGTCATCTGAATTTAAGTCATCTAAATCAAGTTTTACGTTTGATAATCCATAGTTTGTAAGGTCATCATCCACTTTAAAGTCTTTAAGTTGATTTTTAGTTCTCTTAAATTCATTAAGCATTTTTCTGTTTTTCTCTTCTTTTTTAGCGTTTTCAGCTTCTTCATCAAGAGTTTCATCTTCAACTTCATCTGTGAATTCGTCATTGTATTTGTCGATTTCATCAACGAAACTGTATTCATCTAATGAGTTAAGAAGTTTCTCGATGTTTGAAGATTCTTCTTCAAAAATATTGTTAATTTCTTCTGCTTTATTTTTCTTAGTTTTAACTTCGCTAGTTGCAGGTTTTTTACCTTCTTCTGCTTTTTGTTTTGGTTCTTCCACAACTGTTTCTGTTTCTAATTCTGTGTAAATATTGTTGTTAAAGTCTTCAAATAATGAGTCTGTATCGATGTACATATCAATGTTTTTAAGCATTGAATTTGTTTTTGATTGTTTTTTACTTGCATTTACTTTTGGTTGAGTTGTGTTGAAGTAGTGCACATCGTGAACATAATCATTTTTGAATTTAATTCCTTTTACAAGTGCTTCTTCAGTTGTTAATACTTCAATTCTTGTTCCTGTTAATTTAGAAGCAAGTTCAATGTTAATTCCTTGTTTCCCAATAACAACTGTTGCATCGCTTGGTTTAACAATTGCATAAACTTTCCTTCTTTCTTCATCAGCTCATTTAATATCAACTGCCTTACCAGGAGCAATAGCATTTTTAACATATTCAAGTGTGTCTGGTGAGTAAACAATAACGTCAATTTTTTCACCATCTAATTCAGTAACAACTGATTGAATTCTTGAAGCAAATTGTCCTGTAATCGAACCAACTAAATTAATTTGATCACTCTCTTGATCTTTAAGTGCAAATGAAACTTTAGATCTTTCTCCAGGTACTCTTTGAATGTCTTTAATAACAATTTCACCTGATTTGATTTCTGGAATTTCGTTTCTTAAGATTTCAACTAATTCTTCTGTTGAGTTTAATGAAACTGTAACAATGCTTAATCTTGATTCAGGATTAATTGAATCAACATAAACCATAATTTTTTGACCTAAGTTTAATTTTAAGTTCTTAGGCTTTTTAGCTCCAGGTAAGAAAGCTGTTTGTTTATCTTCTAACATAACATTGTATGAGTTGTTAGATAAGTGTTTTAAAACAACTGCAGGAACTTTTTGTCCAATCATTTTTGAATATTTTTCAACAACTTTTGATTTGTTTGTTAAGTTTAAAGATTGTTTAACACCACTTGTGATTGCTCTTCTTAATTTGTCTGATAATCCAGCAAACTTAAATTGAATTCTAACTACATCATCAACTTGAACATTTGAATCGTTTTTTCTAGCTTCTGAAAGTTGAATTGTGTAGATTTTAGCTAATGCATCATCTTCACTTAAAACTTGAGGTTCATCATCTTCTGAAATTTCTTCATCTTCAATAACTTCACCATTTAAGTTGAACATATTTACAGCTTTATTATCAAAGTCTACTTCAAATTGAATTTCAGCATTAGGGTCAACTTGTTTAGTAATTGCTTTTTGAGTTTCTGATCTAAATAATTCTAAAACTTCTTCAAATGGAGAGTTTAGACCTTCTGCTTGAAGTTCAATATATTTAAATAGTTGTTGACTTTCAAGGTCAACTTGTGTTTTATTTTTAGCTTTTGCCATTATTTACTCCTTTATTTTTTGTTAAAACTTAATATATTCTTCAATTTCGTTTATATTAGAAAGATCTAATTTAATTGTTCTAATTTGGCCTTTTTTATTTCATTTACCAACTATGTGATCTGGGTGAACTTCAGTTAATTTAATTACAAAATTATTTTGTCCTTCAAAACTTTTTTGAGTTTTGACTTCAATATATTTATCAATGTATTGATCTAACATTTCCATTGAAATTTTAAGGTCTGTTCCTTTTGATAATACTGCTAAATTTATATCATCAGTAAATCATTTTTGTGTCTCTAAAAATGCAGAAATTTCTTTTCCAAGTTTGTTAACTTCATCCAAACTTCTATAATCAACCACTACTTCTAGTGTTTTTCCTAAAAGAGGATCGTGTTCCATTTTTGCTGATAAAACTTTAGAAAATTGCTCTTTTAAAATCTTTTCATCAAACATTTTACTCCTATAAAAATGTAAATAGAAAGAGCTGCTTTCGCAACTCCTTTCTCTTACCTCTAAATATAATTAACGTTGTATATAAATAATACCATATTATTTTAATAGTATTTATTATATGTAGTGATTTTTATGCTAATGAATAAGGCATAAAAGTATTTTTTGTATTATTCATAAAGTTCTAATGTCATATTAATTGATGTTAAAACTTCATCATTTTCGTATGTCAATAAGTCATATTGAAAGTTAAATTCATTAATTGATGTGAAGAAGTTTTTACATACAGTTTTTAAATTAATTTCAAATTTTTTCTGTGTTGAAGGGTCAACTACTGAAATGCTTGCATTACCCTCTTCATTTTTCTTTACACATACAGTTGTTAAGTTTGTGTAAATATTAACTTCATTTTCTGAAATGTCAATTCTATTTGTTTCATTGTATTTAGGTTCATTGAATTTAAGTTCAATAACACCATCTTCAGTTTTGTTATATAAATCAAGTTGTGCTAAAAATTCAATAACCTGTGGTTCATCATTTGTAGGAACCTTAATAATTGATTTAAAATTAATTTTCATATTCTTTAAGTCTTTCTGAAATTAATTCTTTTCCAAATAATCAAATGGCTTTTGCTAATTCGGGTCCGTGAGGAATTCCAGTTGCAGCAAGACGAATTGGCATAAATAAGTTTTTACCTTTAACATTTAAATTTGAAGAGGTTAAATTAATTGCTTCTTGGATATTTGCAATTGTAAAGTCATCAACTGCAAGTTTTTTGAAGTTATTTGCAAATTCTTTAACTGTATTTAATTCAGCTTCATTGAATTCAGTTTTTGAGTATTCAGGATTTAAATATGAATTTAAGTGAGTTTTTAATTCTGAAACTGTTACAGAGCTAGCTTTAAATGTGTCAACGAAAATATTTAATCATTCTGAATCTAAATTTGAGTTTCCTAAATTCATTAAGTCAATTAATTTTTGATTGTCTGTATTTTTTAAGTATTGTTTTGAGAATCAATCCATTTTTGAAACATCAAATTTTGAAGGTGACTTAGATAATCTTTGTGGATCAAATTTAGCAATGATTTCTTCTTTGCTCATTAATTCAGATGCATCAGCAGCTGTTCATCCTAATAATGATAAGAAGTTGAAAATACCTTCAGGCATATATCCTTCATTTTTGTAATCTTCGATAAATTGTTTTGTTTCAAGATCACGTTTTGAAAGTTTTTTACCTTCCATATTTGTAATAATTGTCATATGTCCAAATTGTGGTTTTTCTCAATTTAAGTATTCATATAAAACAAGTTGTTTAGGTGTGTTTCCAATATGCTCTTCTCCACGTAAGATGTGTGAAATTTCCATATCGTGGTCATCAACTACTACTGCGAAGTTGTAAGTTGGATACCCATCTGATTTAAAAATAACTCAATCAGCTATTTCATCAGAGTTGAATGAAATTTCACCTCTAACAATATCATCTCAAGCTAAAGTGTGATTTTTAGGCATCACTAAACGGTATGAATATTCACCATTAGCATCTCTTTTTTGTTTTTCTTCGTCAGAAATTTTTAATCAGTTTCTGTCGTATCTAAAACTTGGGATACCTTTAGCATCTGATTCTAATTTTTGAGCTTCTAATTCTTCAGATGAGTCGTAAGCTTTATATGCGAGACCTTTTTGTAAAAGTTCATTTAAAACTTCATTGTATCTATCTAACTTTTGACTTTGTCTGTATTTACCACATTTTGGATTTGGATTTAATGGAGATTCATCTGGGATAATTCCTAATCAAGCCAAGTTATTTAATTGCGATTCTTCACCACCTGGAACATTACGTTTAACATCTGTGTCCTCAAGTCTGAAAACAAAATCACCATCAAAATGTTTAGCAAATAAATAACAAAATAAAGCTGTTCTAGCTCCACCGATGTGTAAGTATCCTGTTGGACTTGGTGCATAACGTGTTCTGATTTTTTTACTCATAGTAAAATAACTCCTTTTTATCTGAATATTAAAGTTATAAAATTATAAAACAATATTTTTGCAATGAAAAAACTTAATAAAAAATGCCATTTTGAAACTTTTACCATATTCCTCTAGGCGTAAAAGTTTTAAAAGCACAAAAAAAGTCTTTGAAATTTTTGTTTTTTTATATAAAATAATTAATTTTAGAATTTCATATAATTTAAATATGAAATCAAATCTAAATTATATGATTAATGATAAATATAAAAAGAGCAAAAGGCAGTTTAGCGAAGAATTAGATCCTAGAATTTTAGAAAACCACCATGAGCAAGCGTTAGAAATATTAGATGACTCAATCGAAGTGAAAATGCCTGGCAGACTTGGTAAAAGAGTTTCAAGAAAACCGATAACATATCAAAAGATTTCAAAACTTACAGGTGTTTCAGTTGCTACAATTAGTCGTTTCTATAATGATGGTTATGTTTCTAAAGATAACAGAAGAAAAATTGAAGAAATTATAAAGGAATATGATTATGTTCCTAATCCAAGAAGTAGAATTAATAAAGTTCAAGTAAGCTCAATTTTTGTTATCTGTCCTCTTTATGGTCAAAGTTACATTCAAAACATTATTTCAGGAATTATTGCTGGTGCATCAAAAAATAATAGAAGAGTTGTTACATTTTACACTGTACCAACAGCTGATGAATATATTGAAACTTTAAAATATCTTTTATTATGAAAACCAAAATCAATCGTTGTATTTCTTAGTGAAGAAAATCTAGAATTATTTGATTTCCTTAAAACCATTAAGGACGTTGCTGTCTTAGTTTATGGACACAAAGTTGATGGTGTTTCTTGAGTTGTTCCAGATGATAGAGAAGCATTTTACAAACTTACAAAATCATTTATTAGAAGAGTCCCAAGAGGGAGAAACTCAAACAAAATTATTTTCTTAGAAGACCAAAAGTTATCTGATTATCAAAAATTCCAAAGAATTTCAGGATTCAAAGAAGCTTGTTCAGAATATAGTATAACTTATGTGAGATATCCAATCAGTGCTAAGAAAAATAAAGAAGAAGTTAAAGAAATTATTGCTTTTGCAAATACAAATAATGTTTCAAATATTATTTGTTCGACTCACGATTCGTTTATTTCAATTAACATGTATGCTTCAAAACACTTTAGAATTAGTGACATTGGTTACCAATCAATTTACGATAGTTTAGGTGTTTATGTTGATAAGATTTTCGTGGACTATCCATATATGGGAGTGATAATTGAATCAATGATTACAAAACAACTTTCATCAAAAAATCCACAAACAGCAGTTATTAAACTTAAATTAATTAGTGAATTAAGTGAAAAAACATCTTAAGATTTCAGATGCAACATCAAATTGCATCTATTTTTTTAATCTAACAATTTGAATAATGAAAATAAAGATTTTAAGACCTATGAGAGTATCTTGAAAGTTATGTTAATAAAAATTAAATGCTATATAATTTAGAAATATTTAATTTAAATTAAAAAAATCACTATTAAGAAAGGAAAATTATTATGGTTATAGGAAATTCAAAAGTAGCAATTGATGCTATTGAAAAATATGACAATATTGTTATTTTTCACCACATTCGTCCAGATGGAGACTGTTTAGGTTCACAAGCTGGGCTTGCAGAATTAATTAGAACAAACTACCCTAACAAAAATGTTTACACAGTAGGGGATAACTTACACTTATTTGACTTTATGGGTTACCACTTTGATGAGATTGAAAAAATCGACTTTACAAACTCATTAGGAATTGTAGTTGATGCTTCAAGTGGAAACAGAATTGAATGTGCAAACTTATTATATGAAAACAAGACAACAGCTAAATTAAGAATTGATCACCACCCTAACTCAGCTGACATTGATTACGATTACAACTGAATCGATGAACACTATGTTGCAGCTGCTGAAATGATTGCTCAAATCGCATTTGATGCAGGATGAACAGTTACACAAAAAGCTGCATCACACATTTACCTAGGAATCAACACAGACTCAGGAAGATTTTTATACCCTGACACATCAGCTAGAACACACAAATTAGTAGCGTTCTTAATGGAAACAGGATTCCACCCATCATTCATCTTAAAAGAACTTTCAAAAAGAACATTCAAACAACTTAAATTTGTTGGACACATTTTAAATGGATTCAAAAAAGAAGGAAGAGTTCTTTACTACGAAATTGATACAGAAACATTAAAGAAATATGATATGGATTCATTCGAAGCTGCTCAATACGTAAATGAATTAGCTAATATTGAAGACAACTCTTGTTGAGCATTATTCATTCAACTTGAAGATGGAACAGTTAGAGGAAGATTACGTTCAAATGGACCATTAGTTAACTTAGTTGCTAACAAATATGGTGGTGGAGGGCACGATAACGCTGCCGGAATTACTCTTCAATCTTGAGACCAAGTTAAAGACGTTTTAGCTGACTTAAACCAAGCTATCGTTGAATGAGAGGCTAAATAATTATGGTTATTGGTAATTTAAAATTAGTTACTGAACAATTAGAAAAATACGATAACATCGTTATTTTTCACCACATTCGTCCAGATGGAGACTGTTTAGGATCACAATTTGGATTAAAAGAATTACTTGAAACAAACTTCCCAAATAAAAAAGTTTATGCAATAGGTGATTCAAAAGGTTCATTTTCATTCTTAGATATCAAAATGGATGAAATTCCATCAGATGAATTTTTAAAAACTGCTTTAGGAGTTGTTGTAGATGCAAACTTCAAAGAAAGAATTGAATATAGAGAAGTTTTAGACAAAGACTTATTTGCTCAAGTTATTAGAATCGACCACCACCCAAATGATGATGATTTAGGCGAAAATTGTATTAGATGAGTTGATTCATCATATATTGCAGCTGATGAAATGATTACAGAAATCGCGGTTGTAAACAACTGAAAAATCACACAAAAAGCTGCTAACTTCTTATATTTAGGAATCAACACAGACTCAGGAAGATTCTTATTCAATAACACTACAGCTAGAACATTAAATTTAGCTGCTAAATTATATGAAGCAGGATTACAACAAGACTTTATCCACTCAAATTTAGCTAAAGTTACATTAGATGACTTAAAATACAGTGCTTGATTAATGACAACATTAAAAACAAGAGACGGTGTAGCTTACATTCAAAATGATTTAAAAACAACAAATGAATTTGGTAAAACACCACAACAATCAATTAGAGTAAATTCAATTGCTAACATCGATGGATTCCCAATGTGAGTTCAATTCACAGAAGAGGAAAACGGAAAAGTTAGAGTTGAATTTAGATCAAATGGACCGATTGTTAGAAATGTTGCCGTTAAATGAGGTGGTGGAGGACACGAAAGAGCCTCAGGTGCTATTATTGACTCACTTGATTTAGTTGAACAAGTTATTGATGACTGTGCTGCTGAAGTAGCTAGATGAAGAGAAGAACAAGCTAACGCTTAATATAAATTTATTCCATACACAAATTAATGTATGGAATTTTTTATTTATTTTTAATTTAGAGAAATCGAATTCAACTTTTAAACCTAGAGCACTACTGTGAAAGTTAATTTTTAATTTATTAGATTATTGAAATCAGAGACTATCAAATCACTCTGAAAAGTTTTATAATATTAGTGGATCGTTAGCTCAGTCGGTAGAGCAACTGGCTCTTAACCAGTGGGTCGCAGGTTCGAACCCTGTACGGTCTACCATTTCGTTTAAGCGACCAATCTCCACATATTAAAAATATGTGGTTTTTTATTTAGTATTTTTAAAATTTTGCTTTATTTGCAAAAGTGATAGAATAAGAATAGTAGTTTAGTTATCTTGTTGATAGGTAACATATTTTTTAATTTTAAAGAAAGGAGCAAAATGCTTTTTAAAAAGTCAAATAGTCATAAAGACCAAAATTCTTTTGAATGACAAGACACAGTTGAAAACTTAGAAAAAGTGCACATTAAAAAAGAGAACACTTTATACAAAAGAACAAGAATGTCTAACTTTGGTCTTAAATTAAATTACTTCTACCAACAAATGCCGCTTTGAAAAATTATTTTAATAACAAACATTACAGCAGTTATCTTCGGTATCATTGGTGTATTCTTTGTTAAAAATGTTGGTATTTACAACTTTGGTTTAGCTGCTTTTGGACAAGCTGGAGCAAAGATTTTAGTAGTTTCTATAGCTGGACAAGTTGATGGAACAGTGCTTAACTTAATTGACCAATTCGTCTTCTGAGTTGCTTATGTTATTTTAAGTATTCCTATTTTCATTTTCGGTTATAAGAAAGTCGGAAAATTATTTACAAACTTAACAATTTTATTCTTAGTTGTTTCATCATTAGTTTCATTCGGAATCGGAATGATCCCAGGTGCTGGTTCAACATATATTATTGGGGACTTCTCAAACAAAGCTGTTAAAGCCGCTTTACCTACAGCTTACCAATCACTTTCAGGATTAGTTCCATTATTATGAGACTCATACTCATCAGGTAGTGTGTTAGCATTAATGCTTTATGCAATTGTTTATGGAGTATTATTAGCTTACGTATTTGCTATTATCCAAATCATTGGAGGAACAGCTGGTGTTACAGGTGTTATCGGAGAATGATACGCAAACGCAAAACAAAAATCATTCGGTTCAATTAGTGGATATATGAACATAGCAATTATGATTGTCGCTGTTTTAGTTGGGTCTTGATTACCAGGTTCAATTCTTTTATCAAAAGTTGATCCTTCATTAGTTGCTCAAAATAAATCTAATATGGGATTAACAGATTCACAAGTAATTGAATTTACAAGACAAGCAGAAGCATTGAAAGCAAAAGTATGACACGCTGAACTTTACTTCTCACCTAACTTCATCGCTACATTCTTAGTAAACGTTGTTTATATCGGTGTATTAGATAAATTATTCCCTAAATTTAAACTTGTTAGAGTTCAAATCTTTACAAAGAATGCTGCTAAAGTTAAAGAAATTATCACAAGCGACAAGAAAATTGTTACAGGTATGACAATTTTCAGAGCTACAGGTGGATACGAAGGAAAAGATATTGATGTTATTACATCAGTTGCATTATTCAGACATGTGTTACGTATTATTAAAGATGTTCGTAAAGTTGACAAAGATGCATTTATCTCTATTTCAGATATTAAAAGTATTGATGGTTCAATTTACTTACCACAAGATAAATTCTAATAAATCATTAACTAGCTACCATTTAGGTAGCTTTTTCTTTATCTTTTTTAGTAACTAATTTAAAAGAAAAAGTAAGATACCAAATTAAATATCTTACTTTTTGTATCTATGCGCATAGGTTAAATGATTTTAACTTTAACTCTAAAACCTCTAGAAGAATAATAGGAATCAGCACTATTATGGTAGACAAATACTGCACCATATCTATTGTCGCAAAATATCGCACCACCTTTATCTCGAATTTCTTTAGGTGTGTGAATTCACGAAGACGTCTTAGTATCTAGTGGTTTGATTGTGTTTAAAAATCTATAGTCTTGCTCAGTTAAGAGTTCACAAAAATAACTATGTGCAAGACTTAAAGCATCATTTTCAGGCACAAACTTCTTTCTGTTAATTAGCGCAGTTCTATCATAGCACACCGATCTTCTATTAGGTGACTGAGTTGATAAATCTACAAGATAAATGTTATCAAACATTGAAACTAATGTTGGTTCACCATTAGTTTGTTCCATTCAGTCAAATGTGTTAATTAATTGTGGGCTAGAAAGAATTATTTGAACACATTTTTCAAATTCGTCATTTGATAATAGATTCAAATTTGCATTTCTTTCTAAAAGAGTTTTATAAATGTAATTTGTTTTCATAATTAATCAATTACTTTAAATGTGAATCCAATAACTAATTTATTGAATTCTTGAGCTCTTCTTGTGTCAAAAGCTGTATAAACTTTTTCGAGCTCTTCTTTATTATATTTAACTGAGTTTTCAGGATCTGAAATTTGTTCAGGATCACTCTCAGCATTTTTATTAGGGTTAGCAATTTTTGGATCAGTTAATTCAGTTAATTTGTTTTTAAAGTATGCAACTTTATCGGTGTCAAAAATATTTCATTTTTCTTTTTCTGCTTTAGCAGCATCTAATCTCGCTGTCGCTTCTTCTTTTTGCCCTTCTAATTTATCTACTTCGGCTTTGAAAAGCTCGATTTGTTCTCTTAATTTTTGCTTTTCTTCTTCATCTTGTGACGCAGCAAGTTTTTCTTCAGCAGGTGCAATTAATTCTTTTTTGTATGTATCAATTCTAGATGTGTAATTTGAGATTTCACTTTCTAAAGAAGAAATGTATTCTGAACCTTTTGTTGATACATTAATGTAATTGTTAATTGCATCAATTAAGTATTTTTGAGGTAGTGTAGATGGAATTTGATCAACAGGAATAGCTTGAGTTGGATATGTTTCGTCAGTTACATCTTTAAATCTATACATATAACCAAATTTAGAAATCATTTCCTTATCATCATCTGTTATTGCAATTTCTTTATCTTCAAGTGCTGAAATTTTAGCTTTTAATTCAGATAATTTCGCAAGTTCTTCATCAGACATTTGGTCAATAATTAATGGTTTAATTTGGTTTTCATAAATTTCATCACTCAATGTTATATATAAGTCAAATGAAGCATTAAGATTAATTCCTTGCCCAGAAAGTTTAACAGCATTCTTATCAATTAAGTATTCATATGATGGAGTTAAGAAGAATGTATCTCAAAAATCTTTGTAATGTCTTCCACCTAATAATGAATTTCTAACAACTCCTATTTGCAATAAATTGTATTTGTTGTTGTCTTTAGTTTCTTCTTTAATCTTATATTCAATTGGTTGAACTGAGTTAAATCCTAATGTAATATAGTCAGTTAGTTTTGTTAATTCACTAATATTTTCATCGCTTGATTCTTTATTTATCTTTGTATTAGCTTCATTAGGGTTGAAAACTCCTCAATAATTAATAATTTCAATAGGTAGTGATAATTTTAAAATATGATCTGCATTTCAGTTGCTAATCATTGATGAAACTAATTTTGAACCTTGTGTAATTTTTTCTTCAAGATTTAATTTATCAAATGAATTTGTTTGCTTGTTTTTTGAGTAAATTACAGAACCAAATTTGAAAGATTGATTTCAGTTAGTTGTGAATGAAATTGATAAAGGTAACATTTTTCCATTTGTAAGATCATTTAATACACTTGGATTTTCAATTGTTACTTTTTCTTTTAAGTTTTTAGCTTTGATTTTTTCTATGAGAGCTTTAATTTCTTGGTTTTTTTTGTATTTCTCTAATAATCTATCATATGTTGTTGCTTGGTTTTTGTAAGTCTCCTTACCATTTTCATCAAGAATAGGTTTACCAATTTCGTTTGTATTTGGCATTTTTGCAAAGTTAGGAACAATTAATGAGTTAAATTGTTTATCTAGCGAACTTTCTGGTTGTGTTAATTCAAGATATGGAACATTAAATTGCTCTCTAAAACTCATAAATTGTTTTTGGAATTTTAAATATTCATCAGATATTTCTCTGATTTTCTCTTCAGATAATGAAGTGATTGAATCATATGCATAGTTTTGTGCATCATTTAATTTTTTATACTCAGCAATAACATTTTGATTTGATAATAAATATTGATCAACTGAATTTTTAAGTGTAGCATCATTTGTCAATGATTTAATTTTATTAGCTCTATTTTCACTCTCGTTCATTAGAATGTAATTTTTAATGATTTCAGCTTTACTATTTGAATAAAATAAGTATCCAACTAACTTACTAAAGTCAGATTTCATTGATTGTTGAATTTCTTCACTTTCAGGCATGAATCTAATAAATGTAGAAAGAATTCCGTTAAGAAACTGTGGATTTATAGCTCATGTGATTCTTGAAACTTCATTAAAGTATTTATAAGTATTTTGGATTTCGCCATTAATAATTTGTTCAATTTGTTTTAAGTTTGAGTTGACAATGTTGTTTTTAAATGATTCTGGATCTGACTTTAAAACATAAATAACCGTGTCTTTAGCATTTGCATTTTGACTAAAGAAATTATTTAATCTTTCATTAGCTGCAGAATCATTTTCAATGATATTTAATCATTTTTGTGCTGTATTAACAATATTGTTAAATAAAACGTTCGCTGTTTTTAAGTAGTCACCTTTAAATGATTTTAAATTTTGATCCTCTTTTTGTTGATTGTTGCAAGAAAGTGCAATAATTGGTAATGTAGCAGATGTTACAACTGGCATTGTTAATAAGAATTTTTTAACTAGTTTTTTCATAATTATTTTAATTTTATTAAACTTTATTATTTTTATTATTAAAAAATCATTTTTATCTAGCATATAGTTATATCAGTAAAGCACAAAAAACAGATATTGTGGTATTATTTAAAATATTAATCTAACTTATATTAAATAAGTAAATATTAGGAGTAATAATGTCAACATTTTTAACAGTTATATTGGTAATGGTTGGAATTCTAATTGTTTTCGTTTCATTATTAATGTCACCTGATTCAAATGGTTTTTCAGGAGCATTAGTTGGTTCAGGAGACTTGGAGTTATTTAAAAATTCAAAAGAAAGAGGAGTTAAGAAATTCTTAAAATACTCAATGATAGTTTTAGGAGCAATTTTAATTATTGCTTCAGTTGTTTTAAGAATAGTACTGAAAAAATAATAGTATGCAAAAACAAGAAATATTAAATTACATTAGAAAATATAAGTCAAGGTCATTTTTAGACATTGCAAAACATTTTAAAGTTTCATTGAGAAATAATAAAGACTTGACTAAAGCTATTTCAGATTTGCAATCTGAATATTTAGTTTTTAGAAATAATAATGATGAATATTATTCACCTGAACTAGAAGAAACAGTTACAGGAATTTTAAAAGTTGCTACAAAAGGTAACTTTGGATTTGTTGATTATGACATCAACGAAGAAGAAGGAACTAAAAAAAGTGTTTATGTAAAAACTTTTAATTTTAATGGAGCTATTAGCGGTGATGAGGTTAAAGTTAATGTTTATAAACTTCAAAAAGGTGATGAAGAATTAAAAGATGGTGTAGTTACACAGATCATTCAAAGAAACAATGAAAGTTTTGTTGGATTTATAAAAGAAAAAAATGGTGTTAAATCATTTGCACCTATTGATGCTAGATTTAAAAGTGTTAAATTTAAATTAATTCCTTCAAGTGTTCCAAACAAATTAAATGACTTAGTTTTAGCTAAAGTTTTAGCTTACGAAGACAAATTCATAACAATAAGTGTTGAAAGAGTTATTACAAACGAAGCTGACCCGATGGTTTTTGTTAAATCATACTTAGAACAAATTAAAGTTCCATCAGCTTTCCCTGAAAATACTGAAGATGAAATTAAATTAATTCCTGAAACAATTGATAATGAAGACCAAACAAATAGACGTGATTTTACAAATGAAATGATTGTAACAATCGATGGTGATGATACAAAAGATTTCGATGATGCAATCACAGTTAAAAAGTTAGATAATGGAAATTATTTCCTTGGAGTTTATATAGCTGATGTTTCTCACTATGTCAAAGAAGGTTCATTCATTAACCAAGAAGCCTTAAGCAGAGGGACAAGTATTTATTTAGTTGACAGAGTTATTCCAATGTTACCTGTTGAATTATCAAATGGAATTTGTTCGCTCAATCCAAATGTAAAAAGATTTGTTTTAGCTTGCGAAATGGAAATTGATAAAAATGGAAATACAGTTAGAGCAGATATTTCACAAGGTATTATTGAAAGTAAATTTAGATTAACTTACAAACAAGTTGACAAATACTATAATACAGGTGAAATTAACAAAGATCATCCAAACCAAGAAAATGTAGCTAAATTAAAACAAATGCTTAATGTAGCTAAAGAATTAAGTTTAATTATTCACGATTACAAGATCAAAGAAGGATATGTTGATTTTGATATTGATGAACCTAAAATTAAACTTGATCAATATGGTAGAGTTGAACAAATCGTGATTAATAAACGTGGATTTAGCGAAGTTTTAATTGAAGACTTTATGGTTAGAGCAAACGAAACGGTTGCTAAATATCTTTTTGATGCTAAATTACCTGTTTTATATCGTGTTCATGAAGCACCGGATGAAGATAAAATTCAATTACTACAAAACTCTTTAGCAGCAGTTTCAATAGACGCATCAAAACTTAAAGCAAACTCAATTACTCCTAAAATATTTGCAGATTTTGTTAATAAAGTTAAAGCTGAAAGAGATGATGATTTTATTAAATTAATGTTCTTGCGTTCAATGCAAAAAGCGATTTATTCAGATGTAAACATAGGACACTTTGGATTAGCAAGTGAATATTATTGCCATTTTACAAGTCCGATTAGAAGATACCCTGATTTAATCATTCATAGAATAATTAGAGATTTTATTATTAATAAACAAACTGAAAAGCTTGAAGATTTTAGATTAAACTTACCTGTATTTGGTGATTTAAATACTAAATCAGAACAAAAAGCAGTTCAAATTGAAAGAAATGTTAATGATCTTAAGTTTGCTGAATTCTTAAAAAATAAAATCGGTTCACCATTTAGAGCTCAAATTTTAAGTGTGCTTAACTTTGGTTTCTTTGTTGAATTTGATTTTAAAGCTAGTGGGCTAGTTCATAAGTCAACATTGATTGATGGAGAATACGAAGCTAATGAAAACTTAACTAAATTGATTTCTAAAGATAGAAAATTTACAATTGGTGATTTTGTAGATGTAATTGTTACAGAAGTTGATTTAGTTGAAGGTAAAATTACTTGTGTATTATCTGATTTATACGAAGCTTGATTAGCTAAAAAGCAAAAAGAAGAAGCTGAAAGAGCTTCTAAAAATAAGCAAAATTTTTCAAAATCAAGAAAAAATTTTCAAAAATAAAACAATAGCGCAAAGCTAATAAAGAGCTATGCGCTTTTATAATGAAAAGTTATCTTTTATATAACTTATTTAATATAATTAAAAATATTTATTAAAGGATAAGAATGGAAAATAAAAATAGAAATTTAGAGGAAAATTCATTAGGTTTTGATGCTGGATTAGTAATTAAACAAGATAAAGATATGTTTAATTATTCAGTTGATACCATTATGCTTGGTAATTTTATTTATTTAAATAAAAAAAGCACTAGAGCACTTGAAATTGGTGCTAATAATGGTGCTTTATCAATTTTTGTTGCTTCTAGATATGACAAATTGAAAATTGATGCAATTGAAATTCAAAAAAAAGCAGCAGAGTTAGCAAAAGAAAATGTGAAGCTTAATAATATGGAAAATCAAATTCATATTATTAACCAAGACTTTAATGATTTTTACAAACAGCACACAAAGAATGCACAAAAGAAATATCAAATTATTTTCTGCAATCCACCTTTTTATCCTTATGATAAAACAAAAGTTAAAAATAACATTTCACAAGAAAAACTAATTGCAACACACGAAATTCATTTAAATTTAGAACAATTAATTTTAGGTTGTTCTAAAATAATAGAACAAAAAGGATTTTTATCACTAGTATTACCTGTTGAAAGAATGGTTGATGCTTTTGAATTATTAAGAAAATATAAATTTGAGCCAAAAAGAGTTCAACTTATTTATCCTAGAATAGATGATAAACCTAAATTTATTTTACTTGAAGCAAGATATCAGACAGGTTGAGGCGTTCATTTCTTACCTAACTTATATCTTCATGATAATAGCGATAAAAATAATCACGATTATTTGCCTGAAATTAAAAAACTATATAGACCTATAAAAGTGGAGGAGAAGATGAATAAAAAAACAAGTTATATAACAACACCTATTTATTATGCAAGTGGAAATTTACACATCGGACATTTATATACAACTACAGTTGCTTGAGTTTTAGCTAACTATAAAAAACTACTTGGTTATGAAGTTAAAATGCTTACAGGTAGTGATGAACACGGTTTAAAAATTCAACAAAAAGCCGCTGAGCAAAATGTAAATCCACAAGAATTTGTTGACAATTTAGTTGCTAAATATAAACAAATGTGAGTCGATTTTGGAATAGAATATGATTTCTTTTCAAGGACATCATCACAATTCCATAAAGATTCAGTAAAACACATTTTCTCTTATTTCTTAGAAAAAGGTTTTATTTATAAAGGGCAATACAATGGTTTATACTCAGTTTCAGATGAAGAGTTTTTAACAGAAACACAAGCAGTTAAAAAAGAAGATGGATATTATCATCCGACAAGTGGTCACAAGCTAATTTTAGTTTCAGAAGATTCATATTTCTTCAAAATGAATGAGTTTGCAAAATGATTAGTTGAGTATATTGATGGTAATCCAGAATTTTTAGCACCTAACAAAATCATCAATGAGATGAAAAATAATTTCTTACTTAAAGGACTAGAAGATTTATCAGTTACAAGAACTAACATTGACTGAGGTATCAAAATTGATGAAGATCAGACACATACACTTTATGTTTGATTAGATGCATTATGCAACTATATAACTGCTTTAGGGTATGATGTAAAAAACAAACAACAACCAGATGAGTTTATGAAATTTTGAGCAAGCAAAGACTCAGAAGTTGTTCACTTAATTGGTAAGGAAATCGCAAGATTCCATATGATTTATTGACCTATTTTCCTTAAAGCACTTAACTTAAAACAACCTACAAGAATTCAAGCGCACGGTTGATTAGTTACACCAACAGGAAAAATGTCGAAATCAAAAAATAATGTAGTTGATCCATATGATTTATTAGCTAAATACGATAAAGAAATGATTAAATACTATTTAACATCACAAATCACATTAGGAGAAGATGGTGTTTGAGATGAAGATAGATTTATTGATGTGATTAACTCTGAATTAATTAACAATTATGGAAACTTAGTTTCAAGAACTTTAAAAATGAAATCAAATAGTTTTTCAGGTCCTTTAAAATACAAGTCATCAAAAGATCAAAATGACTTGGACATAGACTTAAAAATTAGAAATTCTATCTTCGAGTACAAAAAACACTTTGACAATTTAGAAATTGACAAAGCATTAAAAGTTGCTATTAATTTATCAAGCGACTTAAATAAATATGTTGATTTAACAGAACCGTGAAAATTAAAAGAAGATTTACCAAGATTAGAACAAATTTTAGTAAGACTTCTAAATGGTATTTATGCAGTATCAACTTATTTATCAGTTGTATTAAAAGATAAAACGAAAGAAGTAGCAACTGCATTAGGTTTTGATAGTTTTTCTATTGATTTAATAGAAGATTATCAAAAATTTGATAATATTAATCAAGGGAATGAGTATATGCTCTTTGCTCGTTTAAAAAAATAACTTGATCTTATTAAGGAGGCGATTTTGATTTTTGCCAAAGCATCAAGATATGTAATAAATCCAGAAAAGTTAAAAGGATTTATTGATTATTTATTTATATTAACTAAAAAAACAAGAATGAAAGAAGAAAACTTATCATTCGAATATTCTGTCGATCCTGAGGGAGTAGTAATTGTTTTAGAAAGATGATCTACAAGATTAGATTATGAAAAGTTTATGCAGTTAGAAGAGTTTAAACAAGAGTTTAAAACCCTTAACAAAATGTGTAAATCAGTTAATACATTATATGATGTAGATTTAGTTAAATAGTAATAATAATTTTAAGTAAATTCAACTCATTAAATTAATCGAGTTGATTTTTTATCCAAATTTATTAAAGTGAGGTATTTATGGTTATAGGTATAAGTGGAATGATCGCTGCAGGCAAAAGTTCGTTAGTTAAAAATTTACAAAAAGAGTTTCCTACTTCAAAAATATTAAGAGAGTTTGAAGAATCCGATGATGTTTTCAACACTTTCTTAAATTGATTGTATGAAAATAAACCAAATTTAACAATTAGTTTTCAATCTTATATAGCTGAAAATCATTCAGATAAGTTTGCAGAATTATTAGATGAATACAATCAATCAAATTCAAATATTAAAAAAGATCACATTTTTGTTGATAGATTTGCATTAGAACATTATATTTTTGCTAAGTTGATATTATCGGCAAAAAGTAAAAAATATTTACAGGCTTATCATGCTATGTTTGAAAAGTTAGTAACTGAAGATGAAATGCCGCATTTTGCAATTTTCTTGGATGTAGATTTTGAAACATTTAAGAAAAGATTGTTTGCAAGAAATAGAGAATCAGAAGTGAAGAATTTTGATTCTAATTACGAATATTTTAAAAATTTACATTCTAACTATTTAAAAATCTTTAAAGAGATAGCTTCAAAATATAACCTTAAGTACTATGTCATAGACACAAATGATAAAGATGAAAAACAAATATTGCAAGAAGCATTATCAATTATTAGTACTGAAGAAAAATTACTTAGTGAATAGATTTTCCTTTTTATCACAATTAAGAAAACACTTATTTTTAGTTCTATTAAGAACAGGAATGAGTGTTTTCCTTTTGCAAAAGCATGAAAAACAACACTAATTTAATTGATTTAGTGTTGTATAAAATCTATGTAAAAATTATTGAGCTGGTGTACTTGTTTAATTTGTAGTAGCAGCTGGAAGATTTAATGTAACTTCGAATGTTTTTGATGAGCTCTTAACTGGTGTTGCATCATTAACGAATTTAGCAACTTTGAATTTAATTGTAACTGTTCCTTGTGATTCATTGTAAACTGTGTTAAGTCATCCACTTGCCCCTTGAATACCTTGTTTGTTTTCGTATTGAGGTTTTACATCATTAGCAATCATGTAACCACTTTTAATGTATTGAATTCCTTTTTCAGTATTAATAGCCTTAATTTCTGCTGAAGGTTGTGAAACATTGTAATCTCTACCAACACCTGTTGCTAATTGACCATCATAGTTAGAGAAGAATAATTGTCTTTTTCTTACTTCACCTTTTGTTAATTTGTCAATAACATCTTGTCTTTTTTCTGGTAAGAATGTGAATAATTCAGCTCCTTTAGCCACTAATCTTTCACCAATTTTATCTAATTCAGCAATTTCTGCGTCAGCATGTACAGGTGAACCTGTGTTAGGGTTACCAGGTTGTTCTGGTTTTTTAGTATCTTTACATGACACTGCCACGGCTGGCGCCACAATAGCTGATAATCCAGCAATACTCATAAGTAAAGTTTTTAATTTTTTCATAATAATCATCTCCTGAAAATTAATTTATCTACTTAAATTTAAGCACATTTTTCAAATACTATGTAATAAATATGTAATTTTTTCTTATTTTTTTCACATTTTGTGAAAAATTAAGGATTTTTTCTCTGGTTACACTCTTTATTCAGTGAATTCTGAAATAAAAACCACAGCTAGAATGCTGTGGCGAAGTTATGTAAGACATAATAATGATTATGTGTTTTACATAAAATTATTTAGTGACAGGTGTTTAATAATTTAACACAAGAAGGATGTTTCATGGACATCACATTCTTTATCCGAATCAAGTTCAAGGATAAAGCACTGGTATTATTATAAGATAAAAATTCAAAAAATGAAAAAAATTTTCATCTATAATTTAAAGAACTATGGAAAAAAGTAAAATTCGTAATTTCTCAATAATAGCTCACATAGATCACGGTAAGAGTACTTTAGCTGATCGTATTTTAGAATATACAAATACAGTAGACACAAGAGAGTTAACTGCTCAATTTTTAGATTCAATGGATCTTGAAAAGGAACGTGGTATTACAATTAAACTAAATGCAGTTCAAATCAAGTATAAAGACTATATTTTTCATTTAATTGATACGCCAGGACACGTTGATTTTAATTATGAAGTTTCTAGATCACTTGCAGCTTCTGAGGGAGCTTTATTGCTTGTGGATGCAACACAAGGTATTGAAGCTCAAACTTTAGCTAATGTTTATTTAGCAATTGAAAATAATTTAGAAATCTTACCTGTTATAAATAAAATCGATCTACCAAGTGCTGATGTTGAAGGTGTCAAAAAAGAAATAGAAGAAGTTATCGGTATACCAACTGATAATGCTATTTTGGTGTCTGCAAAAACAGGTCAAGGTGTTCATCAATTGCTTGATGCGATTGTTGAATATATCCCAGCACCTAAAAATGCAGATGATAATAAACCTTTAAAAGCATTGATTTTTGATAGTTACTTTGATCCATATCGTGGAGTTGTTATGTTTATCAGAGTATTCGAAGGTAAGCTTAAAACAGGAGATAAGTTTAAATTTATGTCAAGACACGATGCAGGAAATGAGTATCATGTTATTGACTTAGGTATTAAAAATCCAAATGAAACCAAAAAAGATGAATTAGTTGCAGGAGAAGTTGGATGAGTTTCGGCAGCAATTAGAGATGCAAAAGAAGTTAACGTTGGGGATACAATCACTTTAATTTCTAATCCAACAAAACAAGCTCTTCCAGGTTACAAAAAAATGAAACCTGTTGTATTTACTGGTTTTTACCCAATTGACACAAAAGATTACATGGATCTTAAGGAAAGTTTAGAAAAAATTTCATTATCAGACTCATCAATCACATGAGAACAAGAAACATCAAAAGCATTAGGGTTTGGATTTAGAGTTGGTTTCTTAGGAATGTTGCATATGGAAATTCTTCAAGAAAGACTTGATAGAGAATATAAAGTCGGAATTATTGCGACAAGCCCAAGTGTTGAGTACAAGGTAACTACTACAAAAGGAGAAATTGAATACATTTCTAACCCTACATTATTTCCTGACAGAACTTTTATAGAACAAATCGAAGAACCATATGTTGAAGCAAGTATTTTTGTGCCAAACGAATATATTGGTAATGTTATGGAACTTTGTCAAAATAAAAGAGGTATTTATAAAACTTTAGAGACAGTTGACTCTAGAAGAACTAGAATAATTTATGAATTACCATTAGCAGAAACTGTTTTTGATTTTTTTGATAGATTAAAATCTACTACAAAAGGTTATGCCTCATTCGAATATGAATGAATTGGATATAGACCTTCAGATTTAGTTAAAGTTGACATCTTATTAAATGGTGATAAAGTTGATGCATTCTCAATAATCTCTCATAGAGAAAAAGCATATGAAGCAGCAAGAGAGTTATGTATAAAACTCAAGGATGCAATACCTAGGCAAAACTTCGAAGTACCTGTGCAAGCTACTATTGGTGGAAAAATTATTGCAAGGGAAACAATTAAAGCTTATAGAAAAGACGTTACTGCAAAACTTTATGGTGGGGATGTAACAAGAAGACAAAAATTACTTAAAAAACAAAAAGAAGGTAAGAAACGTATGAAAAAACTAGGTTCTATTGAAGTTCCACAAGAAGCTTTCTTATCAGTTTTAAAAACAAATATTGACAAATAATTTATTTAGCCAGGTTAATACCTGGTTATTTTATTAATCAAGTTTTATAGTTATCTCCATATAAATTTCTAATTGCATCTTTATATGATGATTTTTGATTTTGATATCCTCCATAAATTAAATCATATGGTTCTATGTTGTATGATCCAAAGTTATGTGAATAATCTAATTCAGGCGATCTTAATAAACAAGATATTGATGCTTTATTTTTAAAATCAACATCATATGTAGCAAACATTAAACCAAGTAATTGATTATTTTGATTAACAACCGGAGATCCTGATGAACCATAATATGGTTGATAATTATTTATTACGAATCCTAAACCATAATTAACAAATTTATTTGTTTTGAAAACAGATTTATTTACATACTTAAAATTATTTAAATGACTTATGTACCTAAAGTTAAGCAAAATATCAACAAAACCAGGATAGTTTTCTAAAAAATGAAATTGCTCTGAGTGATTTAAATTATTTGAATTATTAAAAGTAAACTCAATTTCCTTATCGTGGTAACCTATTGAGTAAAATTCATGATTTTCCAAAATATTATCTGATGATATTGTGTTAATTTTTTTGATATTAATAAATTTACCTAATCATTCATTAAACGTCATATTTTGACAACTGACTAAATTTTCATTTTTAGAGTATTCAAAAATTGAATTACTTTTATTATGAAGATTTTTCAAATCTAATTCCAGTATACCGAAGTCAATCATTTCTTCAACATTATCCATATTATGGATGTAATTTTTAGGACTTGACTCTAAAAAATCTAATGCTAAATATACAATTTTAAAATCACTAGGATCAAAGTTGAAAATTTGCTTAATTTCTTGGTTTTTATTCGTATCAAATTTTAACTTTGAAATTTGAACTTGAGAAGTTATAAGGTTACTTTCATCATTTAATAATTGATTATCATTGATAATATTTGAAAATATTGAACCATCAGAATTATTCTTTACAAAGTTATTTAGAACATGAGCATTTGTTACGAAATACAATTTTTCAATTTCACCATTATCATCAAGATGATAATCAAATAAACTAATAGTACCTGAATGAATCATGTATTTAGATTGTGAGTTTATCCTGTTATGAGGGTTATAGTTATGAAATGAAACTTTAAATGTATTATTCATCATATCTTCATGGTGAATATTAAGATTAATTTGATTATTTTTATCAACTTTGAAACTTTCTCAATTCATTTTTCCTGAACCAAGCAAAATTTTATTATTAATTAATAATGGGCAAAAATTACTTAAATATTTCTGATTCAATAAACTATTTGTTGTTTTATAAGAATTTGTATTATGGTTTTTCTTATTAATTTCTTTTTTTAATTGATGGTTATCAGTCTTGCATGAAGCAGTAAAAAAACTACAACAAAAGATTAACCTCATAAAAATTATTAAGTAAACTAAAATTTTTTTCATAATCACCTCATTAATTTAGTGATTTTCCTCAAATTTGAACTATTAGGTAATTAGTTACAAAAATAGTTAAAAAAATTAAAATAGTTGATAAAGTTATTCATTTTCTATAGATAATCCTGAGAGCCTTGAGACATTTAATGGAGGAGAATATGAAGCATATCATGCTAATAATGCATATACAATTTTAGGAGACTAAATATCAAACTAAAATTGTTAAAATAATTATAAAAAACCTCAATATAACTATCACTAAAAAAGTGTTTGTTATATTGAGGTTTATATTTTTCAATTTAGTTATCTATCAAATTTTGATTTGTTCTTCTTCAGGAAAAAACATTTGATCATTTTCATTTAAGTTATAAGTTTTTGTGAAATCTGGATTGTTTAATAAAACAACATTACCACGTATTTCTGAAGGTGAGTGAACATCAGATTCCAATCTTCTTTTTGCACTTCCTTCTGTGATAATCATTCTTCAAACTCTAGCTCAGTTTTCGAAGAAGTTTTTTGGATTAAAGTCATTTTCAAGTTTAGCAGCTTCAAAAGCACATGAAACTCCACCGATATCAGCAATATTTTCAGAAACTGTTAGTTTTCCATTAACTTTTCCATATTTAGTTTCTTTACCATCATATAACTTAATAACTGCAGCAATTTTTTCGTCAAATTTTACTCTATCTTCATCAGTTCATCAGTTGTTTAAGCTTCCATTTTCATCAAATTGTGAACCGTTGTTATCAAATGCATGTGAGATTTCGTGAGCAATAACTGCTCCAATTCCTCCATAATTTGCAGATGAAGATTGATTAATATCATAATAAGGAGCTTGTAAAATTGCAGCAGGGAAAACAATGTGATTTGCAAATGGATTAAAGTAAGCATTAATTTCTGCAGGAGACATTGATCAATACTTATCATTCTTTAATTGATTGTATTGGGATAAGTTATATTGAGTCTTAATTGATTCAAAGAATAAAACATTTTCTAAAATGTTTGAACCTTGCTCATAGTTCTTAACAACAAAATCTTTGTAAAATGGTCTGATGATTTCTGGATATCCTACCATAACACCTAATTTGTTCAATTTAGTAATTGCTTTTTTAATCGTTTCTTTTGATAATCATGTGTTTTCTTCCAAGTTTTTCTTATAGACTTCAATCATATTAGCAACCATATGTTCTACATCTTTTTTAGCTTTCTCTCCAAAGAAATGTTTTGCATAGTACATACCTAATGGTTCTTTGAAATATTTAGTAGCTAAATCATAAGCGAACATTTCTAAATCTCTTGGTTTTTGGATTGAGTAAATTGCATTTTTAAATTCTGTTGCTTTAATTCTTGTTTCTTCATCTAAATATGAAGCTGCAAAAATTAAGTTTTTAATAAAGAATAAGGCTTTATATTCTTCGAATGTTTCACTATTGAAAATATTGTTTAAGTTTTCAATGAATTTAACATTTGAACAAGGTATCATTTCAACTTTTTGACCTACTAATTGTTCTGCAATGTTTGGAATATTAAAAATTGAACTTTTATCGGTATATCATGAAATTTCTTTAGGGTTGTATAATGAAACATAATCAGCCTTTTGAACATCTGAAAGAACATAATCTTTAATTTTTAAATCAAAAGCAATAGCTTTATTAATTAAATCATTTGATTTTCTTTCATCAAATCCATATTTTTGTAATAAATCAAAAACCATATTAATTCATACAGTCATTAATCTATTTGCTTCTTGTTCATTTTCATATGTTTCTTTTGAAGGTAAAATTAAGCTAAATTCATCAAGTCATAAAACTTGTAATTTATTATTTTTAAAATCTTCTCCAACACCAAAAGATAAAGGTAAAGATACATATCTATTATTAAAGTAATCAAAATTTGAAGCAAGTTGTTCAAATGATTTTAATTCTTCAATATTTTTAAGAAAATCTTTAGCTGGTTTTATTCCGATTTCTTTTCTCTTATCTTTATCAATAATCATTTTGTAAAATTCAACATACTGCTTCATCATAGGATCGTTAGGTAATTCTTTTTGACCATTAGCTCACTGAACTGTTAAGTCTTTAAGTAATTTTTCTAATTTGATATCTAATTCACCGAATGCTGACATTGATGATCTATCTGATGGAATTGTGGCAGTATTTAATCATTCATAATTAACGTATACATAAAAATTATCTTCTAATCTAGGTTTTGACATTTTAACTCCTTATAATTTTCTTTTTATTATATAGCAATTAGAGTTTTTTAAATAAAAACCACCAAAAATTGGTGGCACATATCTATAAAACTAATATATAAATTCTATTCAATAAATTAAACAACTTTAACTGAAACTTCTTTAGAATGTGATTTACCTTCCAAATTGTTTCTTTCTATATGGAATATTTCAATTTTTTCATTTCCCTTGGTGTGTAATCCGTGTTTTTGACCACGGCGAAATCCTTTGATTTGACCTTCTAATTCGTCAATTGTGTTAGCTTGTGCAATAACTTCACCACTAGCTACTAATTTTGCTTTGTATTTGTACATAAGCACCTCCGATTTCTTACACTTTTATTCTATAACTTTTTGAGATCAAGTTATCAAAAATTTAATGTTTTCTAGTAAATTTTTCACATTTATGAAAAAAATAATTACAACACTTCTTATCTTATTTGAAGATAAAAAGTGTATGATTTAAATATGACTAAATTACGTAAATCTTTATTGTTTTTAACTGGTTCAATTTTAGGTCTAGGAACACTTGTGACTAATTCATGCAGTTTTCTAGATATTTTTAAATCTTCTGGAAATGGTGATAAAAAACAAGTTAATAAAGTTAAATTAAGATTTACAAATTACACACATCCTACAATTGCAGCTTCTAATGTAGTTCCAATTAACAATAAAGAATTTATGAAAACTTCATCAAAAAGTAATGATGAAGTTAGTCAATTATTAAATAGATTTGAAACTGAAAAAAATAATGTGCACGAATATGAAGAAACTAATGGAACCTGCTATTTTGAATACATAGATCCGTACACAAATGTGACTTTTAGAGACTATGCATATTATGTTAGTGAAAACAAAAGTGAGCGTAGATATTTATTAGGTCCTGAAGGTTTAGTTTTATATGCTCATGAATTTAAAAGAAAAATTCCATTCAGTACTGAAGTTTTCGATCTTGAAGCTATAAATATAAATAATTTTAGTGTAATAGATAATACTGCAAACGGATTATATATTCCGAATATTAAAAATATCTTTATTAATGGTTTCTTTTTTTGTGAATCAGGAATGAGCCTTTATGAAATTATTGCTTATATGATGCAAACAACATTCCACGAATATATGCATCATTGAGCAAACTCATATGCAGAAATTGCATTTAAAAAAGATGTACTTGCAAAATATTATAGTTTTGAAAATGATGATTCAGATTTAGTTAACCCATCAATTATTTATTATTCACCTGGAACAACAATTAAAGATCAGCATAATCATCTTTACACTCAATATTGAAATAAATCGTTTGTTGATTCATTTCAATATTTATTAAACTATGATGTAACTTCAAAGTCAAAAATCTCTGATGAAACTTGAGAAATATTAAGAGCAGATAATAACAAAAAAAATAGTTTTATTCATAATGTTTTTAGCCCGAAAGATATTTGAGATCTTTCAAACGGAAAACCAAGCAATCCTGATGTAATTGAACTTAATAAAAAATTAAAAGAACATTCAAAATTGTATTATTCACCTGATACAAAGTTCGGTCTTTCATCAAATAATATTCGCTACTATTATTCATTGACTGAATTAGTTCCTAGAGAATATTTGAAATATGGTTTTGAACCTTACTTTAATATAAATTTACCAAATCCAATTGGTCCTGCTATAGAAGATTCAAGAAATAAAGGTCAAGATATCTTTACAATGAGTTATTTTAGCTATGCTCATATTGATAAAAAATCTTCATCCACAACTTACACAATTTCACCAACATCTTTAGCAGATGATATGAGTAAAGTTTTCTTGAATAATTTTGATTCACAATATAGACAAGGATGATACATACAAGGTGATTTGACAATTCAAGAAAATTCAAACAGAACAAGAACTTATAAAAATCAATCTTCAATTCTTCTGCCAACAACACCTTTTGCTTTATCTGAATATCAACCTCAAGTAGGATATAGAACTAAAACTGAATATTTAAATCTTCAGAAAATAAAACAAGATAAATCAGTTGATTTTTACAAATTATTTTTAGATACAATGGGTTATGGAAAAACTATTTCACAACTATATTATGATAATAGTGGATGAAAATGAATTGATTTAGAGCATTCGCAAATAGAAAATAATGAAGCAAATCAACATAAAATCAAATTAAGTGGTTACTTAGATTCAAATGAGTACACAGGGTTTGTCTTCGTTAATCCAGATAATAATCAAGTTACTGCAACGTCAAAAATTAAATACTTAGATACATTCAATTTTTTTGGTCACAAAACTTTTGATAAAGGTGCATTATTATCAAATTCATTAACATCAGAACAAGTTCAGCAAAGAGAAGAACAATTAAATAATAGAATTTATCCAAATTCATTAAATGAATATACAAACACTTTATTTATTCCATATATTTCAGAAGATTTCATTACAAAACCAAGTAATAATTCAGTTATTTATTTATGAAAAGATTTAAATAAAAATAATATTGCTGAAGAAAATGAAATTTTAACTGAAAAAGAAATAACACTTCCTGAAAATAGATGAGTAACAACAGCAAGATCAACAAAAAATCAAAATGTTTACAATATAATAAAAACTAGAGATAATAAAGTTAAATTAGATTTTCATAAATTATTTACATAGTTAAGATATTCACAAGCAAATAGAAAGGAATTTATGCTATGAGATTTTTCTAAATTAAAAGTTGGGCAAATGATTAATGTTCAAGCTTATAAACATAATGGTCATCTTTATAGACAATGAAATTCTGTAAAAGTAATTTTTCATAATAAGAGACATATTGTTTTATTTTTAAAAAACACTAAAGTGGCTGAATATGAAAGAGATGTAAATGGGTGAAGATATAAAGAAAATGCAATTTGATTTATTCCGAAAGATTCAATGTACAATGCAATTGTTCTTTTAAAAGAAAGCGGTTCTTATTATTATATAAACCTTGCATCACGTCCAATTTTTGAAGATGACACGCTTAAATTTATTGATTATGATTTAGACATAAAATGTTATCCAGATAAAGAATTGCAAATTGTTGATAGAGAAGAATTTGCTGAACATTCAAAAGAGATGAAATATCCCGAATCATTAAGAAAGACTATTTATGATGAAATTAAAGACATCATTTCTTTATATAATGATTATGAATATTTCTTTTCAGACGAAGTTATTGCATACTATTTAAAAGTTTTATATGATGATAAATTAATAACAGAGAAAACATATAATAAATTATTAGATACTAATAATAGAAGAAAATACAATGAAGAAACTTCGATGTTTGCTGATATTTCAAAAATATACAAATAACAAAAACTTTAATACTGTCCATTAAACTATGATGTGGATAGTATTTTTTTAATCAAAAGTTCAAATAAAAAATTCGAAAAAAATTTTTAAAAAAACTTTGAATAAAAAAAATAGTGTTATAATATTCATGCTTTTGATAGCAAAGAAGTT
>NZ_JAYFFA010000002.1:0-203145 GCF_034863365.1 Mycoplasma sp. 1199 | reverse complement strand
ACGTACCGCTGGTGTTCCAGTTGTTTCGCCAGAAGCACAGCTGGGTAGCTAAGTACGGAAGGGATAACCGCTGAAAGCATCTAAGTGGGAAGCCTCCTCAGAGATAAGTATTCCCTTGAAATTCCTTGTAGACTACGAGGTTGATAGGATGGAAGTGTAAGTGTAGTAATACATTCAGCTGACCATTACTAATAAATTGATAGGTTTAAAAGTATATTAAGATGTATTCAGACATTTTAATGAATTATTAAAATAACTATTCAGTTTTCAAAGAATATTTGACACCTTTAATGGTGTTTTTTTATTTTATTAAAAAATATTATAATTTTAATATATGACAAAAACAAAAAGAACAAATATTTCTAAAAGAAACATAAAAAGACGCCAACAATGACATCTTCGGTTAAAGAAAGATAAAGAATTAAGCAAGCTTTATTTATGCAGAAGGCAAATAGGTAATGTGATTAATGCATCAAATACCCTTGTATTGAAGTTTACAAATGAAGAATTATCATCTGAATTTGAGAATAAAATTGAAAAAGTAAATAAAGAATTGAAGAAATTCATTTATTTTCAAGATGTAAAATTTATTTTATATTTTGTGAAGCAAAGATTAGGATTAATAAATAAAGATAATGATAAGTTATCATATAAATTTATAGGTTTTGAATTATTTGATTTCTTTTTTAAAGAAATGAGATTACTATTCAAAACAAAAGATATAGATCATAAATTATTTTACAAAGTCATAACAGATATCATTTCTAATAAAATATCAAATATTGATTTACTGAATGAAAAAATTTCAAAATATAATCCTACAAATACTAATGATGAGTTCATTAATGATATTTTATTTGAGAAAGTAAATCAAAATAAAGAAATTATTTTGCAAAATTTAAACAGATTTGTTCATAACTTCACAAAAAGAGACAGAATTCACAAATTCAATAAATATATTTACTTACATATTACAAATATTACAGAAAAGCATTTTAAAAATAAGAAATTTATTTTCAATAATTTAAATCAAATGATAAAAACATCAGATGAACATTACACTATAATAACACATACAAATTGAGTAGGTATACCTATTAATGTTTTCTTATTCAAACATCTTCCTTATGCAGATAAGGATAAACTAATTTTAGATACTATTCAGTTATATAAAAGAGATGATAAAAGTATTTCAGTTATTCCTTATGATTGACCTCTTGATATTGAGAACTTGTCAAGTAAAAGTAAAGAGCTTAATAAGTCGGTGGCTAAATATATTATGTATTCTAAAAATATATTTACTGAAAATTTAAATGACCATTACAAAAAGAGAATAAATACAGTTTGATCTAGAGTTTTTAGTAGAAAAGATAGTAATAAAGTAAATATTATTTCTAAGAAACCATTAAATCGTCTAAATTACTTATACATAGAAAGTTCTAAAGATAAAGTCAATATAGATAAACAGGATTTAATTTATTTCAACAAATTGATAAATTTCGTAGAAAATAGGGATGACAATTTTGATGTAAGTAGTCTAAATAATATTGAACCAGATGAATATTATGAAAAAGAAATGAAATATTCAAAAATTAAGAACATCATCAATGTAAAAGATGGTTATGAAGCTCCAAAATTATGAGAGAAAATTCGCAGAGATAATAAAAATTTAGGATTACATTTTGCTTTTACAAATTTCAAAATACCTAAAAAGAAAGATTTAATTGATATATTAAAAAATGATGTAGATAACTATGAAAATAGTCAAATGATGAATATATTGATAAGTAGTTATAAAAAGTTTCTGAAATCATTTGAAGATATGAATGGATTTCTATTTACTAATTTAATAGCTATCTCAATAATTAAAATATTAAAATATATAATAAACTTATTTATTCGTTCAAATCCATATTGTATTTGTGATGAATTTAGTACATCGGAAATTTTACAATTAATTATATTTAATGAAACTAACAAATTTAGTAGTGAAATTAAATATAACCTTCAGAACTCGAAAGAAGATGATGTATTCTTTAATTTTTTAAACAAATATGATCAGTTTGCAAAAATCTTGAAATCAGCATTAATTAAAGAAGAAAGTGATGATACTAATACACCTATTACATAGGTAAAAAAGTCTATTTTATACTGCTTTTATCAAATAATTTTATATAATATAAAACATGTTCAAAATAGGTGTGGATGCAACTAATATTAATAGATTTATTAATAAAAAAACATCTTTTATAAATAGAGTTTTATCAACGCACGAATTAGCAGAATATAATCAAATAACTGATCAAAATTTGAAAGCTAAATTTCTTGCCAGAGCATGAGCTATTAAAGAATCTATTTACAAAATTGATAATAGCTACATCGATTTTCGCAATATTGATTTAGTTAAAAAAAACAATATTTGAGAATTTAAAAACTTCTGTATTTCTATCACATATGTTGATAATTTAGTTATTTCCGTTGCTATTTCTAAGGAGAAAAATGAAAAAATATAATGTAAATGTAATTTTTAAGATGATTTTATTTTCACCAGTTTGATTATTCAGATACTTTTTAATTAAATGAAAAGCTAGAAAATATAGAAAATCACCTGAAACAAGTAAATCAATCGAAAGATATGCTTTCTTACTCAAACTTTCTAAAAAAATGTTAAACCTTTACAATGTGGATGTAAAAATTGAGGGATATGAAAACCTGCCACAAAATGGTTCTGTGTTATTAGTAGCTAACCATAAGTCAAACTTTGACTCTTTAATCTTAATGAAAGCTACAGAACAACAATCATATGAACAAGGTGCTAAAGCTATGATACCTACTTTTTTAGCTAAGAGCGAGCTACAAAATAAAAAAATAGTTAAGGATACTTTATCACTTTTAGATACTGTTTTTATCGATAGAAAGAGTATTAAAAACAGTTTAAATGCATTGGGTGATTTCGGTGCATTTGTTAAAGTTCAAAAAACATATGGTGTAATTTTTCCTGAGGGAACAAGAGTGAAAAGTGAAGGTTTAGGTGAGTTTAAAGCTGGTGCATTTAGAGTTGCACAGAAAGATTATATGTCAATTATTCCTACTGTAATAATCAACTCTTTAGGTTCTGATAGTGTGCACAAAAAGCAAAGACAGCAAGTTACTGTTAAATTTTTACCAGCATTAAAACCATCTACATTTATGAATCAAGAAACATCAAAATTAGCAGAAAGAGTTAAGGGCTTAATTGAGTCAGAATTATTGAAGGAAAAAGATGAAAACTAATTACACAAATTACGATTCAGAATATAGCTTTAAAGTTGAAAAGTTTAATTTTGATGGACCATTAGATTTATTACTTTCATTAGTTAAAGATAAAAAGATCAGTATTAATGAAATTAACTTAGTAGAAATAGCAGACAGATATTTAGAAATTATTTCTCAATTAAAAGAGCAAGATATTGATTTAGCTGCTGATTATTTAGTTATGGCTGCTACATTACTTAAAATCAAAGCAGCTATGGCAATACAAGAACCAGGACAAGAAATTCCTGCAGAAATTGAAGAAGATAAAAGACAAATTTTGAGACAGTTAGCTGAATATGAACAATTTAAATCAATTAAAGAAGCTCTTAAAACATATGAATTAGATAGAGAAGATATTTTCATCAAAGATCCATCAAATGTTGATGAATTTATCGTTGATACCAATGACACTAGGTTAGACGGTCATTCTAACCCGGTTAAATTAATTGCTGTTTTAAGAAAAATGTTTGAAAGAGTTTATGCTCAAAAACTTAGAACAGCAAAATTAGAAACATTTAAACTATCACCATCTGATCAATATGGAATGATTAAAGAGTTACTTAGAAAACATGAAAAATTAACTTTCGAAATGGTCTTTTCACAACCAAGTATGGGACACTTTGTTGTTACATTGCTTGCTGTATTAGTTTTAGCTAAAGAACAATATTTAAAAATAATTCAAGAAAAAGAATTTGAAGAAATCTCAATTATTAGAGGAGAACTTTACGATGAAAAATAAAATTTTAGAAGCACTATTATACATTCAAGGAGATGACGGTCTTAACTTAGAACAAGTTAAAGACATTTTCTCACTAGCTACTTTAGCTGAAGCTAAAAAAGTAATGCAAGATTTCTTAAGAGAGTTTAACGACTTAGAAAGAGCGCTTAAAGTAGTCAACTTTAATGATGTTTACAAATTAGCAACTAGAGAAACATTCAAAGATTATGTTACAAAAATGGTTTCAGTTGTTAAAAAACAAAGATTATCAAATGCTGCTATCGAAGTTGCTGGTATCATTGCTTACAAACAGCCAGTTACAAAAGGTCAAATTGCATCAATTAGAGGTGTTGCATCCGATCAAGTTGTTAATACACTTTTAATGAAAGGTGTTATTGAAGAAGTCGGGATTTCTCCTACACCAGGTAATCCTGTTCTATATGGAGTGACAAACAAATTCTATGATCACTTCAAATTAACAAGTATGAGAGACTTGCCTAAAATGACTGAATTTAACTATGTAGAAGGCGTAGAAGACGAAAATGAAGACTTTGACTTATTCGGAAGTCAAAGAGAAGAATAATTATTTTCAAGATACAAAATTACTATCACTAAATTTGTGATAGTAATTTTTATTTTTCTAATAAAAGCGACTAAAACGAACAAAGAGTGTTTCATATCAAAATATTTTTACGAAGGAATTAAAGCTGAAGTAGCTGATAAACTTATTTCATAGATTTTCTTAGAAGACTCCACAATTTCTTTTCTAGAAATGCTTGAGAAGATTTTAACTTATTCAATCAAGTCTGACATATCGATTTGATTTTCCTAATTTTGCTTACCATTTGTGAAAGTAATGTGTCTATAACACTATTCTTAGGTAATTGAGAATAAGATGTTTGGAATACTGCAGTAAATTGTGTTCTTTCTTCATCTGTGATTTTATCTTCTGGTTCTATCGAAGAACATGATACGGCAAATCCTGTGATAGTCACAGTAGGTGCTAAATTAAGTCTTGCAGACTATATTTTCAGCAATTTTGATATCCATTTTGTATGTTGTTCAATACTTTATTAGAGGGTATAAAATATGTTTTAACTAAAAGTATTGATATTACATTTTTTATTTTATTTAATAAAATAAAAAAATATAATTACATTAATAAAGCAGGTAGAAATGATAGAAATAAAAGCAACATTAAATGATTCAGGAAGAACAATCTTAAAACTTATTCAAAAATATTTCCCTAATTTAAGTAAAGGATTTGTTGAAAAATTATTTAGGAAAAATGAAATTAAAATAAATGGATTAAGAAAAATTCAAAAAAATCAAATTGTAAATGAGAATGATGCTATCACTATTTATGGTTTAAGTGAATCTGATTTGCAACAAGAATATGAAGTTAAAAAATCAACTTCAGTTAATTTGAAAGTTTTATATGAAGATGAAAACATTTTAGTTTTAAATAAAGTGACTGGAATTTCAGTCCACGATGAAGATGATTCATTAGATGAACAAGTTTTATCATATTTAAACTATGTGCCTACTGATAGTTTTAAACCAACCCACGTTGGTCGTTTGGATAAAGAAACAAGTGGGATCATCACTTATGCTAAAACTTATGAGGCCGCTAGACAATTGAATGATAATAGTGAATTCATCATTAAAAAATATATTTTCATCAGTGATATTAAGTTAGATAACTTTTCTGAACATAAACCTTTTGTAGTTAACAATTGAATTTACAAAGATGAATCAAATAAAAAAATGAAAGTTGCAAAAAGTAATATAAGAGATGCTAAGCAAGCGAGAACTTTATTTTATTCAGAAAAAAATCGAAAAATTGCACAAATTAAAACAGGTAGAAAGCACCAAATTCGTGTGACTTTATCAAATTTAGGTTTTCCTATTTACGGTGACAAAAAGTATGGTGGTAAAAAAGAAACTAGATTAATGTTACATTCATATTATGTTAAATATAAAAATATGAAGAATAATTTAAGATATTTAAATGATTTAGAGTTATATTGCTTACCTAATTGAAAGAAAGGTTAATTATGGAAAAATTAGATATTGAAAAATTAAACCAAATAGTTAAATCATTAATGTTTGAACCTACTAAAGAAGTTCAAGAACAAATTTTGTTAATTTGAAAAGATATTCAAGATGGAATTAAACTTCTTGACAAACTTGATTTATTAAATGTAAAACCAATGGAAAGAATTAATGAACAGCCTATTTTAGAACTCCTACGTGAGGACATTGAAGATATGAGTTATTCAGTTTCGAAAGAAAACATTTTAGATAATGCAAAAGAAAAAGATAGTGACTTTATTTTACTTACAAAGGTGGTTAAATAATGAGTAGAGAATTTTTAAATAAAGGTAATTTTGAAGCTGCATACAATGAACTTCAAAATGATAATAATAATGCAGTTAGCTGCTTATATGAAAAATCAGAGCAAGTTTCAAATTCAAACAATCTACTCAATGGTGTTGTTTTAACTATCAAAGATGTTTTTGCCACAGAAGATAAAATGACTAGAGCCTCAAGTAAGATTTTAGAAAACTTCAAACCTTATTACAATGCTACTGTAGTTGAAAGACTTTTACAAAATGGTGCAATTCCGGTTGCTAAGGTTAATAATGATGAATTAGCTTTAGGAGGTACAGGAACTCATAGTGCTTATGGTTTAATAGTCAACCCTAAAGATGCTAAACGTTATGTTGGTGGTTCTTCATCAGGTTCAGCTGCAACAATGACAAAAAATATAGGTATTGCGTTAGGTTCAGATACTGGAGATAGTGTTAGATTACCTGCTTCATTCAATGGTTTAGTAGGATTTAAACCATCATATGGTGCAATTAGTAGATATGGAATGTTTGCTTATGCTTCATCATTAGATACAGTTGCATACTTTACCCATAATGTAAATGATGCAATCGTTACTGCACAAGCTGTTTTTGGTAAAGATGACAAAGATATGACTTCAGTTGATGTTCAAATAAACAATGTAATTAAAACAAAACCAAAATCAGTAGTTGCTCTTGATTTTAGTTCATTAACAAAAGATTATGTGAATGCAAGATTTAACCAGTTACTCGAAAAATTAAGAGAGCAAGGCATAGAAATCAAATTAGTTCAACCAAATTTTGATATTTTAAAAACAATTTCTATTGTTTATAAAATCATTTCTTTCTCTGAAGCTAGTTCAAATTTAGCTAACTTAAATGGAATAGCTTTTGGTTCAAGGGTTGATGGAAACTCATGAGAAGAAGTTATGTTTAATACAAGAAGTCAAAAATTTGGAAAAATGGTTCAAGAGAGATTAAGTTTAGGAAGTTACTTTTTATATTCAGAAAATCAAGAAGAAATTTTTATTAAAGCTCAAAAAGCTAGAAGAGTTATTGCTAAATACTTTGAGGACTTGAAAACACAAGGCGATGTTTTAATCTTTCCGGCTTACGTAGGTATTGCTCCATTATTTGAAGATAAATCAAAAAATGGTGTTATGGACTTTATTTTAACTGATGCAAATTTATCAGGTCACCCATCAATAACAATTCCATTAGGTGAATATGAAAATATGCCATATAACTTAGCTCTTGAAACAAAATTATATTCAGATGAAAAATTATTAGGTTATGCAGAATACTTTGAAGAACTTATAGGAGATTTAAATGAATAATTTTGAAACTATTATAGGAATTGAAATTCACGTTGAATTAAAAACTAAAACAAAAATGTTTTCACCAGCCGGGATTGACTTTAATGCAGAACCTAATACAAAAGCACATCAAATTGACTTAGCTTACCCAGGAACATTGCCTCAAGTTAATAAAAGAGCAGTTGAATATGGAATCAAACTTGCAAAAGCTCTTAATATGAAAATTGATGATGAATTACATTTTGATAGAAAAAACTACTTTTATCCAGATTTACCAAAAGGTTATCAAATTACACAGTTTTTTAGACCAATCGGAAGCAATGGTTATGTAGAAATTCAAACTTCAGATGGATTAAAACAAATCGGTATCGAAAGAATTCACCTTGAAGAGGATACTGCAAGACAACACCACGATGATTTAGTTACAAAATTAGATTATAATAGAGCCGGAATCCCTTTAATTGAAATTGTTACTTATCCAGTGATTAGAAGCGGCGAGGAAGCTGCATTATATGTTGACATGATTAAAAAAATTGTGCAATTTTTAGATATTTCTGAAGGTAAGTTAGAACAAGGGACTTTAAGAGCTGATATTAATATTTCGCTTAAACCTTATGGTGTAGATAAATTTGGTACAAAAGTTGAAATAAAAAATATGAACTCAATTTCTAACATCAAAAAAGCAATTGATAATGAAATTAAAATTCAAAAAGAAAAACTTCTTAAAGGCGAAGAAATATTACAACAAACAAAACGTTTTGATGATCAAACTAACACAAACGTGGTTATGAGAACTAAAACAGGTTCTGTTGATTACAAATATTTTGCAGATCCAAACATTCCGATCATTAAGTTATCTCAAGCATTTATTGATAATGTTAAATTAAATGAGCTTCCAAACCAAAAATTAAAAAGATATAAAGATGCAAATATTGCAGATATTTACATTAACAGTTTAATTGATGATATACCATTAGCTAATTACTTTGACTCTATTGATTATGATAATAAGGAAGCTTTATCAAAAATTTTCTTCTCAGAAGTAGTTTCATTAGCAAATGCACAAAATAAACACGTTATTGATCTTGATATTAAACCTGAATATTTAGTTCAGAGTTTACAATTATTAAATCAAGAAATTATTTCAAGTAAGTCGCTTAAAAAACTTATAACACTATTACCAAGTTATAAAGGTGACATAAATGACTTATTAGATGCGCACAAATTAAAACAAATAACAGATAAAAATATTATTGCAAGTTATATAGATGCAATTATTAAAAATAATATTTCAATGTTAGATGAATATGAAGCTAGACCTGAAAGAGTTATTAAATTTATACTTGGTGCATTAATGAAAGAAACTAATGGACAAGTTAATCCACAGTTGTCAAATGATATTGTTTTAGAAAAAATCAATGAGTTTATTAAACAAAAAAACTAATACAAGCACTGATTATAATAAGTTAATAAAACTTAAAAATGTAACTAAAAAAACTAAAAAAACCTTTCATCAAAACTTAATTTTTCCTGAAAGATTTACATTTTTCTCAAAGATTTATGAGTTTATAATCAAGAAATGCTTGATTAGATTTTTCGCAAGCATATTGATTTGAGTTAGAAATGAATCAGATCATAGAAAACGTTTAAAAGTCGTGGATAATGTATATAGTAAATTCACAAGTAGTGAATATAACTTTATTTGATTGTCTACTGCATTTTACTTATTAATATCATTTGTCCCTGTAATATATGTGGTTTTCTTGTTAAACATATTTTTCGGTTTTATTCCAGGCTATAACAATCTAGTTGGAAGTAATTTCCAAGATAACTTCATAACAATTATTATGTCAAGATTTATCCCTGGGTCGCAAAACTACTTACAAAGCATTCAAATGAAAGATCAAGGTACATCTGCTTTCAATTTACAAGCATTGCTACCTAACATTTTCCTATTTTTATCATCACTATATATATCAAGCACAGGATATGGAAAGTTAATTTCAGCAAATAACTACATTTACAAACATAATAAAATTGGTTCATATTGAGGTAATAAAATAAAAGGATTATTCTTAGTTTTATTTGTATCAATATTATTCTGATTTTTCTCAACGATCGATATCATCATTGAAACAAAAATAACAGAAAAATATAATGGAACGATTTGATTAAATACGTTTGTTTATATATTAATTTCATTTGTTTTTGTGTTTGTAATGTTAGTTGGTTTATTCAAACTTATTCCATCATTTAAGTTAACCATTAAATCCATTTATAAAGGAGCTATTTTATCAACCACTCCAATTGTTTTATTAGTATTATTGTTTAAAACAATTAATCAACACATTAACTATGACAAATATGGTGGTCCTGTAGGGTTCTTCCTTACAATTGCATTCTTTATAAACTGAGTTGTTTACTTTATGTTCTTAGGTATTGCTTTCAATAATGCATACTATAAAAACTATATTAGTGAGAGAACCATCACAAAGAGAAATTGATTTATTTAACCAGTATATACTGGTTATTTTTATTACAAAAGAGTATAATTAAAATATGAGAAAAATGTTAAAGCTAACTAATGACTATAAAGATAGAGTTTTAGAATTCCTTTATACACAAGATAAATACCTTAATATGATGTTAATTGCAGATATTGAAACATTTGGTCTAGAAGGAGAAAATATTGATAGTTACATTGATTATGTAAATGAAAGACCTGTTTTAATTTTTTATAGATTCCATGATACATTGTTAATTTTCGGAAGAAAATTAAGAGGTAAATACGAAGATTTAGAGAATATTGTTAAAAAATATAATATCAAGAACTTTGTCTATCAAAAAGAACTTTATAACGAATTAAATAATGCATTATCAGTAATTATTGGGAATAATATTGTCCCTACTTATCAATATGTTTTAACTTTGAATAAAAAAGATTTTAAGAAACCAACCAATTTAAAATCAACAATGATTAAAATTTCAGATCTGGAAAATATAGTTGAAAGTAGAAGATTAATTCCTGAATTTGCAGGACTATCATCACATGCGCTTGATATTAAACACTTAAAAAGATCATTTGAAAAAGGTGCATATTGAGGATATGTGCTAAAAGATGAAAATGAGAAAATTTTATCACATGCGTCAATTAACTGTCAATCAAAAGATGCAGTAATGATCGGAGGTGTTTTCACAATTCCTGAAGCAAGAAAGAAAGGCTATGCAAAGGATTGTGTAATGAACATTTGCGAAAGGATACTATACATAGAAAAAACACCTGTTTTGTTTTTCAGTAACAAAATTGCAGGTGCTATGTATTATGGACTTGGCTTCAAAGATTATGATAAGATCGCTTTAACAAAAATTAAACCTACAATCAAACAAAAATAATTACTTTTATCCCTAAAAATTGTGGAAAAAAGTTTTTTTGTATTATAATATTGTTATTACAAGCTTTTAAAAGGAGACATTGAAATGACTAAAAAAGAATACATTTTAGAAGTTGCAGATCGTGCTGAAATGACACCAAGAGATGTTGAAAGAGTTTTCGATGCTATGGTTTTCGTTCTTAAAGAACAATTAATCATGGAAGATAAAGTTAGATTATCACATTTAGGAATTTTTTCAACAACAGTTAAACCACAAAGAAAAATGGTAAACAAATTCAAAAAATCAGAAAATGATGCTGATTTTATTGTGGTTCCACAAAGACGTGTTGTTAAATATACACCTTCAAAATACTTACGTGAATTAATAGATTTTAAAGCTTAATTTAAAAATGTTAAATATCCAGGAAATTCTAAAAATAACTTTTTAGAATTTCTTTTTATTTCTTCATATTTGACACTACTTTTATTTTTAAAATATTGTAATAATTCTGGAACAGTTATTTTGTAGAACTCATCATATAATGAAAAGTACACAATAGCAAAAGAAATACCTTTATTGCTATGTATAAGGTTTAAATATTCGATTTGATGTTTCTTAAATAAGTTTTTAGTGAGTGAATTATTATTTGTACTCTTGGCTTCAAAACAAATAAATTGACCATTATACATACCTATGTAATCCACTGTTGATTTCTTAATTCTAAATGAACCCAAGACATTATTTTTAGTCTTTGATTGAATATTTTTTATATCAAGAGGAGTGCTCTTTTTCTCGATGAACGCAATGTTCTCTTGTCATAAATAAGCTATAGTGTTGTTGATTATTTTTTCTAAAAACATCCCTCTATTTTTATTATTTGAACTCATTTGCATATTCTAATTTCTCCATTCTTAATTCAAGTTCAGCTATCCTATGTTTTATAAAGTCAGATGATCTAACTTTCTCTAATCTTTTCATTTTTAAGAACATTAATCTGGAAATATAAATGTATATAAAAGGATAAATTATGTAGTATCAAAATTGATAATAAAACTTATATGTAACATTTACTTTTGATAATAGCTGGATGAAAGATTGTGCTAACTCAGCAAATGGAACTGCTATAAAAGTTATTGGTAAAGTTAAGGTAAAGAAAATAATTAAAAACTGAAATATCGGTGTCAAAATAATTGAGTAAACATAAGATATTAAACTAATTTCTCTTATATATGCACTAATTATGGATATAGAAATGAATCAGGGTATGAAATAACCTACAAAAAAGTTTGCTGCTTTTTGCTTTCATTTTTTAGGTTTTAAAAATTTATCCAAATCTACATTTAACATAACGATAGTCAAAATATATGATAGTCAATAACCTAAATTCATGACACTATAAGGTCTAAAAGATAAGAATAAAAATGCTATTATGAATAATGGACAACCGACATTCAATTCTTGATCTTTTTTAAATATTTTTCAAAAATGAATGACAAGTATAAATAAATAAGTTCTTATGATTGACACTGATTTCTTGCAAAATAGAAAATAAATAGTAAGTACAAGAATTTGTAATATTCCATATTTATCAAATTTTGAAAATATCATTCTAACGAATATGTAAATAGTACCCAAATGTAGACCGCTAACAATCATTAAATGAACTACTCCCATTTCTTTTAAGGTAGTTAATGTTTCGTTATTTGTAGATGTGTTTATACCAAAAATTAATGGGAAAATAAAATCAGAATATGCTTTATTTTTGTTTAGAAAATGGTTATAAAACATATGTCTTAAACTGGATCAATTATTAACAACAACAACTTTGTTAGGTTTAATTAAAAAATCAATTTCATTAGCTAGCAAGTAATTTGATTTTTCTTTAACTTCCTTCAATGTTCCTCAAATAAATATTTTTGAATAGATAGTTATTTGGTCTTTAACAGATTTTAATTCAGACCTGTTTAGTATAAATTTGTTCATAAATTTATCCTCAACATAAAGAGCTTTATCCGACATATCAATCACTGTGTAAGTTTCGGAGACACCTTTATTACTATAAAATCAGGCATTTATAATAATATGTTTAAGATTAAAAAATATCAAAAATGTCAATAATATTGCTAACAAAATTACGAAGTCATTTCTTTTTAAAATAATGGAAAAAATAAAGAGTGGAATTAAATATACTAATAAAATTAAATCAGAAGTGACTAGCAATAAACAAAATACAGATAAAATTAAAAAGAAATTAAACCATCTTAAGTTAATTCTATAACCGTTTGTAAGTATTCTATAGTACGAGTAGAAATTCCTTTTATATCTAGCAATTCTCGTCATGAGTGTAAACTTTCATTCTTTTCGCGATGTTTATAAATTAACTTTGCAACTCTTGAGTTTAAACCTAATCATTTTAAAGTCTCAACATCTTTGATTTCTTCCCATTTTATTTTGTATTTTCTTAAACCAACATTAATGACACTAGATGTAGTTGCTAAATCATCTAAGTTGTATCTGCTTATATCTGAACTTGTTTTAAGCTTTACTTTATTAAAAACATCTCTATATGATAAAGGCTTATCTGATTCAAATGTAGCAGGAAATAATACATTACCAGCTACTGTATATTTATAAATTTTCTTTTGCTTATTTAGTTCGTCATCTATTTTCTTTGTTTGTTTTATTTCCGTAAATTTAACAACACTTATGAAAACACCTGAGCTTAAACAAATAATTACTAATAATATATTGAATCAACCAATCTTTTTCATACATATATTTAGTATATTTCTTCAAAAATGTACAAAGTAGTAAAAAAGTGCATAAAAAAACACTCAAAGAGTGATTTGTTAACAATTGGCGGGGCAGAGAGGATTCGAACCTCCGCTGGTGTTGCCACCACTACAGTCTTAGCAGGACCGCCTCTTCAGCCTCTTGAGTACTACCCCAATAATTAAAAATATTATAATATAAAAAATAGATTTTCTTAATTCAATTAAAAAAATATTTCAACTTATTAATTATGCTTCTCTAATTCCGTTAAAATAAAAAAATCATGAAAAAAGAAATTACATTATTCGAAATGTTCGCAGGAATAGGTTCGCAATACAAAGCATTAAAAAATATATCTAAGAAATTGAATTTTACAGTTAAATCACTAGGAACATGTGATTTTTATATTGATGCGATTGTATCGTATTTAAGTATTCACTACGGTATATTAGAACCAGAAAATAAGTTGACTAAAGAAGAAATGCTTGATAAATTAAACAAGTATCTTTTTTCTGCCGACTCCAAAAAACCAGTTAATAAAAAATACTTTACGAGAATGTCAGAAAACAAATTAAGAAATTTATTCTCTTATCTTTATTCATATGTTAATAATGACTATATGAGTGAAAGATATGGCTTCAGAGAGAGAGAGAGAGCGGTACAGACATTACTGCTTATAACACTTTACCTAAAGGCATAGATATTTTTACTTATTCATTCCCTTGTCAAGATTTATCACAACAAGGTAAACAAAGAGGAATTAACGAAAATACAAGATCAGGGTTATTGTATGAAATTGAAAGAATTCTTAAAAATAATTTAGATAGATTACCTAAGGTATTATTATTAGAAAACGTTAAAGCATTGGTTTCATCTAAATTCAAAAATGATTTTCTCAAATGAATAGATGCATTGGAAACATTGGGTTATAAAAGTTATTGAAAAGTTTTAAATGCAGTTGATTCAGGTTCGGCTCAAAATAGAGAAAGAGTTTTTATGGTTTCTATTTTAGATGGTGAAGATTTTGAATTCATTCAAAAGAATGAAAAAAACTTAATGCTTAATCAAATCATTGATGAAAATGCTGTTCATATTGATCTGACAAAATTATTAGCTTTATACAAAAAGACACCATTTACATTAACAAAAAACAAAATCAATAAGTCTAGATTATTAGGGTACACTAATTTCAATAGCGAATCTTACATTTATAAAATAGATCACAAAGGCCCTACATTAACAGCTTCTGGTGCAAACGCAAGACTGAAATTTTTATTAGAAGAAGATAAATTAGTTTTAATGAACTCAGAAGAAGCGTATCTATATATGGGATTCGACAAAGTTGATGCATTAAAGGTTCGTCAAACCGGTTTAGTTCACGAAAATAAAATGATTTTTACAGCCGGAAACAGCATATCTGTTGAAGTTTTAGAAAATATATTTACTGAAGTTATTAAAAAATATTTTTAATTATTATGAATTTTGAATCTAGTGAATTTGTAAATTTAAAAAAACAAATTAAAATTTATAGCATTTTAAACGTATTTTCTAAAGAAAACAGCAAAAATCATTTTAATGCAAAAATCTATTGCTTTTTTGATTCAAATGGACTATTAATTTATTGATACATAAAATTTCTTGCAGGTACATCCTTAGATTTAAAAACTACTACAAGATGATTTAAGGATAAAACCACCACATTTAAATGTAGGGAAAAATTATTTTCGCTTATCGGCAACAGTTTAAAACAAGAACCTAGAGAAAACAAAAATGATAAAAATATCTTATTTTTAAATAATCAGGAATTGACTGCTCTGAATTATTATGTTAATTTTGATTATAAAGGAACTTTTAACAACTTAATTGGTATATTAAAAGGTAATAATCCAGCAGGTAGTTATTTAAAACCCAACAGTTCCGAAGTAAAGTCTAGTTATGAAAATCTAAAAAATAATCCACTTATGTATTTGGATATTATTAAAGACAATTGATATTACAATAGTTTTAAAAGATTTGTAACAAATGAAGATGATTTTAAGAGTCTACTTAGCTCTTTAAAAAATGAAAATGATTTTATTAATTACTTCAAAAATAGTGGTAATAATTCATTTTTACTTATTCAAGATTTAATTCATACAATTGAATACGAAAATAAAACAAAAGGTCTTAATGATGATAAAACTAGAGAAGAATTTAGAAATAAAATCAAAAGTGTGAAAAAATCACTAGAAACATTGTTTGAAATTCAAAATGAAATAGAAAATCAAATTTCAAGAACTAGATCAAAAGTTCAAAAAATTCCTACTGAATCAATTCAATCATTTAATTTAGAAGAAAATACAATAATTGAAAGAGCTCATATTTATCCTGTTTACAAAATAAGGGAAAGAATAAGAAATGAAATAGAAAAATGATTTTCTAAAACCAAAAACATTGTTGACTCAACAGATAAATTTAAAACAAATGCATTAACGATGATTTCTGATGAAAATAATTTATTAAATTTATCGCCTGATATTCACAAAATTTATGATAAACAGAATCTTATTTATTGAGACACAAGTGGAAAGTTGTGCTTTATTCGCAAGGATAAAATTTCAAATGATAACCAAGAAAAGTTAAGTGAATCATTTAATCAAATTAGAAATTTAACACCTCAAATGAAGAAATATTTACAAATGTATTTTGATGAAATAGCAATTACTTATATTCATAAAAAAGATTAGCTTATGTGTGTTATAAAAGCTAAAAATGTATAAAATTTATAACATCTATAAATATAAGGAGTTTGTATGGAAAAAAAATATGAAAAATTAGCTTCTAGATTAGAAAAATATATGTCAATTGAAGCTATTTCTAGATTTGAAGAACCAGTTGCAGATGAATTGAGAAAAAACATTAAACCAGGTTTTGAAATTTCACGTGATGCATTTGGTTCAATTATTTTCTTCAAAAAATCTAAAGTTGCTAATGCGCCTAAAGTTATGTTAGCCGCTCACATGGATGAAGTTGGTTATATGGTTAAATCAATTGCTGAAAACGGAAACATATTAGTTACAACAATTGGTGGAGTTTGACCATCTGTAGTTATTGGGACAAAAGCAGTTGTAGTTTCATCAAAAACAAATGAAAGATTTTATGGTGTATTCGGACACACAAGTATCCATATTATGGATAGAGACAAAATCACAGTTGCACTTAAAGAATCAGACTTATTTGTTGATTTAGGTTTCAAATCTAAAAAAGAAGTTGAAGAAGCACACATTCAAATTGGGGACAAAATTTTCTTATCTGGAGAAACAATTCATTTTACAAATAACATTATCGGTGGAAAAGCAATGGACAATAGAGCAGGTGTGACTGCTTTAGAATTTATTGCAAATAATATTGCTGATTTAGAATTAGGATGTGATGTTTACTTAGTAGGAACAGTTCAAGAAGAAGTTGGAACAAGAGGTGCTAAAACATCAGTTTCAATCATTAATCCAGATGTTGCTTTTGCTGTTGATACAGGTGCTGCACACGATACAACAGGTGCAAAACCTGGAACACCAGTTTTAGGTAAAGGAGTAAGTCTTTTAGTTAAAGATGGTGGAACATTGCCAGATCCAAAATTAATTAATGTATTAACAAATATTGCTGCTACAAAAGAAATTCCAGCTTACAAATATGTTGCTGAGGGTGGAGGAACTGATGCAGCTGAATTACAATTTGCTCCTGGTGGTGCTGCAGTTATGACAATTTCAATTCCACAAAGATACTTACACAGCCCAATCGGATTAGCTTCACTTGTTGATATTCAAGCTACAATTGATTTAATGACTGAATTTATCAAAGCATTTGATAAAGAAATCTATGAAGAAAAATTAGCTTACAAATAGTATTGAATTTTCAAATTAAAAGTAGATAGAAAATCTATCTGCTTTTTTGCTTTAAATTAGTTTTTACACAGCTTGATAAGGCTATCATTTAGAGCTAAAAGTAATATAATATAGAAAATTTAATAATAGGCTCAGGAGGTACGAGATTATGGCAAAAGTATTGTTCATACTTATAATAATTGTTTCAATTATTGTTCTTTTACTTTTAGTCTACTTGCTTTCTGTGAACTTATTTAAACAATCATTACAAAAATTTAGTATACGCTCAAAAGATGCGATAACTAAACAAAATCATCAAAATCAATCTTTATATTCAAAAGTTAAAACAACGACTCATTTTAATCACGAGCTTGAGAATATGCTTAATTCATTAATTGAAGTGAAACAAAGTATTGAAACTATAAATCAAGAAATTTCAGTTAAACTTTCTGAACTTGATGAATTGCTAGCTGAAAAACAAAAAGTTAAATCTTACAAAAAATATAAAGCAATTAAACAACAACAAAAAGAAGTTTCTAAAAAACAAATAGAATTTAACAAAATTTCAGATGACTATTCAAAGAACTGAAACAACATTGACGAAATCACTTCAACAATCCTCGAGATTAGGGACTTTTTAAATGGCAAGCTTAAAAGTTATGAGAAAGCAATACCTAATCAATATGAAAATCTTCAAAACAAATTAGCTGAATTATCAATTCAAATCACATTAATTGACGATCTTAAAGTTAAAGCTGATTTTTTAAGAGCTCTTGAAAACATAACAAAGAGAAAAGAAGAATTGAAGAACTATACAAAAATAATTTTTGCATCAAAAAATATTGAGTATTCACTTTTTGAATCTCTACCAAAAGTGCTTGAGCAAGCGATAAAAAATAAAAATAACGAGCAAATTAAAGGTAAATTAATAGAGTTAAAGGATAAAACCACAGCACTTCAATCAGCTATTAAAGGCAAAAATACTGCTGAAACTTTAGATGCAAATATCAAGTCAGTTTATAGAAATTTTTACAAATTAGTCAACCTTGTTAATTCAATGTTTTCTATTAAAGATTTCATTGATCAAACAATTCCAATTATTCGTGATTTATATTCTAAATTGAATAAAACTCACAAAAACATACTTGCACCAAATAGTATTCAACAAAAAAATTATGAATCAGTAAAGAACGCATTTGACAAAATCAAACAATCTTTTGAAAATAAATCATTAAAAAACATACGAACACTAGTTCAAGATTTAGTTGTTAAATATGAAAATTATGAAAAAACTAATGTAGTTATTGAATCAAAATCTAAAGAATTAAAAGAACTAAATGATAATTTCCAAATTCAAATTGATGAAGCTATTGATACCTATTTATCTTGCATTTACCATCCTGAAATTCCAAATGATCCAAAAATAAATAAATTAAGAACTGAATTAATTTATTTATATGAAAGAAATTTCAAAAAACAAAAGTCCTGAAATAAAATTAAGACAATTTGAGATGAATTCATTAGTAAATTAGCTACTTTAATTAAAGTGATTTCGCTCAATGCAAAATACAAAGAAATCTATAACAATATAAGATTAGAACTTCAAAGAAATGACTCATTTATAAATAATCAAGAAACTTTTGCTAATTACATTGATATTAGCAAAAGTATTGAGAATGTAATTAAAGAAGAAAATAATTATAAAAATGCTTATTTAGCACTTAAAAAGTTTTTAATAAAGGAGAAATATGTACAGTAAAATTTTGATTCGTTACGGCGAGTTAGTGCTGAAAAAGAAAAACAGAAAACAGTTTATTAATCAACTTGCAATTAATATTAAACACATTGTTGGCGTAACTCCAGAAGTTGAATTTGACAGAATGTATTTACCTTATTCAGAAGAAAATATGAATAACTTAAATTATGTATTCGGAATCAGTTCATACTCACCGGTTATGGTTGTTGAAAATGATATGGAAGTTTTTGCAAATGCAGTTTTATCATCAATTAGACCTGATTCAAAAACTTTTAAAATTGCTGCTAGAAGAAATTACAAAAAGTTTGAATTCTCATCAGACCAAATTAACAATTACCTAGGTGGTGTAGTCTTAAAAAACACAAATCTTAAAGTTGATGTACATAATCCTGACCAAACTTTTTATGTCGAAGTTAGAAACGGAAAAACTTACATTTTCTCTGATTACACTAAAGGTTTAGGAGGTTTACCTGTAGGAGTGTCAGGTAAAGTTCTTCACCTTATTTCTGGTGGTTTTGATTCTCCGGTCGCTGCTTGACAAATGATGAAAAGAGGACTCAAAGTTGACTTTTTAACCTTTATCACACCTCCTCAAACAGATATTAGAACTGTAGAAAAAATTACAAATTTAGTTAAAGTTTTAAATAAATATCAAGTAACATCAAACTTATTGATCGCAGATTACTCACACTTAATGAACTACATTTCATTCGTTTCAAAAGAATCATACAAAATCACTTTAATGAGAAGAAGTTTTTACCGTATAGCTGAGCAAATAGCACAAAAATATAATCAACAAGCAATTTCAAATGGTGATAATTTAGGTCAAGTTGCATCTCAAACAATTGAATCATTATCAACAATTGGAGAAGCAACAAGAATGCAAATTTTACGTCCATTATTAACATACGATAAAAACGATATTATTGATATTGCTAGAAAAATAGGTACAGAAAATATTTCAATTATTAAAGCTAATGAAACTTGTGAACTATTTGCGCCTAAAGAACCAGTTACAAAACCTACAATCCAGGAAGCTTTAAGACTTGAAAATGAACTTGAAAATATTGAAGAACTAGAGCAAGAATTGCTAAATTCAAAAATTGAATTAGTCAAAGTCAAAAAATAAATTTAAGCTGTATAGCTTATTTTTTTATGCAACTTAAAACTTTTTATTTCTATGCCATAGTCTTTTTAGTTTCATACATAAAAAAATAAATTATTTATAATAATAAATAATTATGAATACACCACTTAACAAAAATATTAATAAGCAAAATTTAAAAGTTTCAAGAAAAGAAAATTCACAATCATTTTTGGGCTACAAAACTGGTGACGTTGCTTCAGCAAAAATAATTACATCAGGTTCAAAGTTTATAAAACTTCACGACAAATATGGTAATTCATTTTTGATTTACAGAAAAGACATCACAGATTTTACACATCACCAAATGTCAGATTTATTTTCAATTGGTGACATTATCAACTTTATTGTTTTAAGTTTTGATAACAATAAAAAACAAGGTTTAGGTTCATTTAAGAAAAATCATCCAAACCATCAAGGGAAAGACTTTTACAAAAGAGAAAAATATTACAATGAACTAAAAGCGACAAAAAATGGATTTAGAAATTTAATTAATTACACAAATAGTTATTTTGTTGAAAATAAGAAATTCGACAATAAAAACAATAATCACAAGAATAAGTAGTTAAATGCAAGTAATTTCAATTAAGAAAAATTATTTTCAATCTCAACACGAGTTACAAATTCAACAAAAGCAAGCTTCAGAAGTAATTGATAAAATTAAATCTTTAAATTTTGATGGTTCATCATATTTAGGTTTCGATGATATTGCATTAAACTTTGGGCTCAATGGTGTAGATAAAATAATTCAATTTTGCAACAATATATATTCAACAAATATTTCTAAGTTAATTATTTGAACTTCTAAAACAATTGAACTTTCAATTAAAGCTGCAATGCAATTTATTTTTGGACAAATCGATATTAATAAGGATAAGAAAATTGAATTAATCTTTATTAATCCATCAATTCCAATTAATAAAATTGAACAGTTAATTCAAACTTTCAAAAATGGAATTGGCGATAATGTTGGTTTTATGTTTTTAAACGAAACCGGAAATAATGATTATGAAAATGAATGAATTTCATACATTACAAATATTTTCGAGCAACATTCAAATGAATTTATGATCAAAAATCATATGTTTTATGTAGGCAGCAAAACTAATTTTTCAAACTTAAGCAAATTTAAATTTGCAAGCAACAATATTTTATTTGTTTCAAATGATGTCCATCCAGAATATAGTGTATTAAGTGAAATTGGATTATTGATTATGTCACTTCAGGGGATTAATATTCAAAAAGTTATTCATGGTTATGTTGAAGCTTCAAAAAATATTCTTAATCCTGATGTTTATTTCAACAGAGCACTTGAATTGGCTTTATTAATCAATGAAAGTGTTCTTAAAAACAAAGAAGATGGATTTGCTAATATTTTTGTTTCATATGATTCATTTTTAAATAATTATTTTGCTTGATTTGCAAATCAATTCAATAATACAACTAAGCAAATTAAAACAATCAGCACATCAATAAACTTTCCACAACAAATTGCGACTTATACTCAGCCATTGCTTTCAGGAAAGGGAAATAAATTTGTTACTTTTGGTTTAATTAAACAAAGATTCTTTGATTATCAGTTATCTTCAAACCTTGAAAATGATGACCTAATTGACAAGTTTCAAAACTTATCAATTAATCAAATTAAAGATGAAACTTATCAAACTTTTGTTAATTATTTATCAAGTTTTAATAACGAAGTTAACTCAATTACAATTGAAATTGCAAACAATTTTGAAGAAACTTTAGGACAATTAATCTCATTATTGTACTGAAGTAGAATATTTTATTGTGTTTTAAATTCACTCAATCCATTTGCAAATTAAAACTTTTAATACTATGAGCAAGCTATAAAAGTTAAAAGCTTGCTCTTTTATTTTAGCTTTGTTAAAAATAGTTTAACAATTTTTGCAATTTGCTTGTTTACTCTTTAATTTGGTAAAATTTTATGAAATTAGTTTTATATACACTTATAGTGTATATAAGAGAGGTGATTATGAAAAAACAAAAAAAGTTAACGTTAATTTCATTAGCTGCAATCTTAACTTCAGCTAGTGTTGTTTCTGCGTCTTGTCAAGCGCCAGGTTCATCAAAACCAATCGGCAGATGAACTGATTTAAACGATGGTGATGCACCAATCATCATTAAACCTGATCCGGTTGATCCATCTGGTGAAATTAAAATTACTGAACCAGGAGCAAATAATGGTAACGGTTCTCAAAACGGAGGTAATGACTCAAATCAAAACCCTGATGGAAAAACTGATGTTGAACGTGCTAAAGAAAAATTATCTAAACGTCTTGTTTCAAATAACTTCATATCAAAAGATCAAAAAATTAGATATGTTGCATTAGGAGATTCAATCACTGCAGGATATGATGGGGCACTTCCAAAGGATTATCCAGGTAAATTAGAAGCTAACGGTGAAATCACCGGAGCTTCTTATGCTGCGTTTTTAGCAAGATTACTAAATCAAAATTCAAATAATAGACTTGAATATTTTGAAAACTTCGCAGCTTCTGGTGCTCGTATAGTTGACTGATTTAAAATTTTCGGAATCGACTATGACAACCCTTACAACGACACACCTGATTGACCTGCTGTTAACAAAACTTTCAAAAACAAAAATATGCAAGAAATGGGTCCGATCATCAAGGAGCAATTAAAAGAAGCAAACTTAGTAACTATGTCAATTAGTGCTAATGACTTTTTCTTCTTGCTAATTGATACAGTTTCAAAAAGTGGACCAATGGAAATTGTTAATGAATTCAGAAAAGAAAAACCTAACTATGGAAAGATTATTGAGTTTTTCAACAAAGTTCTTACAAACACACTTCCAGAAGTTAGAAAAAGAGCTTTACTTTTAGTTAATGAACTTAAAAAACTTGCTCCAAAAGCAAACATTAACTTAGTAGCTTACCCATTACCACTTTCTGGTTTCAAAAGAGCGATTGATAAATTCTTCCAATCTAAATTAGAAAACATTCCAGTAGATCCGACTCAAGTTTTATTACAACAAATTAACAGCTCATTGTATGATGTTGCAAAAATTGCAGATATTAATGTACTAAATGCATACAATGTTGATTATTGATCTGCTCATTCAGATGAAATTTCTGATGTTTATATTGATATTCACCCTAACACAAGGGGATACAAAAAAATGGCTATGGATATGTATATTAAACTTACATCTCCATCTTTTGACCTCGCAAATTTTGATCCAACTTATAACTTTAACCAAGATTATTTACTCACCGACTCTACAACACTAAAATACCAAATTGAACCTTTTGTAACTAACTTACAATTATTCGGGCCTGATACAAATTCATATTTAGATTCTTCAATTCCATTCATTGATGAAATTAACAAACTTAGAACTCCATATAATTACCCTGATAGACTTTTAAGAATGTCAGCTACATTTAGAAATGTAACTGCATCAGCAATTAATGGTCTTACAAATAATGAACTTTATAAACAACTTGATCCAGAAGGTAAATTAAAGGATTTAATTCTAGATACAGAAAACAATGGTGAAAATGGTTTTGTTACAATCATTGAATCTATTGTTAATTCAGGATTAATTCAACAAATTTACTTAGATTTCCAAAATGAATTATCAAGATTAAACAGAGAAGACAAACTTGAATTAATGGAAATTCCTCAAATTTTCATTAAATCAGTTCTTAAAGAAGAAAACTTATTCAAACTTATTAGAGCAATTGCGTCTTCAAAATTCATTACACATAAAAAACCTGAATTAATCTCAGCTCTTCAAGGTGTCATTACAAACTTATTTACTGTAAAAAGCGAAATGATTTCAGATGCAATCACAGGCCTTGCTTACAAATATGTTGAACCTTTCAAAATTGAAAAAGATGATCTTAAATCATTAATCACTCAAATTGTAACTAATCTAAATATTTCAAAAGTTATCGGACTTGCACTTGAAAGTTTCATTAGTAACTCTGAGCAATTTGCACAAGTAGAAAACTTACAACAATTAATCAAAGTTTTCCTATCAGATAAAGAAAACATTAAGAAAATTGCAAACTCAATTTCTGATTTTGCTTGAGACATTGTTTCAAATGATGTTATCAAAAATATCCTTAAAGACATTTTATGAAACTTACTTGAAAACAATGGATTATCAAACCAACTTATCAAAGCTCAATCAGATAATTTTGTTGATAGTTTATTAAACAGCTTAACAAGAGTAAAACCAGAATCAATTAAAGAGTTTATTTCAGATTTTATTTCTCAATTTGCTGACTTATTAAATCAAAACGAATCAGCTTCACTTGACAACATTAAACAAATTACAACTCAAGCAGGAAAAATTGCTATCGATAATTTTGTTGCTAAAATGAACAACTCAGATTCTGAAGAAGAAACAAATGAATTTAATGTTTTCAAAATTCTTAAATTCATTAATGATTCAAAATTAGTAACAAACAATCAAACATTTATTAAACAACTTGTCAAGAATGTTTTAAACAATCTTGATCGTTTAAACATCCCCTCAATGGTTGCGAAAGCATTATCATCAACAAAAATTACTTCATTTGTAGGTGAAGAAAATGTCGATTCACTTGTTAATTCATTGCTTAAAAATCAAAACTTACATAACCTTGTAAATTACTTAGCTGAATCTTATGTAGATAATTTTGCAGAATTTGCTGATGTTGAAGATTTAAATGCATTAATTCAAAAATTATTAGTAATTCCTAACTTAGAAACCGTTAAAGAGCACCTTGAAAGATTAGTTGCTGACTTAACTGATGATCAACTTGCTTCTAACTTACTTGGTAATGTACTTAAATCGGTTGCTAAAAAATACAACCAATCAGCTAGTGATGAACAAATCACAGCATTTGTTAACGACTCAAAAGTTGAATTATTAAACTTTGTAAAATCATTAGACATTATTAATCCACTTATTAATTTTGTGTTTAGTGAACTTGAAACAATTAAATCAAGCAGCACATCTTATGCTGATTTAAGGGTATTACCTTCAAAAATTACTGATTTCTTAAAATCAAAATTAGCTTCTGACCCTATTGCTTTAGTTAAAAAAGTTGCTAACTTAGAAACATTTAGTTCTCATGCACTTATCTGAAAAGAAATTATTAAAAATGTATTTGCTGAATTAAATGAAAACAATGCAGTTGTTTCAAAAATCAAAGATACTTTAATTTCTATAGTTTCTTCAAATGAAACTTTAGCTAAATATACAGATATTGATGAAGTTAAAACAATTATTAACAAGATTTTTGATACAGAACAAATTAATTCATTAATTCCAAATGTGCTTGATTTAATTTTTAATAACATTGCAGAATTAAAAACAGTTGAAAACATTACTGACTTAATTAATTTAGTAATCAACAAACCTGAATTCAAAACTATATTAACTTCAAACATCAAACCAATTCTTGATAATGTAGTTACTGATTTAACAATCAACAAAACTCTTACAAAAGTGTCTGCAGTTTTACTTGAAAAAGCAGGATTTACTTACGATGCTAAATTCAATTCAATGTTAAATACTGTATTTGCAAACTTAATTAATAACTTAAGTGCAGATAATAAACTTAACAATTTAATTGCTGAGGTTATTGCGTTATTCGATAATGAAAACATTACATTAAGCAGTTTAACTTTACAATTACCAAATGTAATTCTTAAAAACTTGAAGGTGACAGAATTTGAGTTTATTAAAAATCTTTTAAGTGCACCACTTAGTGACATTGAAAAAGCTTCATTGAAAGAATTTATTCAATCATTATTATCACAACTTAAAACAAATGATAAAGTTTCAGAATTTATTAATAATTTAAATCTTGATTCTGTTGCTACAAAACTTAATGTTACAGCAGAAGAACTTAAACAATTACTTAACGACATTGTTGTTTCAGAACCTCTTGTAAATATTGGAACAAGTTTAACTGACTTTATCTTAAATAACCAAGAACAAATTGCTAACTTATCTTCTTTAACTGATTTAGTAATTTTGGTTCTTAAGGATGCTAACTTTATTCACGATGTTAAAGATTCGCTTAAAACTGCATTTGATGCATTAAAATCAAATCCAACAATTAAGAAAATGGTTACTGGATTTATAAGCAACCTTGTGAAAACCAATGAATCAATTAGTTGATTACTTCAAGATGTTCAAAACATTGATGGATTAGTTTCTGATTTATTTGATTTATTACCAAACTACAGTGATACATTTAACATTTTTGCACATATCTACAGCGGTTTAGAAGAGTTTAATCAAAATGGAAACTACACAAAAATATCTGATTTAGGTACATTAATTTTCAAATCATTTGCAGAAGAATTTGGTGGAGAAAATCAAGAAACAAACATTATCAAAGCAATCAAGATTTTATGTGATAGCTTACTTTCAAAACACAATCAAGATATTAATCAAATTATCACAAATGTTTACAACAAGATTGCTACTGATTCACAAATGTTTGAATCGATTTTCGCCAAAGTTCCTGCAAACTTAAAAGAAAAGATTGAAAATTATGTTTCATTTGATAACTTAAAAGAATTAGTTAAATTTATTTTAAACAATGACTCATTCAAAGTTGTATTCTTAAATCAACTTACAAATGTTCTGAATTCAATTGCAACTACAGAGCAATTTACAACTTACAATGATTTAATAATCACAGTTCTTAAAGGGTTTGATTATGAGCAAATGAAATCTAACTTAAGTAATTTCGTTTCTGAATTATTTGAAAACAAAAATAACAAAGTTACATTAAAAGAGTTAATCAATAATGTTGTTAAATCAACTCTTCCTGACTTATATTCACAATTAAGCAAGGACTTCGTAAGTGATTTAGTGGATAATTTAATTCCATTATTAAATTCATTAAACATTTATCAACCTGCATTTGACAAGGTATTTGAAGTTCTTTCAAATGCTAAAAATTCAGACGAACCATTAAGTGTAATTAAAACATTACCAAATGAAATTGTTTCATCAATTGTTGCTGAATTTAACAAAGATAAGCAAGCATTTGTAAACAAAATCTTAGCTTCTCCTATTTATTCAGAAAACAAACAATTCATCAAAAACTTATTACACTACTTAGTCTCAACAATCTTAGTTAAAGATTCAACAATCACAAAATTAACTTCAATGATTAATGATGCAAATTTAGGTGAATTAGTTTCATCAGAAGGTGCATCACAAGTAGCTAACGATGTTTTAAGAAATAGTAATTTACCAACATTACTTAACTCATTAGTTGATGCAATTGTTGATAATGATTTATTAGATTCAATTTTTACAAATCCTAAAGATGTTATTTTCAAAGCTCTTAAAAATTCAAATGTTACAACAGAACACAAATATGAACTTGCAAGTGTTATTCATACAATTTTAAGTTCAAATGGTTTAGATAAACTAATGCATAAAGCATTAAATAAAATGCTTACTGACCAAGATTTATTATCTTCAGAATTACCACTTGAATTCTATACAGCACTTAAACAAACTTTAAATCAATTAATTAACTACAACCCTACAAATACAATGGTTGATCAACTAATTGAAATCGTTAATGCAGGTCTACAAGAGTCAAACAGTTTAGATGAATTAATCAAGTACATTACTTCAAATGTAAAATCATTATTAAACATTAAGGAATTTGGATACATTAAAACATTATTAAATTCAAACATTTGAAATTACTCAAATCAAATCAAAGAATTAGTTTCTAATGTAATTTCTAAATACTATGTTGATGAAAATATCCAAAAAGTTGTTGCAATGATACCTGTTGCATCAATTGCTGATAAATTAGGAATTGATGCTCAAGTTTTATCAGACTTATTTGTTGATATTCTTAAGTCACAAAATACTAAAGACATTATTAATTTAGTAACAAACTTTATTATTGATAATAATTCAGCAATAAGAGAAGCGAACTCATTTGACCAATTAGCCATTGCTATAGCTTCAAATGAAAACTTTGTTGCTTCAATCAAACCAAAAGTTCTAAACATAATTGACCAGGTGATGACAGGAACAAATGCAATTGAAAAACTTTCACAAGCTTTAGCAGCATTTATTAAGAACCCTGATTATGCAAAATATTTTGCAGGTGTTCAAGAACCTGAGCAATTAGCTAAAAACATTATTAACATTTACTCAATTATCGATAGAAACTTTGGTGTTTCGGAAATCGCTTTTGATGCTTTAATTAACTACATTAAAAAATCAGGAATTACAAACTTCTCAATTTCATCAGTTCTTTCTTCATTTACTAAAACAATTAAGGAAAGAATTTCAGAAGATCCATCTGCATTTGAAACAAAAATTGTTTCAACATTCAAAGAAATCATTACTTCTGACTTATTTACAAAGAGCAAGGATGATTTATTAAAAATCATTGACAATGTATTCAATGTTATTCCAGCTAATGAATTAGCTACAAGTATTGTTAACCAAATAATTTCAAAGGCAGGAAATTCATTTGAAAACTACTTCTCTAGAGATGAATTAATTTCACTTCTTGAATTTATTTTAAGTAACCAACACTTTAAAAACTTATTTGAAAAGATTGCATCTAATGCAATTAAAAGAGCAAACGAATTTGCTGATGTAACTTCTTACATTGATATTATCAAGAAAGCGTTTGTTTTAATTGATCCTCAATCAGTTAAAGAAGATACAACCGGATTATTAAACGGATTATTAACTAACCAAGTTACAAAAGATTTTGTTTATAAATCACTTGTGAAATTATTTGGAACCTTAAACATTGAAGTTACTCCTCAAGTTGATAAATTGTTCAGAGATTTATCAAATAACTTAAAATGAGTTATTGATTCACTTGAACTTGTAAATCCTGCCTTGGATATCTTCTTTGATAAGTTAACAGAAGCCTCACAAGCTGAAAATGAACAAATCTTAGCTATATTAGGACAAATTCCACAAGCATTATCAGATTTAATTAACAAACAAGTTCTTTCAGATATTAAAGGATTTGTTGACAAAATCATTAATCTTGACGTTGTTACTGATAACTATGAAACAATTATTAACTTAATTCCTAAAGTAATAATTGCGTTAAGAAATAATGGAACAATTACAAAACTTGTAAATTCGCAAATCAAAAAGCTTTCTGATTCAAATACATTATTCAAATACACAACTAAAGAACATTTAGCAAACTTTATAAACGAACTTATTTCAATTAGCGAGATAGATGATTTACTTCTTGAGTTTGTTCCATGATTACTTGAGGATAAATCTTGAACAAATTACATCAATTTACCACTTGATGTAATTGAAAAATTCAAGACTAATACAGAAAAAACTGAATCACTTAAATCAAAAATTCAATTAATCATTGAAAAAACACTCAAGTTTAACTCAACTAAAGTTATTGTTTTAGATTTAATTAATACATTCGCTAGAAAATACAACATTCAATTAGCTGGAATTAATTTAGATAAAGTTGTAGGTGACTTATTACAAAACTTAAACTCATTTGCAATCTCTGCTAAATTATTACCTAATGTTGCAAATATCTTTGTTGACACATTTATTTCGACTAAAGATACAAACCAAACTATAAGTTCTGTAGTTGAATACATCAAAGGATTACTAAAATCAGATGCATACAACATTGTTAAATCATTATTCAAACATTTATCAACATTAGCAGTTAACCAAGATGAAGTTATTAAATTAGTTAATGCAATAATTGAAACTATTAAAGTTAATGATGAACTTAAAGAAACAATCATTTCTAAGTTACCATTAGATAAATTACTTGAAAGCTTCGGTATTACAAAAGACCAAATCAAACAAGCTTATGATTTAGTTGTAAAAATGCCTGAAGTTAAGGATTTAATCAACACAGTCTTAAGATTCTTATTCAAAAACTGATCAAGTTGATCTAATGCAAACTCATTTGATGAATTAATTGTGATTATTTTAGAAACACCTGATCTTAAAGAATCAATTACAAACTTAGTTTCTAGAATTATTTACACAATCACAAGTGACCAAAACGTTCAAGATATGGTTGCAACTGCTACTGTCAGATATCTTCAATCATCACCTTACGCTTCAATTTTCAATGACATCAGCGATCCTACACATTTAGTTAAATCACTTTTAGCTAACATTAAAGGAATTGATAATGAATTAAACCTTATTGAGCAAGTTGCAAATTCTATAGTTAAATTATTATTGCAAAGACAAACTAATATCACAACTTCAGATATTACTTCAGCTATTACAAGTGCACTTGGTGCAATTACTAAACAAGAAGGATTTGAACAAAAAGCAATCAGATTGCTTAACTTAGTAATCAAATCACTTAAACAAGCAAATCATCAACAAGATTTATATTCACTCATTACAAATGCACTTCACTTATTTGAGGACAGAATTAACTTAGGTGAAATTATTTGAAACATCTTTGATGATGAAACACATAGTTACCTAGAAGAAAAAGTTATTTCTCAAGATTCATTTGTACAGTTAGTTAACTCAGTAGTAACTTCTGATGAATTAAAAGCATTAATCACAGAAGTTTCAAGTTACATTGTTGAAAATAATCAATTCTTAGAAAACACAACTACTTTCTACGATATTCTTAAGATTTACTTAAATGTAAATGAAAATGTTAAAAGATTTGGTGATTTAGTTGAGGGAATAATTGTTAAAACACTTAACAATGACATTAGTAAAGGTGTTGTTAAAAAATTACTTAATAGATTTATCAACTTCCTTGAAGTTCCAAGAACAAGTGAACTTGAAGAATTTATTCCTACATTAATCGACAACTTACCAGTTATCTTACAACGTGTTGGAATATTCAGATCAGTTGTAGATAGTATTGTTTCAACATACAAAAAATCTGCTTCATTCAGTGAGTTTGGTTCAAGTGTTGTAGGAGCAGTTGTCAAAGGAATTGACTTTACAACATTCAATACAGTTAAGAAGATTCTTCTTGATCCATTTATTCAAGATAATAAACAAAAAATTATCGACTTATTCAGAAGTATCATTACACAAATGCTTAATAATAAACAAAAATTATCAAGAGTTATTTCTCAATTTGGTTTAGGAAAAGCGTTATTAGGTACAAACGATTATGACACAGCAATTAACAATATGGCTGTTAATGCATTAGGAAACGAAAACTTAATTAACTTATTAGTTACAGTATTCACTGATGTACTTGATAGATCAGAAGATTATGCTAAACGTAATTCATTCTCATCTGTGCTTAATGAAATCTTTGTTTCACCTAAATCACCTCAAATTAAGCAATATATTGTTCAATGAGTTAACCACATTTTAGATAATGAAGATGCTGAAATTTCTCATGGTATTGGACTTATTATTTCAAATATGTTCAAAGGAATGGGATTTGCGTTTAATGATTCAGATTCACAAATCTTTGACAACATGGTTTCAGGATTATTCAAAACTCTTAGAGGTTCAAGTGAACTTACAACTATTGTTGACAATATTTATGAATTAATTAAAAAAACTGACTTTGAACAAATCGAAGACAGAATTAAAGCTCTTAAAGATATTGTTATTCATGGTATTATGTCAATCATCTTGAATAAAAATGGAAACATTTCAATGGATAAAATTCTCGAAAAAGGACCATTTATTGGAAAAATTATCAAGAATATGGGTAATGGTACTTTTGTTAAATTTATCAACAGATTGTTTGAAAGTTCAACATTACAACCTGAAAAAACTGGTATTTACAAGATTATTGATGGTCTGATGAATCCAAATCAATCTTCATCATCTTCGTCATCTTCATCTAATAATAATCAAGGAAGCTCATCATCACCAAAATACAAATTTGAGTTTGACGTAAGTATTTTTGAAATTGTGGGTAGAGTTAAAGAATTTATTAAAGAACTTTACATTCCTATCTGAGAATATATGTTTGAAGAAATTCAATCAGGTAGATATAACACAAGTCTTAGAAATAATGGTTACAAACAAAATGATGCATATAAAGCAGTTTTCAGATTTACAACATTTGCTTTATGAGCCGCTAAAGAAAAAGGAAATATTTCAGATTTCTTATTCTGAAACGCAACAACTCTTGAACTTGAAAACATCTTCCTTGATGGAACTGAAATGGCTTGAACAACAGTTAAAAATAGACACGCTCAAGAATTCAATAGATGAACAGAGGAGCAAAAACGTGCATTTGGTAAAGCAGAAAGAGGAAATGGTTACAACTATGAATTTATAGTTGGAAATAGATCTAACAGTACAAATAACTCAAACTATTGAAAAGATCAAGTTTTAGTTTACATCTACTATAGAAAAACAAAACCTATTGATAAATTCACAAGAAAAACTAAAACAGAAATTCTTTACGAAATGCTTAGAGATGGATACATTAATAAAAATTAATCTCTAATTTCAAAGTGCTACACACTGGTTGTGTGGTGCTTTTTGTATAGATTTGACTCTAAAACTTTTAACTTTGAAATAATGAAAAATGTAATACAATAGATTACAAGAGTTTTAAAACTACTCTTACAAAAATTAACAAATATATCAGTAAATATGGATTCACTTGGGTGTGCTAATCATAGTGCTAGGTGCTCGAAATATTTACGTAGCAAAACAAACTAAAAGGAAATTAAAATTATGAACAACGCAGAAAACAAAAAAGAAAATGTTAAAGTTGTTGAAAAACAACAAAGAACACCAATTGTTTCAAAAACAAAATTATTAGAAGCTGGAGCATACTTCGGACACAAAACTCACGCTTGAAACCCAAAAATGAAAGATTACATTGTTCCGAACAAAAAGAACAAAGGATCACACATTATTGACATTATCAAAACACAAAAATACTTAGAATACGCTTACTCATTAGTAAACACATTAGCATCTAAGAATGCACAATTTATTTTTGTTGGTACAAAAAAACAAGCTAGAGAAGCAGTTAAAGAAGCAGCTGAAAGAACAAATTCATTATACGTAACAGAAAGATGATTAGGTGGTACATTAACAAACAACCAAACAATCATGTCACGTGTAAACAAAATGAAAGAATTAGAAGCTAAAGCAGCTAACGGATTTGCTGGATACACAAAGAAAGAAGCTTTAGACTTACAAAAGAAATTAGATAAATTACACAAAAACTTAGATGGAATCAGAAACATGAACAGATTACCACAAGTAATGATTGTTGCTGATCCAAATGAAGATGCAATCGCAGTTAAAGAAGCTAAAAGAAAGAAAATCAAAGTTATTGGTATTTTAGATACAAATGCTAACCCAGATTTATTAGACTTCGGAATCCCTGCAAACGATGACTCTTCAAAATCAATCGCTTTAATTATGACAATTTTAGCTGACGCTATTGTTAAAGCACGTGGTGGACAAGTTAAATTTGCATACCAAGAAGACGATAAAGTTGTTTTACCTTCATTCCAAAAACAAGAAGAAAACTCAAACAACTAATTAATCACAAAATAATTTAATCAAGGAGTAATCATGGCAGACATGAAAATGGAAAAAATTAAAGAATTAAGAGCTAGAACAAATTCAGCCTTAATCGATGTTAAAAAAGCATTAGAAGCTACAGAATACGACATTGACAAAGCTATTCAATGATTAAAAGAAAACGGAATTGTTAAAGCTGCTAAAAAAGCAGGTCGTATTACTGCTGAAGGTGCAGTTTCAGCTCATGGAACAGATAAAGAAGCTGTTATGGTTGAAATTAACTCAGAAACCGATTTCGTTGCTAAGAACGACAAGTTCCTTAACTTATTAAACGAAGTTACAAAATCAGTTTTTGAATCAAAGGCTAACACCTTAGAAGAAGCCTTAGCTACAAAAATGAATGACAACGAAACTGTTGAACAAGCTTTAATTCAAGCTACATCAGTTATTGGAGAAAAAATTTCTCTTCGTCGGATTCAAAGAGTAGTTGCTGAAGAAGACCAAGTTTTAGGTATATACGTTCATGTTAACCGTCAAGTTGCAGCAGTAGTTACAGTTAAAGGTAACAATGTAGAAGCTGCTAAAAACGTGGCAATGCATGTTTCAGCTATGAATCCTGAATTCACATTAGTTTCAGATATCCCTGCAGAAAAATTAGAAGAAATCAAAGCAGGATTTGAGAAACCAAATGGTTTTGACTCTAAACCAGAAAAAATACAACAACAAATTACAGAAGGTTGATTAAACAAACAATTATCAGAAATCGTTTTAGCTAAACAACCTGTTGTTGTTGACGATTCAGTATCAGTTGAAAAATACTTATCAAATCACAACGATGAGTTAGTTTCAGCTGTTAGATTTGAAGTTGGTGAAGGTATTGAAAAAGTTCAATCAAACTTTGCTGACGAAGTAGCTGGAATGGTTGTTAAGTAGTTCTTACTTAACTTCTATTTTGATATAACGCATATTCTAATCACTTGGAATGTGCGTTTTTCTTTATAAATTAACAAATTAATTTATAATAAAACTTATAAAATCAAATTAACTAAAAAATCAATAAAACAAAGGATAAATCATATGAAAGCAAGATTAAAATCATTAGTTTTAGGTTTAAGTGGTGCAGCATTACTTTCACCAATGTTATTAGTATCATGTAATAACTCATCAAGCTCACAAAAAAGTCAAGCAGAACTTAAAGCAGAAAAATCAAAATTAAACACAGATATTCAAGCTGAATTTAACAAATACAGTTCAGTTGCTAAATCTGGAGATAGCTTAGATCAATTAGTATCAAAAAAACAAAATGAATTATTTGCTTTAATTGCTGAATTAGATAAAAAACAAGTTTTATCAGATTCAGACGTTAAGAAATTAGCTGACTTTTTACAAACATTAAAAGATCAAGCTGCAGACGTATTATTACGTGGATTTGTTGATAAAAACTTAGAAGTTGTTGCAATTGAAAAACAACTTGAAGCAGCTAAAAAGGAATTAGAAGATCTTAAAGCTGACACTGAAGGCGCAAACAAGGAAACATTAGCAGAAAAAGAAAGAGAAATTCAGGCTCTTAACGATCAATTGGAAATTGCTAAAAACGAATTAGAAGATGTTAAGTCAAAAATGGTAAAGAGAGCTCCTTCAGGTAAGCGATCATTACTTAAAATCACAAAAGCAATTCTTTTCTATTTAAGCTCATTTAAATCAAAATACCCTGAACTTTATAAATCAAACCAATCAATCATTGATGGTGCTGTTTCAACATGAGAGCAAAGTGGTAAAGAATATGAAGCTCAAGAAGATGACTACAATAACATTAACTATTTCTATGCTCAAACAATGTATGCTTTAAACTGATACACAATTATTAAAAATTACTTCCCTGAAGCTAAAGTTGAAATGCCGTTTCCTAAAGAAGAATTCATGAATTCATTATTCCAATGAAGAATTAAAGATTTAGAAAATGTTGCAGTTAAATTATCAAGTATGGATCGTTCAACTTTATCGGCTGAAGAAAGTGCAAAAATTGATGAAAACATTCAATTAGTTAATGGTGTTAAAACAAACTATGAAGAAGCATTAAATACATCTACAAACTTAGATGAACAATTTATAAACTTCCAAGCCTTAGAAATTCAATTCTGAAGCAAATACATTTACAACACAAATTCATTCAATGAATATAAACCTTCATTAATGGTTCCTTCATTAAGAATTTCTAAGTTCCCATTATCAAATGAAATCATTGATGCAGAAGTTTTAGAGCAATTAAAACCAGTTTCTAAAGAAATAGCAGACAAGTTCTCAGAATTCTACAAAAACACAGGAATTAAATACTTACCTTCAGTTTACTACACAAATCTTTACAACCAATTCCGTGATGATCTTTTCAATGTTATTAGATACCAATTTATCCCTAAACAAACCACATTAGAGGGGTTATTATACGTTCTTTCAAAATCGGAAAATGATTTATCAAAATACAATATTGATACAACACAAATTCTTGCTGATATTAAAGCAAAAGCTAACGAAATGTATGATGGAGCCTACAGCGGTAGCACATATGCGCTATACAATAGAAAAGTTAAGGCAAAATGAAATGAACAAATGTATGATGGAGATGAAAACTCAGCAATTTACAAATCATATAAAAAATTCAATACATGAGCTGTTAAGCAAATGAACGAAATTAAGGCTCTATCACAAGAACAATTTGTTTCAGCAGTTGATAGATACATGTTAATTAAAGCTTTTGACTTTAAATTAAACACATTAGTTAACTTATTTGAATACTGAAAACTTCAAGGCATTGATCCAAAATCTGAAGAAATGGAAGCTATTTTACAGCTTTCAAAATCAGCTTCAAAATATCAAGCAAGAATTAAATCTGCAGAAGATTCAATCGCTGATTCAGAAGCTATCAAAGCAAAATTAAAAGAATTAGTAAGTTCATACAATTTGGATACAATTAACCACCCAGATTACACAACAATTGAACAATACTCATCTACTCTAAATGAAGATAAAGCTAAAGTTCAAGCAGTTATTGATGCATATTCAGCATTAACAGGAGCTGATGGAATGTTTGAATTTACATTTAGCCAAATTACAGACTTTTTCAATAGTGCTGTAGATAATTTCAGAACAATTATTAATAAATGAGATCAATTTGTTGCTGATTCTAATACAGAAGGTTTTGCTGAAACTTACAAAGTTTTAGCTGACTTCAAATCAGTATTAGAACAAAAAGTTGGTGATGAAAACGATGGTAACATGGATATGCTTTACGTAAAATTTGCTGATATTTACCAAGACAACAGATCAGGTGACAAATACACAAACGGGTTAGCTTTATTAGATGAATATACAGCATTTGCTAACTCTTTAAAACACGGTGAATTTGCTAATGAAACAGATGCTAGAGCGTACTTAAACGATAAATACTCACAATTTGAGCAATTAAATGTAAAAATGACAGCTGCTAGAGAAGAAGGTGGAGTATTTTATGCATTAGATGATTACCAAGGATTCACAGACGAATTAGACTATGAATGAGGTGAATTTGCAACTACATTCAGAGATCACGCTTATGATTCGATGTCTCTTGATGACTTAAATTCTAAAGTTGCTTCACTTAATGAAAAAGCCGTTGAATATTCAGTTAACTTTGGTAAATTACCAGCTGCAGGCGAAACATTTATGAAACTTATTGCAGATGATATCGAAAGAGAGAACTCAAACATTGAAAACTTTAGAAGACAAGATAAGAAAGCAAAACAAAGTTTATACATTGTTCCAGGTCAAGAAATTTATGCATTCATTAGACAAATGTATAAATCAGTTTCAGCCGAATTATCAGAAACTTCAATTAGTGAAGATCACCAAGATAAAGTTGTTTATGATGCAACACACAAAGCTATTGATAATTTAGTTAAAAAAGATTTAACATTTAGAAATATAATTTTTGCTAACGCTGATGGTTTTGAATACTTAACAGATGAACAAGAAGCATCAGGAAAACCTAAATCAGAGTTATATACAGAAATGATGAATTTAGAATCAGTTTACTATCAAGCTAACTTAGCATACTTAAAAGCTGATGATAGTTCAAAAGATGAGAAAAAACAACAATTACAACAAGCTAGAGTAGCTTACTACAACTTCTTAAATTCAGATAACTTCTCAATTTCAAGAAGTTCATACTTAAAATTCAATTTAAATGTTTACCGAACATATGACGATGATAGTGAATTTACACCATTTGATTTAGCATTATTATTTGCTCAATACGATAGTTCAATTGAATTATTAAGATTCGTTGAGAAAACATACATTAAAAACAATCAATAATTTATTTAGTTAAAAACTGGTATCAAAAACCAGTTTTTAATTTTTTTAATTACTAAATTTGAACTTAATAAGGTTTAAATCCTCAGTTGATTTTTGATTATCAGAAATTTGTTTTTCTAATAACTTTTCAATGTTCGCAGGATCAATCACATATCTTTTTATAGCTATATCCAAGGCGTTTTTGTAACTTAGGTATCTTTTATGCTCAGCACCATGGTAATCAATTGCCATTAAATCTAATTCATATCTACCATCTTCTTTGTATTGTCTGAGTTTCTCAGGATCTTTTTCAGCTTCTTTAATGTCTCTCTTAGCTTTCTCTACACATTTAAAATTATCATCAACTAATTTATTGATTTCCCTTATTTTAGTTGTTAAGAATGTTTTGATATTTTGTTTTCTATTTAAATCATTTTTCAGATTTGTGAGTATATTTGTTAGAAATTCATTTACTTTAGTGAATTTTGAAACATTAATTTGAAAATTGGATTGTAAGTTTGATTTTAAATTAGCTTTATATTCTTCTTTAAAATCATTAACTTGCTGTCTGGTTTCGCCAGTGATTCAACTTTCATTATAGTCAGCAAGGGTTAATTTATTTTCTCAGAAAGTGTTAATTACAAAATTATTAATGCTTGAAAATGCTTTAAGTAACATTTCTTGGTCTGATGTAATTTGACTATTATTGCTTTCAATTTTTGCAAAATCATAATTTGGTTCAGAACTGTTTATAGTTAATATTTCATTTTTAACAGTGTTCAATCTAAAATCTGAATTTTGCTTTAGACTTTCTAAAGTTTCTTTTGCTGTTTGCAATTGAGTAAATCAAAATTTAATTTTCTCTTCTTTATTAGTATTAAAGTAACTTGAATTAATGAATTCATTATGAGCGATATTTGCTTCTTTGGTTTTTTCAGTGATCATTCAAAGTTGTTCGCCTAAAAAGAAATCCTGAAGTTCTAATTTTGCTTTTTCAATTAATAATGGTTCAAATCTGTCAAAATTATTGTTATAAAAGTCTTTGTAAGATTGATATGAACCTGTTGCTCTATTGAGTACGGTTAAATTTGCAGTTTGCATTTCGAGAACTTTATTGTAGATAATTTGTAAACTATCGGTTACAAATCTTATTTTCTTATAAATTAGTTCAATAGGATCTTCTTCAATAATTTGATTATATTTTGTGACGGTTTCATCTAATATATCTTTGAGCTCATCTGAATTGGTTTCATTAATATAACCCTTCATATAGTTAAAAAGTGTTATAAATTTGTTGTATTTCTGAGTTAAATATTCGATAAATTTATTCCTAATTTCACTATCTGCTAGGTGTTTTAGTTTTGAAAGTAATTCTGTATCTGTTTTGAAATGAGCACTTAAATAGTTGTTAGTTTGAATTAAATTTGATTGAATTTGTCAATTCAGACTCATCAATTTTATACTTGATAAATTCAAACTAATTAATTCATTATCTAACTTATCTAAATATTGATAATTACTTTTAATACCTTCTAATTCAGCGTGATAGTTATTTCATAACTGGTCATTTTTAAAACATAAATCCTCAATTAATGGAACAAACTCTTCTACATTTGCTTTTGTTAATATGTGATTTTCAAGGAAGTTTATGATTTTTTCACATTCTAAAATATGACTTTCCACAATATTATTTATTTTATTCAACACTTCTTGTTCTGTTGTGTTTAAATTGTGAAATTCAAAATTAGTTCATAAATTTTTAAATTCTTTAAGCCACTTAATTGATGATTTCATTTGACCTACAACAAATTCTCTATATTGTTTTATGTTTTCTAAAAATTTATTCATATTTTGAGGTTCTTGAATAAAAAAGTCTTTGTAAACATTTCTACCATGCAATAAGGTAGAATTATGTCATTTAAGGTCAGGGAAATCTAATAAATGCATTTTTGCTTGAGCACTTAAAATGCTTGCTACATAATTTATTCAAGTATTTGAATTAGCATTATTAAATGAACTAAGGTTTGATTGATTTAGTTCCGTTAGTGCATTAAATTTACTAAAAATTGCATCTTCATAATTTACAGTGTTTGACAATACTCTCGATTCATTTACACCTACAGGAGTATTAAAAATAGGTGCAGGTTGCACAACGGGTACATTGATTTTGCTTTTATTTTCTTTCTTTTCGATTGGTTCACTAGACACTGGTGCAGACTGAATATTTCTTACAATTAATCAAGTTCCTACACCGATTGAACCTGCGACCATTAGTGAACCCAAAATTGTTAGTCATTTATTTTTAAATATTTTTATTTTCTTCATTTTTCTCCTCACTTTATTAGTAAAAATGATCAAAAAAGAACTAAAAAAGAACATAATAAGCTTTTGAAAAATCTACATTTAATGTAAAATTGAATTTATTTATATATTTATATATAAATAAGGATTTTTAATCAAAATTTGAAATTCAATAAAGGAGTACTATATGAAAAATTTAGCTTTAAAATACAAAGTTTTATTAGCATTAGGTATATTAGCAGGAGCGTCCGGTATTGCTGTTGGTTCAATTTACGGATATGCAAATAATTCTGACGAAAAGAATGGACCAACAAATCCAGTTGATCAAAAATTGTTTGTAAACAACTTTAAAAAATTCTATGATGAAAATGATCAAATTAAACCTGAAGTTTCTGTTTTAGATCCACTTAAATCAAAAATTGTTGCTAATGTAGTTTCAAACAATGAAACTTACAATGAATACAATTTTGTTGGCGAAACAGAAAAATATTCATTTGACGAATTTTTCAAAGAATATTACAAAAGATACAATGAATCATTCATATTAGAAGTTAAATACGGCTCATTCAGTTTTTACAATGAGTACGTTTTAGCTGTTAGACCAAAACAATTTATTGAATTTTCAAATTGATTTATGTCAAACGTATCTTGAGGTCCTGACCTCTTAACTTTAGACTCATTTAGAATTGTTCCAGGAGTTGAGCAAAATGGTAATGCTATTACTTTAGGGTCTCACTCAACATTGCACAAAGAATACAGCGAAATTAAATTCTTCCCTGATGCATTCTTTGGTTCATTACCTTACTACTCAACGGTTGGTGGTAGAGGAAATGCACAAGATGCGTTAACTTATTCAACATTTAATTATGAAGTTCCTAAAGCTGATGTTGATATGTTCTTGAACAACATTCCTTTAGCAACTGCAATTAAAAACTCTTCAATGCTACCTAACAATACAGCATTTAGAGAAATTACTATTCCAAGAAAATTAATTAACAAAGAATTCTTAGTTTACATTCCAGGTTCAGCACCGCAACTTGATGTTGAAAAAATTCAAACAGTTTACTTGCCAAGCAACATTAGTTCTGAAGAATTTGCAAAAGTTGCAGAGGAACTCAAACCTAACTTTGGTACAGTTTCATTAAGTGACTTCAAACCAGTTATTATTAAAGATGTTAACAGTAACTACAATACAGAAAAAAAGAAAACAACTTTTGAAGTATTCTTTGATTATAAAAATAAAGCTGACTCAGACGCGGTTAAAAACTTTGATAGAGATTCACTTTCAGAAACTGATAAAGCAAAACTTGATCAAGTTATTGCTGCTAGAGGTGACTTTAATGTTAGAACAAGTTTAGACTTTACAAGAATTTCTGAAGCTTCAGCAATTACATACAGAAACTTTGTAAAAGCTATAAACGAAGATATTATTCACTTCTTAGATTTTTATGACATTAATTCATATGTTGGAACAAAACTTTTTGTTTATAAAGAAGGAGATAAAACTTACTACTTTGATTCATTTGTTAAAGCAATCAATGAAGTTCCTGCTTTAAAAGATAAAACTTATGAAGAACAAAAAACATTAGTTAAAGAATGTGAAATTAAAGAGTTTACAATTCAAAACTCTGGTTCAACACATATGCTTTCAGTTAAACTTGAAGACTCAAACAGATTTATCTTACGTGAACAATTTGTCGCAAGTGCTTCAAATAATTATTCACCAGCTGGATTTGCTCAATTTAAGGAAGCTGCTGGATATTTAGGTTCAATTACTCCTCTTATTTTAGGTTACACAAGCGAAGAAAAAGATGCTAATGGACAAACATTAAGAGGACTTGATTCAAGAAAATACCAAGTTTATACAGAAGTTTATAATGGGCTTGCTGAAAAAGTTCTAGAAAAATACCCACACTTACTTAAATCATTAAACGGACCACACTTAGAAAAATCTGTAAATGATAAAGGGGTATATGAATACAAAATTGTTCAAGGTGAATACAAAGGTGTTTCAGAATCAGATAGAATTGGACTTCCACTTGTTTTAGGAACTCTTATTGAAGACTTTGAAGGTATTTCAACAGACTTCTTAAAATATGTTGCAACTCACGAATATGGACATCACTACACACTTGATCAAGGTCAATCTTGAATCGATTCTAAAAACCCTATTTTAGTTGGTGGTCTTTCAACTCGTGGTGGAGCTAGCGACTCTTCATTCTACTCATACAAATCTCTTAAAAACTATTTAGAAGCTAGAACAAACCTTACAGTTATTAGAACAAACAGTTTAGGTGCTCCAACTGAAAATGGTAAATTCATCAAATTCCAGTTTGGTATCCTTGACGAAAACGGAAACGTTGTTTCTCAAGAAGTTGAAACTAAAAATCAAATGTGAGGTGCTGTAGGTGTAGCTGGACAAGACATCTACACAGTGTTGGCTAACCCACAAAGACGTTTCTTACAAGATTATGAAGGAATGATTGAAGCAGCTAAACTTAGAAAAGTTGCTCCAGGAGACTTATTTATTGCAAACTCATTTGATGAACAATCAGGAACACTTAACCCAGCAATTTCTGGAAAATCTAAAGTATTCAAAAAATTCGAAAATGGTGAAATTAAATTTGCACAAGTAACTGCTAAAAACGTTATTGAACAATTAACAGATGGTTCTGGACAACCTATTGAGCAATTTGTTGACTTTATCAATGATGATGAATTCAAAGTTAGAGTTTATGAAACTGGAACTGTAAATGACAAAACAGTTATTACAAAAGTTAACTTCAAAAAACCAGACGGTTCACCAGTTATTAATGTTCCTTTAAATGTTGAACTTGATACAGAAAGCTGAAACTACATTCGTTCACAAGAAAGATTAATTGTTCAATCACTTCAAGAAGTTATCAAAGCTGACTTATTTGATTCAGGATGAAACACTAATGTGACAAGATTAGGTGGTTCACTTGCAATTTACCTTAAAGACTTATTTAATGCAGTTGATTTAAATGACTACTTTAAATTATTTAAAAACAGAGGAAACCAAATTGAATACGATCCACAATACAACTCTGTTTTAGCAAACTTTGCTCAACCAGGTAAAGATGTACCTGAACAACACAGAGAAGCATTACAATACTTATCACTTCGTTCAAGTTTACAAGGTTCACTTAGAGATATTGTTAACACATTCTATGGTTATATAGATACAGAATACAGAATGCAAAATAGAGCAAACATTAACCCTGTTTTAACATTTGCAAACTACAGAGACTTACAAAACTCAACTAAATATACATTCCCATATGTTTCAAGCTCAGCATTCTTAAGTACATACACATACTCAAAAGACAGACTTAGTCAAACAATGAATGAGTACGCTAATGAATTGGGGCTTGAATCAATTGATGGAAGATGACAAAATAACTTTTCTATTGCATTTTCATATGCTCTTGGAATTGCTAGATTAGGTAACAACTCATCAGACTTGTTTACTTACTTAGACAAAGACCAAAATATGTTAACTTTAGAAAACTTACGTGAGTTACTTACAAGTGGTCCAGATGCTTTTGATAAAACTGTGAAATATGTTGGACTTAATCCGTTCTCATCAGCTTACAAAAAAGCTGATTCAAACTTAATTGAAGCTTTTGTTGCTAACTACAAAGTTAATGCAACAAGATTAGATACAAACAAGACTGCAAAATCACTTGCTTTTGCTTCGCTTGATAAAATGATGGAATTATTATCAATCAACTACTCAAAAGCTTCATTTGATGTTGCTTCTAAATCATTCAATTGAGATTTAGATTATGTAAAATCAAAATTTGATTTAAGCAAAATTAAATCAGTTGTATTAGCTGGCGACTTCACAGTTTCAACAGATAAAAAAGTTGAAATCGGTGCATCACAACAACTTTTAGCTAACTATGCAATGAAAGCGTTTAAAAACTCAAACTTACTTCTTGCAGTTAAAGACTTTAATGTTGCTACTGATTTAGTTGCTAACCAAGCATTCTTTTCAAAAGAATATGGAATTAGAATTGAAAGTCCTGAATTTAGAGAAAACTATGTTGAAGACGCTTCATTAATTAACCCAGAATCAAAATTACAATTTGATGCAGCTAAATTGCAAGAATTTCTTAATGAACTTCTTTCAAAATATGGTGTAAGTGATTACAAACAATATTTTGACACTCAAGACTTAATCCTTTTATTAGGAAACATTACATTCATTAGAAACTTTGGTGTTATTGGAGAAAATCTTCTTATCGGTGATATTTACTACGGTGGATTCTCTTCAGGTAAACCATCAAGTGATGTATTCAACTACAATGAAACAAGAGTTGAGCCATTATTAAATGACAAATTCACAGATTATATTTACTCAATTGCTGAAACATTAACAAGAGATTATGTTCAAACAACTTACTTACCAAGTTTTGAAAACTTTGGTAACTTACCAAAATTCTTAGGTGGAGTAAATGAATCAGTTACTGGACTTGATTACATTGTTGATGGAACTAAATTAGCTTATTTAAACGATATTAAAAATAGTCAATCAGATATGGCGCAAGGTATTTATGCAGCTATTCAATCACATAAATACAAAGAATATATTGCACAAACTTTAGATTTCCAAATTCAAACAAACATTAAGATTGCTGAATTCAAATCTAAAGTTGATAACTTAAAATTAAATTTAATTCCAGCTGTTGAAGCTGCAATTGCTGACCATAAAAAACAAATTAAATCTGAAGAACAAAAATTAGCTTCAATGCAACAAGGTAGTGACGAATACAATCAAACAGAACAAAAAATCGCTGACCTTAAAGCACAATTAGCTGCTAAAGAGCAAGAATTCAACAACCTAGAAGCAGAACTTTCAAGAACTAATATCGATTTAGCTAACGAATCAATTGAAAAGAATAAAAAACTTGTAACCAAATTCAAGGAACCTATTTTCGGAATCTGGAATGACACATCAATGCTTCAAAGAAACGAAGATGGAAGAAGAAATTCAAACTACTTTGGAAGCTTCATCTCAAATAACAATGGATTCTTTAAAGATAGATTTGAAAAAGAAAAAATCGGTATGGAACTTTATGATGAAAACAGAAATGCCATCCAAGACAACAACATTAGATTAAAAGACTTTGAAGGAAACAAAATTACTTCAAGACCTAAAGCATTCTTTGTTTCACAACTTCTTAACTATGGAGTTTCAGAAAGAACAATTTCAGGTATGTTCAGAAATAAAAAACTTGATGCAGTTGCTATGTATGGATACATTCCAAATCAATTAGCAGAACAAGTTAAATACATTAAGTTCACTGACATTGATACAAACGAAATGCACTACTTACCTGTCAACATTGATAAAACAAACAATATTTTCTATTATGAAAAACAAGGTGATGCAGATTCTAAAGTTACACTTGAACAATTAGGTTACCAATCTTGAATTTCTGATTATGCACTTATGTCTAAATATAGAAACTCATTACTAAAACCAAAACACAGATTCTATATTGATTTTGCTAATGAAAACAAAGATACAATAGGTGGATTTACAATCGGTGACCTTGATGCAATGATTGAAAACGGTAAAGCTGATGAACAATCACCAATCAAGATAATGCCTGAAAAAGATGAAAACAACAATGACACAGGAAAAACAATTATTTACGTAGATTACCAATTTAACATTTCAGGATAATAAGGAGAAGAAGATGAAATTAAAAAATAAATTATTATTGACATTAACAGCAGCTTCTGCTCCTGTTGTCTCGTCAATTGCATTACTATCTTGTCAATCAGGTGGATTATTCACTAAATCAATTGATTATGATTTAGGATTAGCAACTGAACCGATTAACAACTTAAACTATGTTAGATATAAATCAATGGACAAAATTGTTCCATCATTAGTGGACTCATATTTAAAAACAGGTCCTACAGCTCAACTTAAATCATTACTTAACAAAGCTTCATACAACTTTGTTGTTATGGAAAATAGTACAGTAAAAGATTCGGCTAAATTCACTGACTACTTGAATGCATCTAGAAGTGAACTTTTAGATAATGATGGTAAAGGTAAAATTTCAAATGCATTCTATGGAATTGATAACTTCCAAACAGTGGGTGGATTAGCTGACTTATCAGATGGAAATATCCAAGAAAAAAGTACTATTTATGCTTACAGAAACCCTAGAAACCCTAATAACTATATGGCTATTACAGGGTACACTAGAAAAAAACAAAATATGTGATCTAACGGTGACTTTGTAACTTCAAATGATATTAGAGATTACTTAGAATACATTTTAGACCTTAACACAGGGTCTCAAAAATTAGACACAGTTAGAAAATATGGAATTAGAGCAGTTGATAAATTTATTGACGCTCAAAAAGAGTACCAACAAAAATTCAAACAATCATATAAAAACCCATTTGGACGTAGAGATTATGTTTGATCAGAAGTATTGAACAGATACATTCAAAATCCAAACCAAGAAGTGTTTGCTTCACAAATCAAAGATGGAAATGGAAATCCACTTGATACTGTAGAAGTTGAAGCAATTAAGCAAGCTGCATTAGAATTTGGTTTCTATACAGGTCAATTATTCTTAGATTACGATAACGATTACATTGCAGAACACTTATCATTACCTGAGAACTCTTCTTTTGCTTTAGATAAAGAAGTTCAAGACTTTACAGTTTTAGTTAATGGTGAGAAAAAGCAAATTAAGATTGTTAAAAATATGTATGTAAACCCATACCAAGAGTTTAATAAAACAAACAAAGACTTACAAGGTACAATCAAAGCACTTTCAAGTAGCGAAAACTCATTCACAATGATTTTTGATGACACTAAAACACCTGATTTATCATATTTATTATTCACAATCCTTTACAACTTATTCCCAATCAATAGAAAACACGTTGAAACTGTTGCTGGTGGAATTGATAAATATGGTTCAGAACCTAAAACATTCTTAACATCAGGTCCATTTAAAATTGCACAAAATGGTGAAGGTATTCTTTTAGGAGATAACGGTTACATCATTCTTGAAAAAGATAAAGATTACTTTGATGCTGAAAACACAATTTCAAACAAAATCAAAATTATGTTCTCAACTAACAAGAACACAAACTCATTATTCTTTGAAGATGGTTTAATTTCACAAACATATATTCCTGCTTCAAAAATGAACCTTTATTGATCTGATCCTAAAATGAAAAAATACCTTAACAAAAACACAGGGTATGGAACAATTGCTTTTGCTTTCAACTTAGATAGCGAAACAAATGGAAATTCATATTTACAAGATCAAGATTTAAGAAATGCAATGTATTTTGCAGTTAACAGAGAAAAAGCTCTTAAATTCGTTGGATGAGATTTCTCATTTCCTGTTAACACTTGAACATCTTATGGTCAATACAAAACATTCGATGGTAAAAACATTGAAATGTTCTTTGAAGGTCAAAAATCCACAACTAAAAATGGTAAAGAATTTGACTTACAAAACTACGAATTCGTTGTTCACTTAGCTAAGTCATTCACATTTGAAAAAACTGAACGTAAAGATTTAACTTACGATATTCAAACAGCAAAATACTATTTAGATAGATTCAAAGCAAAACATCCAGAATTACAATCAGTTAAATTTGAATTCTTAAACAATGGTTCAGAAGAACAAAAGAACGCTGGGTTATTCTTAAAAGGTGCTCTTGAAACTATGTCAAATGGTTACATTTCAATTGAATCAAAAACATTACCTGAAAACATCTATGCAAGCTTTATTGAAAAAGGTGCATACCAAATTATTTATCAAAACTACGATAGATTAGGTGGTAATGGAGCACAGGACTATGTATCTGTATTCTTCAAACGTGATGAAGTTGATACAATCAACCAAAAATCAATTGCTTTCAAAGATAACCCTGTTGGTTCATACATTTATGGTGACTACATAGGTGAATTAGTTATTGAACAACTTCAAAAACAAGATGCTAGTGTTTCAAAACTTTCATTAATGCAATCTGACATTAATTGAATTAATACAATTATTAATTCAAACTCATTATCAGGAGACTATGTAAACATTGCATCAGATTATAATTCAGCAAAAGCTTCACAAAGTAGCGGTGAAATAGCAGCATTTGTTAAAAAATACGCAAAACCGGTTTCACTTGCGCTTGCAAGTTTAAATGAAGCTAAAAAACCAAGATATTCAGAGCAATATGTTGAAAACTTACTCGGGTATATTATTATTAATAACAAAAACATTAAAACAAACAGAATCAACAATGCATTTATTACATATTTAGCTACTGAATTTACAACAGAACAAATAGCTAACTTAACAAATGAAACACAACAAAGATTACAATTTAACCAAGAAGAATTATTAAGAAGCGAAAGTGCAAAACCAGATGATGCAATTCCAGTATTCTGAAATAAATTCATTGAGTTATCACTTCAACATCCGGATGAATCAATTTCACAATACACTTCAAGAATTAACTCATTCTTCTCAGGAAACTTCACAGATGAGGAACTTTTAGAAAACTGATCTCAAACAAGAGTTTACTTATTTATCGCAGGACTTGAAAAAGTTATCAGAGATACAGCAGTTGTAATTCCACTTATGGAAGTTGATACAAACTGAGAAATTACAAAAGTTGGAGGAGTTGATAGTTTATTCAGATTCTCACTTCAATATGCATACGATATGACAAGACCACCAATGGCAAAATTACCAAGAACTAAAGAAGGGAACTAATGAAAAAAGTACAAGTAGATAATAAAACTTATGAACTGAACGATAACAAAGTTATCTTCAGAAGTAAAAGAAATGTTGAATTAAAACTTAAAGATAAACTTCTTTCAATTGATTCACCATTCTTAAAAACATCTTGAAAATTCTTCAAAATTATTGCTGAATTTATTGTTATCGGATTTATTGTTATATCAATTACGTTCTTCTTAATTAACTCAGTTCCAGGTGAAAACCCACTTACACAAGGTAAGGATGAAACTGCAAGAAAAATTATTGAAGCAAAATATGGATTGGATCAACCCTTACTTACAAGATACTTTAAGTACTTAAATGGTCTATTCCACGGTGACTTTGGTATTTCTTATTCACTTTTCCCTGAGCGTCCTATTACTGAATTTATTTGAGATAGATTTTACAAATCATTCTTAGTTGGAATTTTCTCAGTATTCTTAACAGTTACAATCGGTATTTCACTTGGTATTTGAGTTGGTAAAAATCCAGGAGGACTTGTAGATAACATTTCAACTGTTATTGTTTCAATTTTCTCATCTGTTCCTTCTATTATTTTCGCTTTACTTCTTGTCTTTATCGGACGTGTTGTCGGAATACCTTATGTATTTGACCAGTATAATTTTGCAACCTATATACTGCCTGGTCTAGCGCTTTCATTAGGAAGCATCATTGTTTATATTAAATACATTAGAACAGAGCTTAATAGAGAGCTTAACTCAGTTCACGCTAAGTTTGCTTACTTAAAAGGTGTGTCAAGAAACAGATTCGTTTGAAGACACGCACTTAAACCTGCACTATTCCCAATTGCTACATTCTTCCCTGCTGTTATTTTTGGATCATTCATCGGAAGTATCTTCATTGAACAAATTTTCTTAATTCCTGGTTCAGGAGGTATGTTGCTTAATGCTATTACTTCAAAAGACTACAATGTTATCTTATTTTTAATTGTTATGTTCTCACTTCTTACAGTTCTATCATATGCATTCAGAGATATTCTTTATGAAGCAATTGACCCAAGAATTAGAAGGAGAGGTGCTTAATGAAATTTAAAGAACATTTACATAAATTTAATTCATCAGTTAAGAAATTCTTCGAAAAGACAGCAAGCAAAATTAAAAGACGTGAAGCAACTGCTTCAATGTCTAAAGAAGAATTAGCAACAGCACCAAACCCAATTACACAACCATTTGTGTATCAGTCTTGAAAAATTGTTGGAAAAATTGTAGACTTCCAAACTGATATGCATATGCAAGCTCAACCAAGGGTTTTCAAAGAATTTATTAACAGATTCTCAAGAAGTTTTGCTGGAGTCTTTGGTTTTGTTACATTAGTTTCGTTAATCTTATTAGCAATTATTATTCCATTTACAACACAAGATCCAAACGTTACAAGTGTTGATGATTCAAAACTTATTTTCAATACAGTAGATAGCAAGGGTGTATTCCACATTCTTGGAACAGATCACTTAGGAAGAGATTTTTGAGCCAGATTATGATGAGGACTTAGGTATTCAATTGCACTTGCATTTGTTGTAACAGCAATTGAGGTTGCTATTGGACTTACAATTGGAATTATGATGGGTCAATTTGAATTCTTTGACAAAATTATGACTTTCATCATCAAAGTTATTTCAATTGTTCCTACAATTATCATTCTTATCTTAATGACTATTATTATCAAACCTAGTTTCTGAGTTGTTGTATTCTCGCTTTCACTTACATCTTGAACAGGTATGGCTAATCAAATTAGAGCTCAAGTTAAGCGTGCTAAATACTTTGAATGAGTATCAGCATCAAAAATTTTAGGTACACCAACTTGAAAAATTCTTAAAAACTATGTACCTGTTATATTACCTATTTTAATTACTCAATTAGTATTCACAATTCCTGGTGTTGTTTTATCTGAAACATCACTTGCATTCATCGGTCTTGCTATCGATGATGTTCCTACATTAGGAAACTTAATTTCTGAAGGTCAAAAATTATTCCCTGACTACTTAAGATACGTATTTGTTCCTTCAACATTCTTAATCTTAATTACAACAAGTGTTCAATTAATTGGTGCATCAGTTCAAGATGCATTAAGAAGACAAAGATAGGAGAGTTTTATGAAAAAAGATAATAACTTATCTAATCAATCAGAAAAACAATCATTCAAGTCTAAATGAGAACACTTTAAAAGAAAAATAAATGTTGCAATCACAAACGCTTTTTCTGGTCTTGGATTAGGAAACAGAAAAAATATGTTTGATTGAGAAACATTTATGGAAAATGTTGAGTACAAAGAATTTTCAGATGGAACAAAACTTAAAATTGCTGCAGAAATTAAAGACATTCACTTATCATTCTTAAACCCATCTGTACCAGGTCAAAAGAACAAAGTTCTCCGTGGACCATCTATTCAAATTTATGAAGGAAAAGTTCACGCAATTATCGGTGAATCTGGTTCAGGTAAATCAGTTATTACATCTCTTCTTTATGGACTTACAGGAGATAACGCTGTAATTGATAGTGGTGAAATTAAACTTTACAATAATCACGTTGAGAAGTTCTCAATGCGTGATTGAGAACGTTCACACTATAGAGGAAGAGTTGTTTCAGCTGTCTTCCAAAACCCTATGTCTACATTAAACCCAACTATGAAAGTTGGAGCACAAATTATGGAAGGTATGCTTGTCAACAGAGTTGTTAAAAACAAAAAAGAAGCATACGAACGTGCTGTAGAATTCCTTAAATTAACAAAAATTAATGACCCTGAAGCTGTTATGAAATTATACCCACACGAAATGTCAGGAGGTATGATTCAACGTGTTGTTATAGCTGCCATTGTTGCGCTTGAACCAAAAATTTTAGTAATGGACGAGCCTACAACAGCGCTTGATCCAACAGTTCAAGCTTTAGTTCTTGAAGTTGTTAAAGAATTACAAGAAAAACTTAAATTATCAATTGTGTTTATTACTCACGACCTTGGAGTTGTTGCTTCAATAGCTGACTACATTTCAATTATGTATGCAGGTCAAATTATTGAAGAAGGAACTACAAGAGAAATCTTAAAATATCCACAACACCCATATACTTGAGGTTTAATCTTAAGTATGCCCGATGTTAATAATGGTAAAAGACTTTCAACAATTAGAGGTTCAGTTCCATCTAACTTAAATAATATTGTTGGAGATGCTTTTGCAGTTAGAAATGATTATGCACTTGGTAGAGATTTTGAAGTTGAACCTGACTTTTACTATGTTTCAGAAACACATAGAGTTAAATCAGCACTTTTAGATAAAAAAGCACCTAAATATACACCACCTGCACACATTGCAAAATTATGAAAGGAGTTTTTAGCAAGTTCTAAAAAATAAGTTATGAAAAAAGACTATTACATAGAAACACAAAAAAAATTCCTTTTCTGAAAAAAAGAATTCATAAGATACAACATTAAAGGTGTAGACGAAATGTTAAAAGTTCCTCAAGGTAAGGAAGTTTTAGCAACATTAAGAAACGTGGATGTTACATATGGTTCTCGTTCAAAAGCATTTAGAGCTGTAGTAGACTTTAACTTAAATATTTACAAAGGTGAAGTTTTAGGTATTGTTGGTGAATCTGGTTCAGGTAAAAGTACAATTGGACGTGCAATTATCGGACTTACACCACACAGTTTTGGACAAATCAAAATCCTTGATAAATTATTACCTAAGAAAATGGTTAGAGGATTTAATTTTGGTAAATCACTTAAAGAATATAAAGAAATCGTTAACTTTATGGTTAATAAAGTGCAAATGATTTTCCAAGATCCAGCTAACTCACTTAATCCACACGTTAATATTGAAACAGTTGTTTCTGAAGGTTTAACAAATACAAAGAACTCTAAAGAAATTTACTTATTTAACTACGACCAAGAGGTTGTTAAACATTTATACTCAATGATTGATAAAAAAGAATATCGTTCTTTATTTGGAAAGTTCAAAGATGAATTAGATCACAAAATTTCAATCAATGAGAACATTGCATATGATGCTTTATATGTGGAGTTTGAAAAAACAATTAATCAAACTTGAGGTTTATCAGAAGTTGCAGCTAAATTAGCTGAATACAAAGCAAAACGTGATGAATTAAATAAATTAACTGAAAATGAATGTAAAACAATTTTAGTTAAAGACATTCTTAAGAGTGTAGGGCTTGATGAATCAGTTTTAAAACGTTATCCACTTGAATTCTCAGGAGGACAACAACAACGTATTGGGATTTCTAGAGCCGTTGTGCTTAGACCTACATTACTTATTGCTGACGAACCAATTTCAGCGCTTGACGTTTCTATCCAAGCACAAGTTGTAAACATCTTTAATGAACTTAAAGAAAAATATAATCTTACAATTGTGTTCATTGCCCACGACTTACGTATGGTTGAATATATTTCAGATAGAATTGCTGTTATGAATAAAGGTAGATTACTTGAAGTTGGTACAACTGAAGAAATTATGAAGCACTCACTTCATCCATATACAAAATCATTACTTGAGTCAGTTCCATCAATCGATTCTGATAAAGGTAGCTTGCTAGGATATGAATATAATCCTGCAATGCATAATTACACAGAAGATTATCAACCTGAATGAATTAAAATCAACGATAATCACTTTGTGTTAGCTACACCTAAAGAAATTCAAGATTGAAAAAACAATAAATATTAATTTAAATTCAAATAACCTAATAAAACAAAATAGAAAGGAGGCTATATGAAAAAAATTAATAAAAGAATTTTATTTGGTAGTTTTTCATTAGTTTCAATGTTATTACCAACTGTTGCTCTTTCTTGCAATAATACAAACAACCCACAACTAAACCCAGGAGATAATAAAAAAACAAATCCAAATCCTGAAATTACATTCGAGCAAAGCAAAGCAATTGCTGTTTCTCAAGTTGAATCATCATATTCAAACTTAACAGAGGAGCAAAGAACTAAGATTAAAGAATTAATTCAAGCATCAGAAAACCAAGAACAACTTAAAAACATTCAAACAAATGCTAATTACTTAAATGAATTAGTTTCAAGTTTAAAAGAAGCTGTTGCAGATTATTCAGATGTTAAAGCTAGTCACAAATATGCAAATGATGACCAGCAAGCTAGAAAAGATGCATTCGATACTGCTTACAATAATGTTAATAATGTTGTAAATTACTTAGATTTTTCAAATAATGGAACTGTATTAAACTTTGATGTTGAGACACTTAAAGCGGCTTACAATGATGCTAAAAATGCATTAGCTGGTCAAGAAGTTCAAAAAGATCCTAAACCAGCTATGTATACAGATGCAGCTACAAGATTCGGTAAATGATTCACACTTCCTGAAAGTCAAGAAGTTGCTTACACAATAGTTGATTCAACTAAACAATTTGAAGAAAACACATATGAAGTTCATACATTAGGACCAGTAGTTGATGGAAAAAGAACATATCCAATTAAAAACTACAAAGCTGATGCACCGGAATTACCTAATAATATTGAATTTTCTGTAAGTGATTTTCAAACATATCAAAAAATGATTAAACTTAGACAAAAGGTTCTAGACACTTTCTTTAGATTAATTGTTAAATCAGATGGTAAGAAAGTTTATGAATTTTTCAACCACGATACAGCTTATGCACCTACTAGATATTCAATTAGTAAATTAATGTTAATCATTGATAAATTAATTATCACAGGTAACATTTATGAAGAGTACTTAATTGAATTAGAGGGTACAAAGGAAGATTCAACAGTTAAACTGTTCCAAGATCCAGCACACAAATATTCATATTATGCTATCTTACCTAAAGCAGAGCAAATGAAAAACGCTGTGTAGTAAGTTTAAAAGTCAAAATTAAGTAGCTTATGCTACTTTTTTATTACAAAAAAGCACATCAAAGTTTATTCAATGCACTTAAATTATGTGTGATTAAATATATTTAAAAATTAGAAACGGAACAAATAGGAAAGCTTTGTATTCTTTTCCAATTTATGCTACAAAGTGGGAAACATGGTATAACCAGAGATAATTAAAAATAATAATCTCTGGTTTTTATATTCTTTAGTTTATTAAATTCTTAAAAAGTTGATTTTTAAAGAGTTTTTTATAAAAATTAGAATTTTTTATGACTTATACATATAACTAAAAAATTAGAAAAATATTTTTTTAAATATCTTAAATTAACAATTAAAAGCTTATAAAATAAGCGATATTTGTTTCAACAATTTGACTTTCATTAAAATACTTTACAAAAATATTAATTTTTATTTAAAATTAATATATGAGATTAAAAAATAAAAAAATATTAACTAGTTTATTAGTTAGTCCAAGTTTATTGATACCTTTTAGTGTGATAAGCACAGCCACATCAGCTGATTCTGACGCACCAAAATTAGAACTTTTTCAAACTAAAAGCGCAGAAGAAATTGCAAGAATGCCTTTTTTTGATGCAAGAAAACACAATTTAGTTACTGACGTTAAGAATCAAGGTCATGAAGGCCTTTGTTGAGCATATACAATTGCTTCAATTTTAGAAACCAATATTTTAAAAAATAATATAGGAAATTACACTAAAAATTCTTTAGATATTGATGAACACGCAATTGATTACATAAGTAATAGTTGAAATCATAATGCAGATAAGTTAAATTTAAATCCCGATGCTAAAGAATGAAAAGGAATTTTAGGTACAGGAAATTATTTATCTCACGCATTTAATGGTTTGATGAGAAATACATCCCCAATTGCTCAAACTAATCAAACTGAGTTTCCTAATTTTGATAACCCTACAATTGCCAAAATTAAAAAAGCTGTAAAAATTAATCATACTGTTGATGATATTAAATTAGCGATTGCCAAATACGGTTCTGTGGGAGTTGCTTATGCTTTTAATGAAATGAATTTTCATCCTGACACCGTTTGATACAACGAACCAAATTCAATTATTATAACTAAATCACCTGAAGAAAGACATATCAGAAATCATGCTTCAGTTATTGTAGGTTGAGACGATGATTATTATGCATCTAATTTTGGACCTGAAACACCGAAACAAAAAGGTGGTTTTATTATTAAAAATAGTTGAGGAACTAAAAACATGCATGCTCAGGGCTACTTTATGCTTTCATACGATTCATTAGATTTAATTCATGAAGTAATGGCAGTTGAAGTAGAAAATAATAATGCATATCAAAATACTTACTATTATGATACAAAAAATTCATTTTCTTTATTCGCAACCATTGACACTAATGAAAGAACAATGGCAAATATTTTCCCAGTTAAAAAAGCAAATGATGAAATTGTAGAAAAATTAAAGTCAATTAATTTTGCGCTTAAAGGTTCAAACATTACTGCTGAAATCAAAATTTATGTTAAAAATTCTTCAATGTCTAATCCTGAAGATGGTGAACTAAAATTAACTCAAGAAGTACAAATTCCAAATTCTGGTGATAAAGGATTTTATACAATTGATTTAAATGAAGAAATTATTTTAAAGAAAGATCAATATTTTTCAATCATTATTGATGTAACTAATAAAGGTGAAAAAAACGTAGATTTGGTGGCAAGCTATGAAACTAGAGATATTTTGAGTTTTTATAAATATAATAATCAATGAGTAAATAGCAAAAAAAGTTTTGTTGTATTTGGAATTAAGGCTCATACTCTTGAAGTGCCAATTAATGAATTAAATAAAGGCACAGCAGTTGATGAAGAAAATAAAGAATTAGATGACATTTCTAAAACTAATACAAATAATAATCCTAGTGAATCAGATACGGAAAATAATCCACCTAGAAGCAATGACGGTGAAAGTGAATTAGAAAGCTCTGAAGGTGAAGTAGAAACAGATACAGGAACTAATATAGAAGAGTCATCAGATAGTGAGATTTCAAGAGAAGAAGAAACAAGTTCTCCAAAAACTGATGAATCTGAAACAGGTTCAAGTTCAGAAGAAAATAATCCGATTTCAAAAGAATCTGATGTATCTAATGTTGAAGACAATAGTTCGCCAGTATCTGAAGATACTACTAAAAATAAAAATATAACTGATGAAAGTTCATCAGAAGATGTAACTAATTCAAGCTCTGAAACAGGAACAGATTCAGCATCTCAAGATAATAACAAACCTGTAACAGAAGATTCTGCAACTGAAAATAAAGATGCAATAAATGAAAATCCAACAAGTGATCAAGCTAATTCAAATCCAACTACTAATGAAAGTTCAACTATAGAAAAGAATAATTCTGATAATAAAAAAGAATTAGAAGATGTTTCAATAGAATCTGAAAAATCTAAAACCAATAAAACACATGTTATTTTATGAAGTATTTTAGGTGTTACAACTGGAATTATAACTTTTGGTATAGCAACTTTCTTTATTGTTAAATTAATGAAAAAAAGAGTTAAAAAATAATTTAACTCTTTTTTCTGCTTTTAGAAGTTTAAAAGGTTTATTAGCAATTAGACCGATGTATTTATCAACCTATAGACACGTCAAAGGTTATATATGTTTTTGTTTCTTAAGATTAGTTTTACTTAAATTTTTAGTTTTAAAAATTAATGATTTAACTGGATTATCTAGAAAAGATAAATTTACAGAAAATAGATTAATTGACAGGATGAACAATGTCAAAGAAATCCAAGAAAAATTCAAAAATCAAACTAACAAAACGATCAATATAATACTATAACCAATAGTAAGCGTGTAGCACATAACAAATCTTGCGACAAGTGTTCTAACTGAGTTGTCCAATGTTGAATCAATTAAATTAACTGTTACAACTAAGATGATGCCAATTATAAAATAAGAAAACTAATTTCATATAATGGAACATTTTCGATTGAGAATTTTTGATGTTGTGTATCTTATTCTCTTCTAAGCAAATAGCTTTAAAATATTATTTACTTAACTTCATTCTATTACTAATTAATTTCAGATATAACAAAAATATATTTTTCACATTTGTGAAAAATTAAGGTATTATGCAGATTAATTTGTAATTATATAATCCAAAAGTAAATAATTAAACTATAATTACATTTATAAAGACAAAAAGAAGTTTTGTCTTATTTAAGCATCAATTTATTTATTAAGAAGAGGTGGTTTATGAGCAAAAATAAAAAGTTAATTATTGGTTTAAAATCAGCACTTTTAATCATTATTCCATCGATTGCAATTTCAACAGGTATTGCAACTAATTTACAAGCCCCTGAAAGGACAGAACGTGTTAAATTAACAGAGGAAACAGCGAGAAAAATTAAAAATGCTGAAATAACAATGTTAGATGGTTATTATGATTCACTTATGTTGGATCGTCCGGTTTTAAATCCTAATGGTGATGAAGATGGTGATGGTATTTTAAATAAAGATGAGGTCTACACATTTGTAAAAGACGGTAAGACTTATTTTGGATACAATTCGCACCCATTCTTAAAAGATACAGATGGAGATGGAATTACTGATAATAATGATGCTCATAAACTTAAATGAGATTTTTCACCTCGTGATGCTTTAATTTTCAGTAACTTATCTTACCGTAGTAAAGCTTTCTTAGATATTGAGTTTGATGATACAAATCGTGATTTATGAGAAGAAAATAAAGCATATTTTTTAGGCGAAGTTCCAGAAAATAAGCGAGATGAGCACGACAAAATTTTTGAAACAGTTCATAAAAATATGGCCCGTTATTGAAAAAGGTTTGAGTCTTGAGATGAAAGTAATGGATACCAAGCGTCTTGATTAATTAACCAATCTGATTTTCCATTCTTAGAAAATGACACTATTAGTGTTTTAGCTATTGCAGGTACTAATGGTGCAAAAGATCTCGATGATGATTTAGATTTATCAATATGAAGAAAAAAACCAGGTCAAGCTGAGAATGTGTGAATTTCTCTAGCAACAATAAGTCAAAAACCTGTTTCAGAAATTTATTCTACAGGCCACTCATTAGGAGGTCACCTTTCAGAGTATGCACTTATTTGATCAAAAGGAAATGAAGAAAATAGAAGTATTGACAATTTTGTTAAAGCATATGGTTTTAATTCTCCAAAAATTTCAAGTGCTTATTATGGAGCTATCAGTGACAGATTAATTAAAGAAGGTTGAGCACAACATTACGGAACAAATAATGATCTATTAAAAAGTTTTCCAGGCCACTTCCCAAGCACAATTTATGTTGGAGAAGGTTCTCACTCTGACACTAACTTCTTTAAAGATGAATATGTATCAAAATACTTTACTTCAGGTGATAGAAGTTTATTTAAAGGTATTGCGGCACAACCTATTCTAGACCAATTAATAGTTTCAAAATTCTGATATAACGTTCAATTATTCTCAGATAGAACACCTTCAAATGTATGAGGTCCAAAAAGAATAATGGAACAAAACACTGAACGTTTCTACAAAAGAATTAAGAATATGGTTCCAGAGCACTATCGTTTAGTTGATAGCGCACAAGAAATAGCTTCAAAATTCCCATTAAATAGAGATGCTAACCACAATACAAATATTAATTACCAAATTCCAATTACTCCAATAGACCATACTGTAACTTATGTATTTAAAGATAATACAGGAAGAGAAGTAGATAGAAGAACATTTACGGTCAATGTTGAAAATCAATCATATGAAAAACCTCAGATACCTAATCACCCACTACGTAAGCACTTCACATATAAAATGCAAAATATGTCAGAAGTCCCTTACACAAGAGACTTCTGAGTTGATACAACTTATGAAATCAATTTAGTTCCTGAATTAAGAGATAATACAATTGATAATTTAGAATACTTATCAGATGTTCAAAAGGCAACTGCTAAAGATCAAATGCGCGCATCTTCAGATAATGATGAAATTGACAGAATTATGAAGAATGCTCAAGATTTAAACCAACTTATTTACAAATTTAATGAAGCCAAACAATTTAAATACAAACCTGATTTTACAGAAGCTGATAAAAAATTTAAAGATGTATTTACAAATGTACTGGATGAAGTTAAAAACACTTTATCTTCAGAAGAATTTACAATTCCACCAGTAAGTTATGCAGTTTTATTAGATAAATTAGAAAAAGCTAAAAATGACTTAAATGGTTTACATAATTTAGGTGTAGCAAAATCAGATGCAATTGAAAGAATTCATAACTCAGAATACTTACCTGAAGATCAACAACAAAATGCTATTGCTCTTATCGATCGATGTGAAGAAATAACTAAAGTTAATAAGATTTTAGAGAACACTCTTCAAGCTGAAGCGGCATACACTACATTACAAACTGCTGCAAATAAAATAAAACAAGTTGATTATTTACAAGCTACACCAAGTCTTCAAGATGAATTTATTAAAGCTAAAGATGCTTTAACAGGATTTGATGGAAATATTGATTTTTCAGAACCGATTCCTGGACTTAAAGAATTAACAGATAACTTAGTTGCAAAAACAAATGCCCTTGATGGAGTTGATAGATTAACAAAATCTAAAAATGCTGCCAATGCAGTAATTTCAAATTCAGATTTATCAAAAGAACAAAAAACAACAGCTACTAAACTAGTTGAAAATTGCACAACACTTGAGTCAGTTGATAGAATCCAAAACAATGTTTCTAAAGTAAATGAAGCTATTAACTTAGTCAATAATATAACTTCTGAAAAACAAACACAAAACTACATTGAAGCAGATGGTGATTTACAAACTAAATTCAATACTGCTTTAGATACATTATCAAGTGTTAAAACTTATTCGGATTTTGAAAACTTACCAAATAACTTAAGTGAAAATTCTGAAGCATTAATAAGTGCACAAAGAAATCTAAATGGTGCTTCTAAATTAGTTTTAGCTAAGAATACAGCTAAATCTGAAATAGAAAATATGAGTAACTTACTTGCATATTTAGTTAAAAATGCTAAACAAGAAATTGATAATGCAAAAACTATTGCAAGTGTAAATACATTAAAAGAAAATGCTTCTGCATTAAGCACAGCTGTAGCAGTTGCTAAGCAAGCAAAAGATGTAAAAGAAACTATTGCTTATAAAGAGGCGACATCATCAAAACAAGATGCACTTACTAAATCATTAAATAACTTTGTAAAAACACTTGCTTCATACACAAGTTTTGTTAATAAACTTCCAAATATTGATACTTTAGTATCAAATATGAACGATGCCATCGCTTCACTTGATGGAGTAAAAAACTTAAATGATCTTAAGACACAAACAATCGCTCAAATTAAGAGTTTACAAAACTTAAATGATCAAGAGGAAAATAGTTTAATTTCTGAAGTTCAAAATCAAAATTCATCAGCAGATGTAAGATCTAAATTTGTTAAAGCTCAAAAACAAGATTTAACAAATAAGGTTGCTTCATTAACTAACTTATCAAACGCACAAAGAAGTTTATTAACTAATGAGATTAATAAAGATGCATTTAATTATCAAAATGCTAGTGCAGTTGTTTCAAATGCTTCTGAATTAAATAATGTAATCCCATCATTGAAGCAATCAATCAATCACGCAAATGAAGTTAAAGAATCAATTAACTACAGTTATGCAACTGGAGAGATTAAAAATTCTTACAACAGTGCATATGATGAAATAGTTAATGCAATCAATGTAAATGATTTTACAAATCCAATTGCTAACTTAAACTCATTATCAAGTTTCTTATCATCAGAAGAAGCTAGATTAGATGGAGTAGCAAATAAAGAATTATTAGATGCAAAAACATCTACTAAAGAACAAATTGATAGATTAGAAAAATTATCAGACACACAAAAGCAAGCAGCTAAAAATCAAATTGATGCTAAAACTACAGTTGCAGATGTTAACATATTAAGAGACTATGTAACTAAAATTAATGGTGCAATCGATAAATTAGATAAAGCAATCAAAGTTAAAGAAACATCAAATTACAAACTTTCTGATATAGATAGACAAAGAGCATTTGATAATGCTATTAGTGCATTAGAAAACTTAAGAACAGTAGATAACTTTAATGATGTTGATTCTTATTTAGATAACAAACTAGGCATATTATCAGATGCAGAAACACAATTAAATGGTGACAGCAAGCTTATTGAAAGAAAAAAACATGCAATATCATCGATTGATGATTTAGAGAATTTAGCTACAGAACAAAAATTAAAAGCTAAAGAGCAAGTTGATTTAGCTACAGAACCAGATATGGTGCAAAAAATTGCAGATAATGCTGAAGATATTGATTTTGTTTTAGGAGCCTTAAAAGTTGCAAATAAATCAATTAGGACAATCAGATATTCATCTGCATCAGAAGGTGCTCAAAAAGAATTTAATGAAGCTAAAAAAGATGCTGAAGTTTATGAAAATGCAATGGACTTTACAAAAGATTATGTTAATTTAGATTCTATTGGTAATAGATTATCAAATGCTGATAGAGCACTTGATGGAGTAAAAAACTTAGATGATGCTAAAGAATTAGGGAAACAAAAATTAGGTGATTTAATCCATATATCAGATGATCAATTCATTAATGCTTTCAATCAAATTGATCAAGCAGTGATATCAAAACAAGTTGAAACTGTTATTACAAATGTAACAAATATTGATAAAGCTATTGAAAAATTAAAATTAGCTAAAAAAGCTGAAGACACAATTGAGTTTAGAGAAGCAAGTAAAGAAAAACTAAACAATTTAATCAATGCAGTAGATTCGCTTAAAGGTGCTAAAGATGTTTTAGATTTCAACACTGTCGCTATCGAAAATATTGACAATAAAATTAATACTCTTAAAAATGCTATTAAACATTTAGATGGAAGAACAAATTTAGATACAGCTAAATCAGATGCTAAATCTAAATTATCTACTTTAATACACTTAAGTGTTAACCAAGTTACTGCTGCTGAAAGATTAATTGATTCTACTACAACAGTTCAAGGTGTTGAAGACATTATTGTTAACGTTACAAATGTTGATGCTGCAATAGAACAAGTTGATGCATTAAACAAACTTAAAGAAGATTCAAAACCTAAATATACACAAGCAGAAGAAAGCTTACAACAAGCTGCAAATAATGCACTTACACCATTAGAAGATGCAAAAACATATGAAGACTTTACAAGTCCATATGATGATGTTGTTGCTAAGAAAGAAGCACTTAAAAATGCTATTGGTGCACTTGATGGTGACATAAAATTAGCTGATGCTAAAACAGAAGCTAAAGAAGCTATTGAAGCATTAAATAAGTTATCAAACGATTCACAAAAAGAAGCTGCTAACAATTTAATTGATTCAGAAGCTATTGACACAATTGAAAAAGTTAACGCTATTGTTGAACGTGCTAAAGAACTTCACAATGCTTTACAAGCTCTTGAAAATGCAAATGCTGAAGAGTTAAAACCTAACTACACGGAAGCATCAACAACACCTACAAATAAAAAAGCAGAATTTGATGCTGCAAAAACAAAAATCGATGCAATCAAAAGGACAACTGACTTTAGTCAACCAATTGCAAATATTGTAGAATACACAAATGCACTTAATAATGCTGTTATAGATCTTGATGGTCAAGATAGATTAGATGTTGCCAAAGCAGAAACTAAAGCTAAATTAGGTGAATTAACACACTTAAGTCCTGATCAAATTAGAGAAGCAAATAATCAAATCGATGTTCTTGCAACAGTTCAAGGAGCAAAAGACATTGTTACAAACGCAACAAATGTTGACACTGCAGTTGCACAAGTTCAAAGATTTAATGATGTTAAATCAAAACCACAATTTACAGAAGCTGATTCAGATAAAAAACAAGCTGCTCAAACAGCGTTTAACAATTTACCAGGTGTGGAAACAATAACAGACTTTACAACAAATCCTATTGCTGACATTGCAGAAAAAACAGAAGTTCTTAATAATGCAATCAACTCACTTGATGGTCAACAAAACTTAGATGTTGCAATAGCTACTGCTAAATCTGCAATTGATGCATTACCTAACTTATCAGATGATGAGAAAAGAGACGCAAAAACTGAAGTTGAAAAACAAACAACTATTGCTAAAGTTGCTGATAAATTATTAGATACTCAAAAACAAGATGCATCAAATAAAATAGACTCATTATCAAACTTATCAGATGATGTGCAAAAACCAGCTGCTAAAACTCTAATTAACTCAAAAGCAACTAAAGATGAAATTTATGCAATTGTTGCTAATGCAGAAAAAGTTAACAGTGGTATTGGAACACTTAATGATGAAATTGCGATAAAAGAAGAAATTAAATATAAACAAGCATCAGATGATGTTAAGACAAACTTTGATAATGCTGTAACTGTATTAGATGGATTATCAAGCTACACAGAATTTGAAACTCAATTTGACCAATTAGATACTAAATTACAAGCTGTATCTGAAACTAAAGGTTTATTAAATGGTAAAGATAGATTAGACGCTGCTAAAACAGAAGCTAAAGAAGCTATTGAGGCACTTGAAAACTTAACATCAATTCAAAAAGAAGCTGCTAAAAATGAAGTTCAAGCTAAAACATCAATTGCTGATGTTGAAGAAAAATTACTTGAAACTCAAAAAGAAGATGCTATAGCTAAAATTAATTCATTACCTAAATTATCGGAAACTCAAAAAGAAAAAGCTATCGCGTTAGTGAATGCAAAATCAGATAAAGCAGGAATTGATAAGGTAGTTTCAAATGCATCAAGCATCGATGGAGCGATTGTTAAAGTTGAATCTGCTAGAGAAGTCGAATTAGAAATCAAATACACTCAAGCTTCAAACCAAGGTGCATTCGATGATGCAGTTACTACTTTAAACAACTTAACAACAACACTTGACTTTGATGAATCATACCCTAACTTAGATAACAAGTTAGATACATTAAAATCAACTCACGATGCTCTTGATGGTGCTGATAGATTGAAAACAGCTAAAGAAGAAGCACTTGCTACTATCAAAGTTGCTTCAAACTTATCAGATACTCAAAAAGACGCTGCAAGAAACGCAGTGAAGAGCTTAAATGAAGTTTCTAAGATTAAAGATATTAAGAATAATGTCAAAGAAATTAACAGTGCACTTGATGTTGTTAAGAATGCTGAAGATGTAAAAAATAAAAGTCAATATACAAAAGCTTCAAAAAGAAAACAAGTTGCATTCACAAATGTACTTGATGTATTGGATGAACTTAAAACTAAAGATGAATTTAATACATCAGTTGAAAGTCTCAATGAGAAATTAGATGCATTAAGAGATGCTCTTAATAATCTAGATGGTGATGTAAGATTATCAGAAGCAAAAGCTAAAGCTAATTATGGTATAGATAACTTAACTAACTTGACAGATGAACAAAAAACAAAAGCTAAAGAATTAGTAAATTCACAAGCATCAGTTGATACTATTGAAAACATTCTGACAAATGCAACAGATGTTAATAATGCATTAGAAGTGTTAAATGAGGTACAAAAAGTCAAATCAACACCTAACTATAGCGAAGCTGATGCACCTAAAAAATCAGCATTAGATAATGCATTAGTAAAATCAACTGAATTAAGTAATAAATTAGACTTTAACAATAGTGCGCAAGACTTAAATGAAAAAGTTAATGCCGTTGTTGAAGCTACAAAATCATTAAATGGTGATTCTAATTTAGCTACATCTAAAACAGATGTAAATGCAGAAATTAATAAGTTAAACAACTTATCAAATGAGCAAAAACAACAATTTATTTCTGAAGCTAATGGACAAGTAACTGTTCAAAAAGTTAAAGAAGTATTAGAAAAAGCTCAAAAATTAAATGAATCATTAAAACCTGTTGATAATAAACCTGAAGAACCTACAAAAGTTGAAGAAGGTAAAAAACAAGGTGCTCCTGGTTGAATTTATGGAGTTATAGTTCCATCAATTGTTGGAATTGCTACAGGTTTAGGATTCTTATTCAAGAGAATTTTTAGAAGAAAATAGAAATTTATAAACATTAAACTTACATTTTAAACGGTGTAAGTTTTTTGTTTTTTCTTTTATTCAAAAATACTAAAACACATAGCACAAACGAGTAAAAAAAATATTAACCATTACTGGTTAATAAATTTTGCTAAGCTTTTACATTGAAATCAGCTTTACCTTCTTGTTTTCATTTGTTTAAAAGTTTCTCTCATTCTTCAAATGATTCACATTGTAAGTATTCAAGTTGATCTTTGTTAATTAAAGGGTCAAATTTAGGGGATTTGTTTGTATTTGTGTAATGATAGTATCATTGTTTAACTTTCTTAATATCATCTTCAACATCTGCCCTATTAACAGGGAAAGTGTAAGATTTCATTCTTCTTTGATTAATATCCACATTTTCAGGGTTTAAATAATCTCCTAGGTCATCTCTTAAGAATAAAGCGATAATTGAGTAATGATTAGCTCCTTTTAAATACGAATAAAGTTGTGCTTGTTTTCTATACGAAGGGTCAACATCTTTGTCACCTCAAAGTTCATATTTCTTATCTTGTGCTGTTTTGATTTCAAGAATCATATTTGTCGAAGGGATGTATCCATCAGGAACTCCCATAATAACATCATCCTTGTCTTTGAAATAGTTATATTCATAATCAGCAGCAACAAAGTTTTCAATCACTACATTAGGGTGCATCTTTCTTAAGAAATCAAATATTTTAGGTTCTAAAATAGTCCCTGCATTAATGTATTTTTGTGATAACACAGGTAATTTTAAGTGTGCAATGTGACAAAATGCATTAAATTCATTTTTGAATGCATCCTTAATTAAAATCTCAGAAACGGTGCTTCCTCCAATTTTTTTGTATTTTAAAAACTTATTATCAGATTTAAGTTGCTCAATCATATGATCTTTTAAAACAATAACACTATTTTCTCAATCAATCTCATAATCTCTCTTGTTGTAATATTGTCTAGCCATATTCTTATTTTAAATTATTTTTTTAGTTAAAATCAAGTTATTTTATAAGTTCTTTAATAAATTTTTATTTTCGATAAAACAAGTCCAAATTGATCTAAAAAATATACTTTGAATTCATAAATGAATTTCAAATGTGTTATTATTAAGTTATAAATTATAAACATCTGAATAATTTACATAAAAATAATAAATTTATTAATCAATTAAATTGTAAAGTGTTATAATTTAATGTTAGCATCAATATATATATATATATATATATATTGGTTATATATTTATTTTTGGATTTAAAATTAGTTTTAATTTCAAGTGATGCTAAACAAAAATGGAGTAAATTATGAAAAAAAATAAACTTAAATTAATGTTGCTTGCAACATTTGGATCAATCGTTTCAATTTCATCTTTAGGTATTTCTTGTGGACAAACAAAACCACAACCTGAAAATCCATCAAATCCTAAAAATGAGGATCCCAAAAAACCAAAAAATAGCGGTGGTAATGAGGGTCCTAAAGTTGTTGTAGAACCTGAAATTCCTATAAGACCAGCAAATCCAGGTGTTGGATTAAATATTCCAGGTATGCCTGAACTCTATAAAACAGATCCTGCAGCATATAAAAAGCTTTCAGAATCAGACAAAAATGTTCTTGATTTACAAGGGTATGTAAAAGCACTTAAAGATTACCGTGGTGATTATTCATCAAAATTAGCTGCTAACTTAAAATTAACACCAGAGCAAATTGAAGCATATGATCGAAAAGCTAAAGCTGCAGGTCAACCTACATTTGAAAGTGCTGTTGTTAGAAACTTCTCTATTGTAAATACTGATGGAACTTTATCATTAAACCCATTAAGAGACGACACAAAAGCTGCTCACTGAGATTCAGTTCCTTCAAATAGAGGGTTACCTAGATACTTAGCTAATGAAATGTACAAGAAAACTGCTCTTCAATCTTATGCAATCAAACTTAGTAACACTAACCCATTAATAGAACAAAACAGAATGTACAATGGTTCTGCGTGAATTTTAGATTACAAACTTGATGAAAATGGATATCCAACAAAATGATATATCGGAACAAATATTCACGTTATTCAAGCATTTGCTGCATCAACTGCAAATGCATCAAGTCAATCAAGATTCAAACACATTAATGATTTACAAGCAGAAGCAGATAGCTACAATAAATACACAAAGGTTGTTAAAGATGCTGATGCAGAATACAACAAATTAATGGAAGAAGTTAGTGCAAAAATTAAAGCTAAAGATGATGAAATCAAGTCATATGAAGATAAAAAATATATAGCTTTATCTGCAGGTAATCAAGCAGAAGCTGATAGATATGAAAAACAAGCTCTAGCAGTTAGAGAAAATGACTTACCACCTTTATATGCAGAAGCTAAAAGAATCGAAGTTGAACAATGAAGTCCAAAATGATTAGCAAAATATAATGAAGCTAAAAACTGACTTAAACAAGGTGTAATAGGTGAGACTGTAAATATCCAGTTATTCCACTTTAACGATGAAACTCCAATTGACCAATGATTAAGAGTTAATGAACTTCAACCAACAGTTGATGTATTTAGTTTTAAACCATCACAAGTTAAACTAGTTTATGCTGGTCTTGACTTTTTAAAAACTAGTCCAAGAGATTACGTAGACCCTAACTCACCATTATCTGAATTGGAAGAAGCAGCTGATTTTGCTGTTCTTGAATTTGATTTTAGTAATTCAGATAATACATATGAATATAACAAAATTATTGGAGATCCACAAGACACATTTGGTGAACGGAAATCAGTTAGTTCGGCTGCTGAATTAGCTAAATTAGCTACAAGCAATTTTGCAAACTGAAATGAAAATGAAAAATTCAAGTTTGCTACAAAGAGCTTAAAAGCTACATATCAACAAGATGAAAAAACAATGATACCTAATGTTAGATTAACAAATGATAAAACTGCAAGTATTCCAAAATCAAAAATCAACTTAATTTCAGTTGCATTTCCAGATGCTAAAACTGACCACTTATTTATCCGTAAGATGTTAGAACCATCTGAAGTTGCAATTATTGACTCAGGATTTAGTCAAAGTATTTGAACAAACAAACCTGTCTATGTTGCAGAAGGTCAACAAGTTGATAAAAAAGTATTCACAAAAGAATACGGAAGTGGATGAAACAAATCACTAAGCGTAAGAAATTTCATTGATATGCCTGGTGTATTTGACATCACAATCGTTTCTCCATTAATTAATTCAAGAAAAAACGAAGGTTACAAATTTGGTGTAATTAGAGATTCTGCTTCAACTTACACAGGAGATAGATACTTAAGCTACGGATTAGGTTACTCAATAGGAGCTTGACAACCTTTATTTGGTGCATCAGGTTCATCAGTTAGAACAATTGATAATGAAATTGTTGGAATCAACTATGCAACAGGAGACTCCACAGGTGTGTCATTAACTGCTTTAACTCAAGCATTCAGATCTGAAGGTGAAACTTACGATGGTTTCTATGGTAAATATAAATTAGAACAATATGACTTAATTTACGGTGGGGGAGAAAATCAAAGAACATCATACCGTGAAGCATTACAAGAGTTATATCCAAACATTCAAACTTACTTATTCAAACAAGGGGCAAATTTAATTCCTGAAGAATACAAATTCAACAAATAATTAAAGAAAGGTATTAATTATGATTAAAGCTAAAAGAAAAAAATTAATAATCAATATTGGTGCCGTTTCTGCACTAGCTGTTGTAGGTGTTGTTGCAGCTAAAACAATTAGTGATAATGCTAAACCAAAAACAAAAGACTTAGGAGTTATTACTCAGTCACGTGGAATTGCTACAGTCATCAATGAAAATGATGTTTTATATAGCGACAGAAATTCTTCAAACAAAGATAATAACTTAAAAATCAAAGTCAAAATCGAACCAGAAAAACCAGTTGTTGAAAATCCAAAACCAGTAGAACCAGAACCAACAAAACCTGTTACTGAACCAGAACAACCAGAACAACCTGTTAATCCAGAGCCAGATCCAGAACAACCAGTGCCTGACCCTGAACCAGCAAACCCAGATCCGGTAGAACCTGAGCCTACTGATCCTACTCCTGCGCCTGATCCAGAACCTGTCGCCCCAACACCTGGATCTGATCTACAACCTGAGCCAGATCCTGCTCCAACACCAGAACAACCAAAAGAACCTGAACCAGAAGATCCGGATAAAGCAGACGATAGTGTTTATACAGAACAACCTAAAACCACAGAACCAGAACCTGAGCAACCTACAGAGCCTATTATTGAACAACCAATTATAGTGACTCCTCCAGAACCAGAACCAGATCCATCTACAGAACCTTCAAAAGCAATCGAAGGTTACGCCAACCCAGAAGCTGCAAAAGATTTAGATTTTGCAACAATGAAACCTAAACCTATTGACAAAGTTACAAAAGTCAAAGAGGAAATGAAAAGAGAAATTAGAGAAAATCTTTCTGTTATTAAAAGCATATTTGACAAAAATCCAAATGATTTAACAGAAGCTGATAAAGAGCTTTTAAACAAGAGTATCATTAAGATTGCTAATAACAATCCTCAAACTAATTATGGAGATAACGCAGATTTCTCATATCTTTTTAAATTACTTAAAGATCCTCAACAAGCATACGCATTTAAGATATCACTTGAAACTATAAATAGAGAACTTGAAAGTTACCTTAACAAAGGTATGGTCCCAGGTTTCCATTGAGGTGACACAGGATTTGGTAGTTTTGCACATGTTAACTTAGAAGATAATGTTGTTCGTAATGAATATATAAGAAGACATAAAAATTCATATTTTGCTTATGAATCACAATATCATAGAAATTCAAAACAAATTAGAAACTTAGAATATGAAGGTTTCTCTAAACGAAATAAAACTTCTGAATATTCAAGATATGGAGCAGGTGCTAATAAAGGGATTGAAATTTATGAATATACTCCAGAAAGTGCTATTGCAAAAGAAAAAGTCGGAACAAACAAAGTTATGGCAGTTCTTGATGCAGCTAACACTCAAGGTTACAATTCATTCTTAAGCTTTTTAGATAAAGTTAAACAAGCTAACAAACAAATTGATGTACTTGTAATCAAAAATATGGGTCTTAAAGACAAACGTCAAGAATTTAGACACATTTTAAAACAACTTCCTAAATCAATTCAAAAATTAACTTTATTCTTTGAAGGTAAAGATACAACTTCACTTATTGCGCTTAAGGATAAGGAAATCCAAGAATTAGACCTTTACAGTTCAAATGATTTATTAAGTAAAGACTGAGGAATTGACCCTATTGCATTACGTGGTGTAAAAAATATTACATTTGATTACACATTTGCAGCAATGCAAGATAACACAAATATGCCAGGTTCAATTGTGTTTAACAGACTTAGATTTGATAAAGATGATACATTAGAAGAAATCAACGAAGGTCTTGATATTGCATTCAAAGATAGATACAATGAAAGAATTTTCCAAGGAGAATTCGGAGATGGTTCTTGACCTACTTGACTTGATTTCTCATTAAACAAAAACATCAGAAGTCTTGAAGGAATGCGTTTCCACAATAGAGTATTTAAGAACTTAACTCTTTACAATAACACAAATACATTCACAGTTAATGCTGACACGTTAGCAGCTCAACAATGATCTGCAATGCTTATCAAAGGGCCTGAAAGACCTAAATTACATTTTGTTAGTCCTGTAGAAGTTAACACATTATACATTCAAGGTAACGCACGTGACTTAGACGATAACTGAGGTCCGGAATTATACGGATTAATTGAATCAGGTAAAAATGTATTTAGAACAATTTACGTAGATAACCAAACAATGGCTGACAGATTAAATCGCTCACAAGCATTTACTAAATTTGGTAAAACAGCAGTAGTTAAATCAGCTAACTTTGATCCAAGTGGAGGTGGCGATGCAGAAATCTCATTCAGTTAATAGTAAAACTAATTTATTGCAGATAAACTGAAGTAAAGAAAATATTCTTAAATTAATTTCACTTGTACTTTCGTTCTTGTTAATAAGCTCAATCGGAATTGTTTTCAATTACTTTATTAACAAAGGCGATCAAACAGGAATTGATTATTCGATTCTGTTTGATAGAAGTTTCAAAATAAACTCAAGTATTAACTTCTTTGTTTTATTCAACTTAACTTTATTATCATTGCTAATTATTATCGCTATGACTAAGAGTTATTTTGTCATAAACAAAAATAACTTGAAGTTTTCAAGTTACATCTACTGATATGTTGCATACATTACTTATGCACTTATTACATTTGGATTTTATACTTTCACTTTTATAACTACTACAAAAGATACTTCTTCAAAATGATTAATTTATAACTCATTTTTACTTATACCACTTTTAGTTATTGATTTAACTTTTGATGTATACACACAAGTTCAAAAATCAAGAAATTTTTCAATTAACATCAAGAAATTAGTTTTAGATTCAAGCTATACTATAATCAAATACGTTTTACTCGGAATTGGATTATGAATGCTTGTTTTAATGGTTAATAACGTTCAAGTTTCAAAATCAAAAGATGGAAGCATTGAAACACAAAGAATTGTTGGTATTTTTGTAAACAACGTTTACATTAATAAACTAACTAGAATTTTCAGTGAAAATGCAGTTTACAAAAACTTATCTATTTTTGGATTAGTTTTTGCACTTATCTTACTTCTAAGTTTAAAAGTTTACTCAAACATCTCAAACTTATCAAGTGTAGTTTACAGAAACAGTTTATTTGCATCACTTACAAAATTAATTCTTGCATTTATCTTACCTGTAATGTTCTTTGCAATTTACACACTTGCAAAATACGCTTACAAACCAATCGATATTAGTGAAGATACAACCACAAAAGTTACTTTATTTGCTGTGTTTATTTCATTAGTTGCAATCTTAAATGGACTTGTAATTACAAGTAGATTTACAAAATTCAAAAATCAATTATTAACAAACAAAACAGCATTTGTATTTTTGGAATTACTTTCATTATTTGTTTTATTAGTTGCAAACACTCAATTAAACTACTTTAACAGATTAATTATCAACTTGTTATTCTTTGTTTTATTTGTAATTAACTTTGGATTAGTTAAATACAATAAAGCTAATAAATTAAATAATTTAGAAAATTCAATGCTTTTAGCTATGTTAGTTTTCCTAACAATTTCATTAGTGTTTAGCATTTTCTTACACGCTACATTAAGTAATGATAACTGAGCAATATTAGTGCTTACAAAGAATTGAGATATATTAACAATTCTTGCACTGGTCACAATTATGCTTTATATTCTATTTGCACTTTCATCTATAGCATATACTGGATTTATCAAGATATTTGCTTTGCTTTATGAAAAAAGAAAACACTTTACAAAGAGAGGTAAATAATTTATGTTTAAGAAAAATAAAATGAAAAATAAAGAGCTTTTAGCATACTTAGAAAAAGCAAAAGTTTATCAATCAAAATTATTTGCTGACTTTGAAAGATTTAAAAGCAAACCGACTTATGTTTCAAATGAAAGTTTCTGAAATTCATTTTTAATTGAATACAACTTAACTGAAAAAGATTTAAAACCTTTGACAGATAGTATTCAAAAATGAATTAGCAGAAAAAATAATCTTTTATTAGATAAATTTGTTATGACCTGAACTATTGATTCAAAATTTAGTTTATATGATCAAATTCCTAAAACTGAACAAAAACAAAATGTTTCTGTATCAGATACAATACTTAGAAGCTCTGTTTCACAATTGAACTCAGACTTTAATGAATACATAAATAAACTAATTGAAGAGAATTACATTATCGAATTTATACCGAGTGTTCTTTTATTAAAAGAAAACAATGTTTATAAATTATTTATAGGTCCTGGAATTATCAATGAACAGTAAAACCATTGAATCAAAATACAATTCTCTTAAAAAGATTTATAAAATCGTTGAATCAAAGAAAAATATTACTTTAATTAACTTACTTAGACTATCTAAACAAATTAGTTACTGTTTAGATAGAGCTAACTATTCAAAATTCATAATTGAGCAAATTACTGATAAATATTCAATCAATGATTTTGCTCTTAATAAAAAAAGTGACTTGCTTACTTTAGGTGGATTAAAAACACTTTGAATTTACATTACAGAAGAAGAAAAATATAGTACTAACTCATATCAAAAACATGAAAAGTACTTGCTTCAAGCTATCAACAAATCTAACGATAGCATTATTGCTATTGGTCAAAAAGCAATTAAGTTTGCTAGTGACAACGGATTTAATATCTTATTTAGCTTTGAGAAAAATGAAGTTGATTACTTAAATGAACTACTTCCAAAAATCATTATTAACAACTTCAAAATTAATGATTATGCAAACTTAAACTTTGTAATTAACTCAACAAAGATTAAAGAAAAACATATTCAACTTCTTCCTGTAAATATGAATAATTTCACACTTAAACACCATCAACACGGTCAATTATTTAACTCAAATATCAACACTCACAAAATTTCACAAGATTTAAATGAGTTTATCGATTCAGAAACTGAGTCTTACTTAAACTTTGCTATTTCTTCACTTTTAACTGAGTCAGCTTTAATTTATGAAAAATATAAGTTAGTTGCTCAAAACAGTACTCTTAATGATTTAGAAGAAAAAATCAAATTCCAAAAAAGACAATTCTTAAAAGTTAAAAGAGAAAAAGAAATTGAACAAATCTCAATGCTTAGCAAGAAAAAAGACTTATTACATGAAATCAGAAAGGGGAACTAATGATTGATTTAACTTTAGTATCAGCTAAAAATGTTAAAAGACATCTTAAGATTTCTGAATTAAAAATCAATCATCAGTTAAAAGATAGTTGACAAAAAGTTGATAAAAACACAATTTCAAGTCACAAAAAAGTTTTATGCTCACTTAAAACAAATTCAAAAGAATACTTTTTAATATTTGATTCATTATTTGTCCAAAGTAATGAAAATCAAATTGTCCTTTTCTACAATAATTCATTTGATACTTTTGCGCAAGATGATAAAAATAAAACACAATTACATTCATTAAATAAAAAATACAAAGAAATTAAAAGGGAACTGCTAAAAACAAAATTTGCTTTATATGCTTCTAATGACATTGATTTAATCAACAGATTAGAAAAACTAAAAAGAAAAGCATTCAAGCTTAAAGCTCAAATTTACTTTTCATTATTTGAAAATGAGGATTTATGAAAATAAGAAGATGACTTAAATTAGGCGCTATTTCTTCTTCATTAGTATTACCGCTTTCGGTTATTTCAGCAACTACAAATGAAAATGAAACAGCAAGTGATACAACTGAAACAGAAAAAGAGCCTGTTGCTAATTTTCCTGAAACTAAGGAAATGCAAAAAAACATTTTCAATGAAAAATTACCATTAGTCCTTGAAGAGTATATTAAAAAGCTTGAATTAGAAGTAGCAGATTATGAAAAGCAAAATTTAGCAGAACCAAATATTGAACATTTAAAAAGAATTACTTACTATAAAAAGTTTGTAAATTATTTAAAGGCTCAAAAAGATCAAATAGTTTCAAATCCAATTGAAAATGGATTTAACATCATTTTCCCTAATTTACTTACAAATGAAACTTACAAATTAGGAGACATTACTTACTTTAAAAATGATTTTGGACCACTTATGATTGGTGAAGCTACACCAGATAACTACGAAAAAGTAAGTGCTATAGACACAGAAGGAAAAGTTGTCATTCCTGAAGAAGCAGAAGTAATTAATAATCAACTTACTCAAAGTGCGATTTTGAACCAAACAAATAGCTATATTGAATCGCTATCTTCATCTTGAAGAGATATTCTTTTAGAAAAAGAAGACTTTCCTAAATATGCAAAAGATGAAGAAGTTTTCAAAGTTTTAGATGATGATGCAAAATTAGATTTAAATATACCTAAAGGTTTTGATTCTTGAGATGCTTATTTCTTATCGGTTCTTAATAAGAGAACAATGAAATTTGACATCGAGAAAAACCAAGAATTCAATGAAGTTGTTGAAGAACCGATTCTTCCAATCTTACCTGAAGACAAAATCGAAGAAGACCCAATTGTAGTTTCAGTTGCTGAAGAAAACGTTCCTAGACTTTCTCCAATACTTACAGGTGACTACATCAACACTTCAAATGCAGAATTAATTAGTTTAGTAAATTCACAAAATGCTAAATTCAATAATGAAGCAGTTTTCTTCTTTAATCCATTATTAAAATTACTTAAATACAACGTTACAGGCTTAAGAGAAGAAGATGGCAAGTTAATTGCAACAATTACTTTAACAAATACATCAGATGAGAAACAAACATCTTATGAACGTGAAGTGACTAGATATTCAGATGCACAATATGCTCAATCAATGCAAGTTGTAAGTAATGCAATTGAATCTTCGATGTTAGGTTACTATGATGCACTTGGAATTACCAAAGATTTAGTTTTTGAAAAACTTGGAAATAGAAAACTTCAAGAAATTGTCTTTGACCAAATCTTTGTTGCAGTAAAAATTATTAACAATCAACAATTCACAAACATCATAAATGACGCAGTTGAATACTATAAGGATGTAACTTTTAAAAATGATAAAGGTGATTTAATCAACTTATCATTATCAGAAGACTCAAAAGATGCATTCACTAACTCTATTCACGCACAAACAATTAAAGGAAGAACTTACTTTAATTTATTAACAAGTGCATATAAAGACTTATATAGCGAATTTTCAAAACAAATTTCAGTACCTGAAATTAAATCAGTTATTGAAGCTAACTTAAATTCTTTTAATTTCACATTTAGCGACGTTAATGAAGCGCTATCAACTTTAAGAGACTTAATTTTAGACTTAGACAGAATTGAACAAGTAAGCACATTTAAAAATCAACAATTTCAAACTTTCAACATAAAGTTAGAACAAGTTCAAAAACAATTCATTAATTTAGGTATCGTAACTCAAAATAAAAACATCACTAATGAAAGTGAAAACATCAGAACACAATACCAAAAAGCTTACAATGAATTGATTCTTAAAGAAAATTTACAATCAACAAAAAACACAAACATTGTTTTAATTACAATCGGTACACTTATTACGCTTTTATTAATTGGAACAATAATCATTAGCAGTTTAAACAAAAAGAAAGCTAATTTAAAGTAAAGGAAGAACATGGAAAATAAATTATACATATCAGCCATTTATGACTATGTTGTTGAAATAAGTGGCCAAACAAATTACAAACAAAATGAAATTTACCATTTAAAAGATAATAAAGATGCTTTATTAATGGTAATTTCAGCAACAGAAGATCGTGCTTTTTGTTTAATTAAACAAAATCCTGAAGAATATAAAATTGGTGCAGAAGTAATTAAAGCTAAAGTTGATACAAAAGTTAAAACTGCAAAAAACTACTTTGGAAAAATCATTGACATTAACAATGACATTTTATTCCCTGAAGTTACTAAAGAAAAATTTGAATTCTATGAGCAATCTTCAGAAATCTTTAACGTTAATAACAACTTAATGTCTTATATGCCTCTTGATGAGCAATTAAAAACAGGTTACTCAGTAATTGACTTGCTTATTCCTGTCGGAAAAGGACAAAGAGAACTTATTATTGGTGATAGAAAAACTGGTAAAACATTTATTGCTTTAAACACAATCATTAACCAAAAAGACAAAAATGTTAAATGTATTTATGTTGCAATTGGACAAAAACAAAGCGAAATTGCAAATGTTTACAATTTACTTAAAGAACATGGTGCTGATGAATACACAATCATCTTAACTGCAAACAGTGATAAACCATATGAACAATATTTAGCTCCATATATTGCTATGGCTCATGCTGAAAATGTTTCTTATGAAGATGATGTTTTAATCGTGTTTGATGACTTAACAAAACACGCAAACATTTTCAGAGAAATTGCTTTATTAATCAACAAACCAGTTGGTAAAGAAGCATTCCCTGGAGATATGTTCTATGCACACGCTAGATTACTTGAAAGAAGTGGTAAATTCCATAATAGAAAATCAATTACTGCTCTTCCAATTATTCAAACAGTTGATAACGACATTACATCTTTAATTGCATCAAACGTTATTTCGATTACAGATGGTCAAATTGTTACAAACTCAGAATTATTTGCACTTAACAAATATCCAGCTATCGATGTTAATTTATCAGTTTCACGTATTGGTGGTGGAGTTCAAAACAAATTAATGAACCAAAGTGCAAAAATTGTTGGTAAGTTATATAGATCATTCAAAAAACAAGCTAAACTACTTGCTGTTAAATACGACCTTAATGATGACATTAACTCACTTATGTTGGGTGGAATTCAAATTGAAAAAATGTTTAATCAAAAAGGTGTTTCATCATACGATGAAAAGGACATTTACTTAATTTCACGTATCATTCAATGAAACTTATTAAATAACTTATCTGATGTGCAAATTAATCAAGCAATCAAATTCATTATTGAATACGAAAAAGCCAATGCAACTTGCAAAAAAATTGTTGAAGACTTAATTAATGATACAACTAAAGATCCTGAATTAGTTAAAAACTACTTTGCATTCTTGCTTAATAAATATTCAAAAAAATTCAATCTACAATGACAATTACCTGCTGCTAAAGAATTCTTAACTACAGATGAAAAACTAATGGAACAAATTCACAACAAAATCAAAAATGAATTAAAAGGAAGTAAATAATGAGTGCTAAAATAACAAAATTATGAAGTGACGTAATTGAAATTCAATTCAAAAATGAAAAGTTACCAGCTATTAATTCATTTCTTAAAAGTGACAATGGTTCATATTTATTAGTTAAAAGAATTCTTAATGAAAATACTTTATTGGCAGTTATTGTAGACTTAAAAGATAACTTATCAATCAATGATAAGATTGAAAAATTAAACCATTCATTTATGGTTCCTGTTGGAAATGAAGCAAAAGGACACATCTATGATGTGCTCGGAAATAACTTAAGCTCACCTAAAACAAAAGTTACAAAAACAGTTGAAATGGATTCAACAATTGTAACAAACACAAACTACGAAAAAAGAGCACAACTTTTAACAACAGGTATTAAAGCTATTGACTTTTTCGTTCCTATTTTAGATGGAGATAAAATTGGTATCTTTGGAGGAGCTGGAGTTGGTAAAACTGTTTTAATGAAAGAAATTATTTTTAACCTTTCAAAACAAAAAACTAACACATCAGCTATCTTCATTGGTTCTGGAGAACGTTCAAGAGAAGCTATTGAGTTATACAATGATTTAACTGAATCTAACTTAATGCAAAACTCAACAATGTACATTTCAAGAATGAACGAAAACCCAGGTTCAAGAATGAGTATTGTACCAGTTGGAATTACAGCTGCTGAATACTTAAGAGACAACAATAAAGAAAATGTTTTATTATTCATTGACAACATTTTCCGTTTCTTACAAGCTGGAAATGAAGTTGCTGCATCACTTGATAAAAAACCATCTATTGGTGGATATCAAGCAACTTTAAACACTGAAATTTCACAAGCTGAAGAAAGACTTTACACAAATGAAAACGGTTCAATTACATCATTCCAAACAGTTTTCTTACCAATGGATGATTTATCTGATCCATCAGCTGTTGCTGTGTTTAACCATTTAAACTCATCACTTGTGCTTTCACGTGAAATTAGTGCTAAAAACATTTTCCCTGCTTTTGATCCATTAGTTTCTTCATCGAATAATGTAAATCCTGAAATTATTGGTTCAAAGCATTATCAAGCTATCTTAGACACAAAATACATCTTACAAAGATATAAAGAAATTGAAGATGTTATGCTTATTTTAGGATTTGATGAGTTAGATGACGAATCAAAAACAATCGTTAAAAAAGCATTACAGTTACAAAACTTCTTCTCACAAAACTTCTTTATGACTGAACATTTCACATTAAGAAAAGGGGTTTTTGTACCTTTAGATCAAACTGTAGATTCAGTTGTTAGAATTATTAATGGTGAATTTATTGATGTAAATCCAGAAAAATTCGCTTACATTGGTTCAGTAAACGACCTTAAAAAATAATCAAATTTGCAAGCTACTTTTAGCTTGCTTTTTTGTTGATTTCAAGCTCAAAATTTATTTTATTTTTTTAATAATATAAAAGTGTTAATTTAGTATATTTAAAAATAATAAAAAGGACAAATTTATGACTAGTAAAACTTCAAAAAGAAATAAAAAGATTATTATACTTTTAGCATTCACAGGAGTACTTGGAGCAGTAACTGTACCTGCTGTGTATTTTGGTCTAAAATACACAAATAAAACTGAAGAAACTGTAAAAGTGATATTAAGAAACGCTTATACCAGGGATGAAGAACCTGAAACTCTTAAGAGTATTGCAAAAAAAATCAATGGTAAATGAGAAATCACTAATCCTGATCCGGAAAACTATGTTTTATTGAATAAATACGGGGGAGTGGTTGATAAGTTGATAAGAGATGAAGCTCCGATATCAAATGAATTTATTAAAATATGACCTAAAAATTATGATGTCCAAGTTTCAATAGCAAGAAATGAATTCGATCAAGACTGACAAGATATTCAAGATTTCGAAATTCAAGTTAATTATCAAGATGATGAAACAAGAATTAATGAACTTATTAAACAAAAATTACCAAAAGACGTTAAAGTTTCGTCAATTTCAGGTGTAACTCCTTGAACTTCAGAAATTCAAATTGAAATTGTTGAAAATAGAAAGACAATAACAATTAATTTCAAAGATTTAGATAATAATTTAGTTTCGTCAACTACTCAAAAAATTAATGTGGATGAAAACTCAATTACAGTTTCAAATTTATTAATTCCAGATGGTTATGTATTAACAAATTCAAATAAACAAGTTGTAGATAGCGTAACAATAAATCAAATTGAAAACGATACTGTTGATGTTACAGTTTTATATCAAAACTATAGTGTGCAAGTTGTGATAGCTAATAATGAATCACATAGACAAGATATTAATAACTTTAACATTGATGTTAATTATCAAGATGATGAAACAAAAATTAAAGAGCTTATTACTCAACAATTACCTACAGATGTAAAAATTAAATCAGTTTCAGGAATTAAACCTTGAGCTACATCAATAAACCTTAATATTGTTGAAAATAGAAAAACAATAACAATTAACTTTAAAGACTTAGATAATAATTTAGTTTCATCAACTACTAAAAAAATTAATATGGATGATAATCAATTAACTGTCTACAGCAATATGGTTCCTGATTCTTATGTTTTAGTTAATTCGAATAAAGAAGTAATTGAAAGTGAAGTCGTAGACCAAATAGTAGATAATTCAGTTAATGTTTTGGTTCTTCCTAAAAACTATAATGCACAAGTTAAAATAGTCAAAAACGAGTCACATAAAGAAGATATTCAAGATTTTGAAATTCAAGTTAATTATCAAGATGATAAAACAAGAATTAGTGAACTTATTAAACAAAAATTACCAAGTGACGTTAAAGTTTCATCAATTTCAGGTGTAACTCCTTGAACTTCAGAAATTCAAATTGAAATTGTTGAAAATAGAAAAACAATAACAATTAACTTTAAGGATTTAAACAACGATATTGTTGAAATTACAACTCAAAAAATTAATATGGATGAAACTTCAATTACAATTTCAAACTTATTAATTCCAGAGGGTTATGTATTAACAAATTCAAATAAACAAGTTGTAGATAGCGTAACAATAAATCAAATTGAAAACGATACTGTTGATGTTACAGTTTTACCTCAAAACTATAGTGTGCAAGTTGTGATAGCTAATAATGAATCACATAGACAAGATATTAATAACTTTAACATTGATGTTAATTATCAAGATGATGAAAGAAAAATTAAAGACCTTATTACTCAACAATTACCTACAGATGTAAAAATTAAATCAGTTTCAGGAATTAAACCTTGAGCTAAATCAATAAATCTTGTTATTATCGAAAATAGAAAAACGATAACAATTAATTTCAAAGATTTAGATAATAATTTAGTATCATCAACTATTCAAAAAATTAATATGGATGAAAACTCAATTACAATTGAAAGTAATTTAGTTCCTAACTCATATGTCTTAATCGATTCTAATAAAGAGGTTATTCAATCGATAACAATCGACCAAATTCAAAATAATGAAGTTAATGTAGTGATAGCTCCACAAAGTTATACAGTTTTAATTAATATTGTTCAAAACAATACAAGTGATCAAGTTGATAATTTTGACGTTCAAGCTACTGCTCAAGATACAAAAGATAATTTAATTGAGTTAATTAGAAATCTATTAGATTCTAAATACTTATTTGAATTGAGTGGTGTGTGAAATAAATTTGATAAAGTCGCAAACATAATTGTTAATGCTGCTCAATCTGCTGAAAGTAAAGATGATTATGTTGCATACATAAGAGAAAATTTAAATTCATTAAATAAAGTAAAACAAAATGAAACATTATTTGGTTCAGATCAAATTACAAATTTTGATTTATCTACTTTAGATGATTATGAAAATAAATCATTAGATGAATTAAAAACTCTTAAAAATGAAGTAGAAAATGTCCTTAATGTTGCTAATACAATTGCAACAGAAAAAGTTAATGATGCATTTGAACAAATTGTTCAAATCTCTAACAATCCAGATAATTCTAAGTACTACTTAAAAGATTTCTTAGCTGATAAAGAAAACTTATCATACAAATTTGAGCACGACACAGATAAGGTTGAATTCTTTATTTCTAGATTTGATGAAATTAATCAAATTAAAGCTAATATTGATGAAAGAATTGATAAAGGTAATTTACTAAATTACTTAACAACAAACATGCAATATGCAACATATTTAGTATTAAATTGTCTAAATAATGCTGATGATGGATATGCAGATTATGTAATTGGTCCTAGAAAAATATTTGAAGGATCATTTAAATTGTTATCTATTGATAACACATCTAAATATCAAACTCTTTCAATTCGTGATTTAAAACCTTTATTTGATTCAGGTCTAATCACACTTCAATACAAAACTCGTTTAAGAGGACGCAATAATGATCCTTACATTAGATTAGATAAAAGTTCAATTGATTATGATGATGAAGTTGTTACATTTGAATATAATCACGATGATAATGAAGAGAGACTTCTTAAATTAGAAATTTTAAATAATCAAGGAAACTATCCTTATTTAGCAACAACATTTGTTAAAGAAGATAAAAGCCCAATAGCAAACTATTGAGTTAAAACAGGTGTAGTTCCTGATTTAACACCTGCTGCTTCAACTATTGTTCCTAATTCACTTGATGATTATTGATTATTCCCTAGAAAATATGAAATCAAATATAAAGAAAGATTTTTACAAGATGGAACAAATAATGTGAATAAAAACTGATTAAATAATGTAATTAACAGCTATGCAAATGGTGCTTGAAATTACAAGATTTCTGACGGCACAGCATTTAATTATCAAAATGCTTTATGAGTTGCATTGCTTCAAGCATTTGTTAAAACAAATATAACAAGTGATAAGTTTAATATTGATAAAAATACATCAGTCTTCACAAAAACATTTACAGAAGACAACTCATTTACATTCGTTTTAAACGCAACTGCATCTAAAAACTCTTCAACAAGAGATTTTGCAAACATCGGTGGAGCATTCTTTGAACAATTAATTGACTCATCAACTGCAAGACACATTGATTTTGCAACTGGGGACAAAATTAGACTTGAATTTGATTTAGATAATTCACGTTCTTGACATCCAAGCATTCCAGGGAACACATTACCATCAGTTATTTCCAATAACTTAGGAGACTTTTCAAAAACTGCAAAAGCTTACAATTTTAACGGTTACTTCCCAATTAATGCAAGTTACTATGGAGATTTAAGACTTAAACTTTATGTAAATGATAATCTCATTTGAAATGCTTCTACACTAGATGGAACACAAAGTCATATTCTTCCAATCTTTGTATTAGATAAATGAGATATTCCAGAATCAGATAGAAAATACGTTTTAGTCTATACAGCTGGTTCAAAAGTAGCAATAGGATAATGAGGTATAGAAAATAACTAACTTCATTAAAAAGTTGTAATATTCCCTGAGTTTCCAAGTTAAAAAGGGTTAAAAAACGAAAACACCTATAAATAAGGCGTTTTCGTTTTTTTGTATTTTTAATTACAATGATAGATTTTCTATAACAAATGAAAAATCTTTATATATTTTGTTTAATTCGTAATGATTTGGATCTAAATTATTAATGATTTCAACAACAACTTTACCATTTACAGTTTTAGTTGTTATTGTTATAAGTTTTAAGGCATCTATAAACATATTCATAGTTACTTTTTGAATTTCACCATTATCTTCATAGAACTTTTTAAGTTTGTAAATTGAGTATTTTAAGACAATCAACGCTAAGAAACACAAGAAAACATGTGCTTGAATGTGAGAATCTTTATGAACGAACATCGGTCTAACTTCAAGCGAAGATTTCAATGTTCTAAAACCTTCTTCAATTTTTCATTGTTGTTTATAAATTTCATTAGCTCTTTGCGCTGTTAAATCTGGTATGTTGGTTTCAATCATATAGAAACCATCTTGATCAGCTATTTTTTTAATTTTAGAGTAATTTAATTTGGCAATTGTTTTGTCTTCAACATCCATATATTTTTTCTTATATTCTGGAACAAGATCGCTTAAGCAAATTACATTATTTATTGATTTTTTCTCATATTTTGATATCGAAAAAGCTCTTTTTAAACTGTCAAGCTTCTCTTTTGCTGGACTAAAGTAAACTATTTGTTTTCTAAGAGTTTGATTAAATCTTTTCTTTTTTCTATTGTTTGCTCAAACAGATTCCACAAATCTGCTTTTTGAAAACATTTCATGTTCCAACATATAATCTTTATCTTCAATGATGAATTTTTTGTCTGCTTCGCTAAGGTTATCAATACGTTTTTGAACGATGTATTTATATCCTTTCTGTTCTAAAAATCTTAAGTTAGCATTTTGACTAATTCCTCTGTCAGCAATAATTGACACGTCTTTAATTTTGTAAATTCTTTCCATTTCAATTAAAAACTTAATTAAAGTTTGTGAATCGGCAGTATTTCCTTCAAAAATTTTGTAATGAAAAGGTATTCCATTATTGTCTGTCGCCATTGCTATTACAATTTGGTCTTCATCATGTTTGCCGTCTTTTGAAAAACCTTTTTGTCTTACGCCTTTTCTTGAAAAACTTTCAAAATAAACAGTTGTATTGTCAAAGTGTAATTGTTTACTGTTTCTATTAGTTAACTCTTGTAATTTATTGTAAAGATTGAACAAAATAGTTTCTTTATTTGTTAAAAAAGTATCAAAATAGTTATAAATTGATGATTTTTTAATTTCAACATTGTGTAAAAAATCATTTTTGTTTTTATATTGACAAATGTAGCTTCTTGGAAAAATAATTCTGGTTCCAATGATAAATTCAAGAACTTCTTCTAACGATTTGTGCTTGCTTTTTGGCAATGAACTGAATAAGTCTAGTTCTTTGATAATTTTGTAAATTAAATCAATTCCAACATTTTTAACATTGGTTTCAACAGATGTTGGCTCTAGCAATTCAAAAAATTTGCTCTTTGCTTCAACTTTGTTGTTTGTAAATGGAACTAATTTTGCGATTGCCTTTAAATCATCAATGTTTTGCAAAGAATATTTATCTTTGATTTCTTCTCAATAGCCTAAACCAACTAAATCGCCAATTCCTTTACCATAACCTTTTGAAATTCCAATTGCTAAATAGATACCTTTTGGGTTGTTTCTTTTATATAAAATGTAATTGCTCATGCTTTAATTATACACTATTATCATTGTAATCATTGTAAAAAATAAAAATTTTTGATTTTTTACTTATATACATAGTATATAAGTAGAGTTTAAAAATTATAAAAAATGAGCTTCCAACTTGGAAACTCAGGATAGAAAATAACTAACTTCATTAAAAAGTTGTAATATTCCCTTTTTACGATTCAATCACAGGTTTTTGCTTGTGATTTTTTTTACAAGAAAAAAGAAAAAACCATATCAAAGATATGGTTTTGGTTTAGGGTGTCAATTTTTTTATCTAGTAGTATTTTGGATATAAAAATCACAAGCGTAAAAGCTTGTGAAGGTGTGAATAGTTATAGTTTTGTTTCATCATTTTCTAGATACATTTTAGTGAATAATTCAATGTATTGATTTGTTTTTTCATCAATATTCTTAAGTGACTTATGTATGTTTTCATTAACTGATTCTTTTGAGTTATTTTTATCAACTTGATTAATTCACTTTGTTGTTCATTCAGAGCTATTTAAAATGCATTTACCATTAACATCTGTATAACCGTGTTCTGTGTAATTATTGTCATTTTGTGATCTATAAGTTATATTTGCATCATTGCTTTTTTTCCTATTTTCACTCTCTTCTAGTAATGATAAATTACCCATCTTAAAAATATAAGCTTTAACTTCATCTCATTTTGCAGCTTCTAATTTGTTTTGAATTTTAGATTCCTTTGCTATATTGTGTTCTAAATCGCAAGAATCTAAAAATTGATTTCAATCAAGAGATTGATTCAATTTCATATTAGGAAGCATTGACATATTGTTTTTTAAATAGTAATTAACTCTTGCTAGAAAAATTTTAATGTATATATTTTTGCTATTGCCACTATCATCTGTGCTTGAAAATTTGCTACTTATGATTGATTTCAAGTTATTCAATCTAATATCGTCTATATAGAAGAATTTGTTATTTCTAATAACATTTTTAAACCTCTTAGAATAATCTATAGTTTTTGCTTGATTTAAATTTATGTTAAGAAGAAGTGATTTGAACACTTCAGTCATTGATTGCCCCTTGAAATCAAGTAATTTTCAAACTAAAATAGATTTTTCTAAATATAGAAGATAATTTTTTATTATATTTTCCTTGATTATGTTATTCGATTTGTCATCATTTTTTCTAGCGCAAAAGTAATTATTGTTTTCTAGAATATCTCAAAGTATTGATTTTGTAACATCCAATTTACAAATTCTCAACATGAATTTAAATAATGAATTTTCTTCTTTAAATCCTGTTAATTCTTTAACGTTTTGGAAGTATGGCAATGTCCTATTTTCTTCAGGTAACGTTAAATAGATAAAAATTGCAAAGTATTTATAAAATGCTTGAAGAACTTTTTCAATATTATTTTTTGAATGACATAGATAATCAAATACAAATTGAAGCTTTTGTTGATTGATTCTATCCTTTTTATTATTATTTTTATGAATTGATTCAATCTTTTCGGCATTATCATCAAAATAACTACATTCTTGGTTTGATTTAATGAGACAACGGTTGTTTTCACATTTTAAACTTCTAAGATTCACAATTCTAAAGTATATATGTTCAGTAAAATCGTTAAAATGATCATTGAATTTATCTATTTTCTTATTATCTTTGTCTTCTGATTTCGTAGGAATATATTTGTCAAAAAGTTTTTTTCTTATATCATCAATTACAACAGACTCATCTTTAAATTCATTTGTGAGAAATGAAGAATCTTTAGATTTTAAGTCTATGAGTTTGTAATAGACAAAGTTTATAAATAATTCGAAATTAGTTAATTGCACACCTGTAGAGTTAAGTGTTTCAAATAATTCTTCAGGATTAATTTTATCAACAATAGTGACCGTAAGATATGAGCTATCTAAAAATCTGGTCGCAAAATCATTAAGCTTAGATAAATTTAAATCACCATGAATATCAAGCGCATAAGCTATAATGTAATTCTCGATTTCTCTAAAAATGTTATCATCAACCTTGTTAATTAGTTGTCCTATATTCTTCAAATGTTCATAATTGTTTGAACTTTCATAAACAGATAAATGAGGTTTGTTACGATGGTGTTTAATCAAATTATATGCGTGTCAAAATATGAATGACAATCCTTTGTATTTATTTAGCACTTCAGTTAATTGCTCGCTTCATTCGTTTTTTGGGCGTGATGGATCAATTTTGAAATACATTTGACCCATTGTTACTTTTCATAAACATAAAACAATAATTGAAATAGTTAATGTTCTTTGTTGACCGTCTAAAAGTGAGTATTCGTTATCTTGTAGTTTATAGAAAATAACGTTGTTTAAATAGTAATTTTTATTTGAGTGAGTACTAAATAATCTATCAAGTAACTCTTTAATATTGTCGAATTTTCAAACATACTCTCTTTGATAAGGAGGTAATTCAAATTTTATTGTTTCGAGAAGCATTTGAACATAATCTCTTATTGATGCTAATTTTGAATAAGAGGTTTTTAATTGTTGAGTCTCATTATTTATAACTAGATTTTGAAATTTATCTTCTAAGGATGCATTGACTTTTTCGATTAATGTGTCTAAACATTCTTTATTTTCATTAATTTTAACTTCATTTTGTTTAATCTTGCAAATGAATTGAGAATATGGAAAGTCGAATTCAATTGATGGACTTTTATCAATATTTGAAATAAAGTTTTTTAATGCATTAAAAAGTTCATTTGACTCATTTTCTGAAAGAAATTCTGAGTAATTATGTATATAAAAATAATAAAGTCTATTATCAAATTTTTTATTTTCAGAATCTGAATTAACAAATTTCATATATTGATATTGTGAGAATACAAAAGAAAGTCAAAAGCTTTGTTCTGAATCATCGAAATCGACAAATTCAGTTTCCATAAGTTCGTTTTGGATAAATTCATTTAGTATCTCAAGCGAAATTTTATAAAGTTCAGTGATTTTATCTTTAAGTTTTTTAAAATCTAAAGTGACTTCATAATATTTTGATGTACTATTTAATGATTTATTAATATTAAATTCCTTTTTGAAAAGAAAATATACAATTCTTAAATATTGGTCAATTGTACTATTAGAGACATTTGATGATTTACTTTTTGATCTGTACAATGTAAATTCAATATCATTAACATTTATTTCATTTCTTTCAGGATATATTTTAAAGATTAATTTGTTTTTACTTACACTTTCATAATCTAATTTATTTCAAATCTCATTAACGTTGTCTTTTAATTGATCAAGATAGCGAATCATCGCTGTACCAATTTTTCAGAATTTAACTTTAATTTTATCTTCCATCACGACCTTCTTTTTTATCTTTATCAATGTAGTGAACAATTTGATTAACCATATCAATTATTAATTGATGTGGGATTTTGCTTCTTTGAGCATAAGAACCATGTGACATATGTTTGCTTTTTTCAGCTCTCTTTTCTGACTTAGAAATTAAATGTAACTTAATGTTTGATTTAAATATTGTGGGTTTTAAAGAGAATCTACTATCATATGCTGAATAAGTTGATTTATTTTCAAATCCCATAAAATCTCAGTGATTTTTTTGAAATTCTCAAGTCTTTGATGTAGCAGGGTTTTCGACAACTCAGACTTTTGGTTTGAATGTTCTAATTATTTCGATTGTTCCACCAACAGTTGCTTCACCTAAAATTCTTCCTCTTTCTTTTTGTTCAAAGTATCTTCTTTTAACCGGATGGCAAGTTTTGTTGTATTCATCATAAAATCTTGAATTTTTAACAACTCAGTTTCCGTCTCTATCGATTTTTCTAAACATTTTCCCATTACAATCTGCTCCAGATCAGCTTTCGCATGGTGGAGATGCTAATATTATGTCTGGTGTAGGTAATTGTTTTAATTGAGAAATTAAATTAAAGTTTGTAATAGATAAATCAATTCTATGATAGAAGTATTTATCGCTTTTTGGAAATGATATGTCGTTAATTCCGACACTATGAACTTCTAAATCATATTTTTCGTTATTTCAATGTTCCTTAATTGCATTTTTATATGAACTTTCTGCATCATCATATAGAGCTCAAATAACTAATTTTTTCAATACTTTCTCCATAATAAGTTGATTATATATATATATATATATATATATATATCGAAAACATCTTTTACATCTATATATGAATAGAAAAAGTAAAAAATGATATTGAAAATTTATGTATTTTACTTACTTTTATAAAAATTAATGAAATAGAGTCAATGTTTCAAAAGCATAAAAAAAGCAAGCGTATAGCTTGCAAATTTGTCTTAATTTTCGAATTCAAATTGTGATGTATATAGTTGATGGTAGAAACCTTTTTTATCTAATAACTCTTTATGAGTTCCTTTTTCAATAATAAGCCCATTATTAACAACTATAATAACATCAGCATTTTTAATTGTACTTAAACGGTGAGCAATAACAAATGTTGTTTTATTTTTCATTAACTCTCACATAGCTTTTTGAACAATTTGTTCTGTTGCTGAATCAATGTTTGAAGTGGCCTCATCTAAAATAAGTAAGTTTTTATTCGAAAGAATTGTTCTAGTCAATGAAAGAAGTTGTCTTTGACCTTGTGATAAGTTAGCACCATTGTTTTCGATCATTGTATCATAACCTTGAGGCATATTCATAATAAAATGATGGGCATGTGTCATTTCAGCAGCTTGAATGATTTGTTCATCAGTTGCATTCGGATTTGTCATTTTAAGGTTATCTTTAATTGATTCATTAAATAAGAACGAATCTTGAAGCACAATTGTCATATGATCTCTTAATTTATCTGTTTTGATGTTTCTAAGTTCATTTCCATCAATTTTAATCGAACCCTTAGTGTAATCATAATATTTAGATAAAAGAGAAATGATTGTAGTTTTACCAGCACCAGTTGGACCGACAATCGCAACAACTTGACCTGGTTTAATATCGAATGAAGCTGCTTTTAGTTGATATTCTAACTTATCTGGATTGTATTTGAAATATACATTATCAAATTGAACGTGTCCTTTAATTGAGTTAATATCAATTGTTTGATTTGATGTATCAGGTTCAGCAATTTCTAAAAGTTTGAAAATTCTTGATGAAGATGCAATTCCAATTTGTGCATTAAATGCACTTGATAAGATGTTTTGGAATGGTCCCATAAAGTTTCAATTAAGTGAAATGAATAAGATAATAAATGCAGGTGTTGCATTTCCGTTTTGGTCAACTCCAAGTCCGATTAAGTTTCAAACAGGTATTTGTTTGAAATAAAAGATTGCAGCAAGACCTGAGATAAGTAAGATAACAAAGTTTGCTATAAGTGTATATCAGATATCAAATAATTTAGCAATTACATCACCTTTGTAAGCACTTTTTCTAATATCGTATGTGATTTTTTCAAGTTCACTATAAACATATGCTTGTCTATCAAATGAGTTAGTTACTTTTGTATTTGTTAACATTTCTTCAACAAAAGCGTTAAGTCTCCCGAATGAGTTTTGCACTTTAACAAAGTAAGGTTGTGATTTTTTAATTAGTAAGAAAACTAATCCAAATAAAATCAGTGTAACAGGTAAAACAATTAATGTAAGAAGTGATGAAACTAACATAAGTACAATGATTGTTATACAAATGTTGAATATACTTGTTACAACTTGCGTCATCATTTGGAATAATGAGTTAGCTGTATTGTTAACATCAACAATTAAAGTTGATATCAAGTCTCCTGTTTTGTTTTTATCATAAAAACTAACAGGCATTTTTAATATCTTTTCAAGCAGTTCTTTTCTAAGTGTTGCACCAGCTTCAAAAGATAGTTTGATATATAACCTTTGTTCTACATATCTACAAATACCGTACAAGATAAATGTAAGTGTAAGTGCAGATAGCATTAATATAAAGTTAGTTAAATTAAATTTATCAGGGTAAGTTATTTGTGAATTAAGATAAGGTTCAAAGAAGATTTGTACGATTATTCCAATTAAGAAACTACCAATGATATAGAAAATAGAGTTGAGTAATGAAAATAAAAGAGCAACAAATAATATTTTTTTACTTCTACAAAAGTATGAAAGTAATTGTTTAAGTGTTTTAAAGACTTTAACTTGGTCATTAGCTTGTAAATCTTGAGCTATTTCTTTTTGTTCTTCTCTTAAATCAGACATATTTACTTCTCCTTTCTATTGATCTAATTGGTTAGTTGCTACATCTTTATATCATTGACAAGATTTAAGTAATTGTTCGTGAGTTCCTTGGTCAAGAATTTTTCCATTTTCAAGAACTAAAATATTATCAGCGTGCTTGATTGAGTTAATTTTCTGAGAAATAATAATTGTTGTACAAGAGTAATTTTCTTTAATATTTTTAATAAGTTGCTTTGTGGTTAAGTTGTCAAGAGCAGAAGTTGAGTCATCTAAAATTAAGATTTTAGGGTCAATAATTAAACTTCTTGCGATTGAGATTCTTTGCTTTTGACCACCACTTAAGTTTTTACCTTTTTGTTCGACTTTGTGATTTTCTCTATCTTCGAATGTCTGAATAAAGTTTCTTGCACAAGATCCTACAAGAGCTTTTTGAAGTTCTTCATTAGTTGCATCAGGTTTAGCGAATAAAACGTTTGATTTAATTGTCCCTGAATATAAAAGTGCATCTTGATAAACAATAGCTACGTTCTTATGTAAGTTATGTGTATTGATGTCTCTAACTTCAATACCATTAATTAAGATATTTCCGTTTTCTTGGGTGTATTTCATATTGTTAACAAGTAAGTTAACAATTGTACTTTTACCTGAACCAGTTGGTCCGATAATTCCTAAAGTTTTACCACCTGGAATTTTGAAGTTAATGTTTTTAATCGCATAATCTTTAGCTGTATCAAAGTATTTGAAGTTAACATTTTTAAATTCAACCGAATAGTCAGTTACATCATTAGTTTGTGAAATTATTTTTCCATTTGGAACAAATAAATCATCATATTTAGCATCTAAAACTTGAACTATTCTACCTGAACTAATTTTTGCTCTAAACATTGAACCTAAGAATTGTGAGAATAAAATAATTCCACCAGCTATAACAAATTCATATTCGATGAACACATTAATCTTTGCGATAAACTCACCATTAATGCTTGTATTTTGGTCTAATTTAACTTTTCCTATTGCGTAAATTAAGACAACAATAAAGTTAACAATTCCAAAGAATGCAGGCGTTCCGATTGCAAAGAATTTAAAAATATTCTTTTCAGTTTTTACTCATTGATTATTAGCGTAATTGAATTTTCTTTTTTGTTGTTCTTGTAAATTATTTGCTTTTATAAATCTAGCACCATTTACAGTTTCGTCAACTTCTTTTGTAATTGCATCAAGATTTTTTCTGTTTTGTTTAAGTTTAGGGTTTACCTTAATGAATATAAATACCATAACAAAAAGAAGTAAAGGTATAACTGCTAAAATTGAGTAAGTGAATTCTAAATCTGTTGCAAAAGCAAATACTAATCCAACAACAATAAATAATGGCGCTTTAACAAGTGATGTTGATGCACCGACTAAGAAATCTCAAAAGACAGCAACATCATCATTAATTCTTGTTATTAAACTTTCGGTTGTTAAATTAGAAATATCTTTAAGACTAAGTTTTTGATATTTAGCAAATAAAGCATTTCTATAAAAGTTCGAAGCTCTCTCGCCAGCTCCGATGATTATCATAGTTGAAGCTATAGCAGTTATTGCTGTAAGTGCAAGTAATACTAAGATTGAAATTAATAAGAATACAAATGCATTAGTTCAGCTTGATGATTCATACAATTGTAAGTTCTTAAAAATTGTAATCGTGTATATTTCTTGACTACCTTTTGTAAGTAAAGGTAAGAATTGACTAAGCACAATTGGCAAAATCATTGTGCAAGCAACATTTAAAATAACAATAATGATACCAATAAAAAATCTCATTTTAATGTTAAATGGCAAAATTTTAAACATCTTATACATAACTTACTCCTTTCATTAATTTGTCCTATATATAATGCATACATTATATATATTTTTAATTTTTATATCTTCAATTATTTATAAGGGTCAAAAAAGGTATAAAAAAAATGGCGATCACGAGAGGATTCGAACCTCCGACCACAAGCTTAGAAGGCTCGTGCTCTATCCAGCTGAGCTACGCGACCACGCTAAAACTATTTTACATTATTTTTGTTAATTCAAAGAATAAAAATTTAATTTTATTTATTGAGCCACTTGCATAGTTAATAGTAATATAATTTTAATTATAAACAAAATTATGGAGGAAAAATGCAATTTACAAAAGAACAATACTTGCAACAATGAAACGATGAAATTGATAAAAAATCAAGCAACGTTTTAAATGAAAATCAAAAGAAATTGATTAAGACAATTATTGAATCAATTTCAGAAAATAATATTGAGTTGGTGGAGCCGATTATTCAATTTTTATTATCAAGAGTAAAAACAGGATTCACATTTGATGTGGCACCACAGATAGACAATAAGAAGATTTCTTACTTAGAAATAGATACAAAAAGAAGTTTTAATGTTGATGAAACTAAAACAAACTTTAACTCTTTAATCATTGGAGATAACATTGATGGATTAAAGAACTTAATGCTCTCAGAGAGAGAGAGAGAGACGGCTTAGAACATAACTTCGATGTTGTCTATATTGACCCTCCATACAATACAGATGCAACAAAAGAAGATGGGAATGGCGATTCAACGAGTTCAAAATTTATTTACAATGATAAATTTTCACGTTCTGGTTGATTAAATTTAATGAATGACAGACTTAAAATAGCAAAAGATCTCATTAAAGATGATGGGATGATTTTTGTGTCGATTGACGACAATGAACAAGCATATTTAAAAGTTTTAATGGATGAAATATTTGGTGAAAGTAATTTTATTACAACATTTAAATATGTTAAAAACCCAGGTGGAGATAGTGATAATAAATTTATAGCCAATACAACAGAGTACGTTCATGCATATGCAAAAATGAAAGATAGGCTATTATTAACAAACGATGAACAAAATATAGAAGTTTCACAATGATCATTTAATGAAAAATGAAATAGATACGAGCGAAAAGGTTCTAACCTACAAAAAGGTGGAAATGAAGAGTTTTTATATCAAAGACCAAATATGGGGTATGTAATTTATTACAATGAAAAGACTAAAGATATTAAAACTTCAAGTAATTACAAAAAAGACAATATTGCTAGTGGTTCAAAATTTGAAGATGTTTACTCTTTAGATAATGACCTTATTAATCAAGGGTATTCAGCTATTCTTCCTACAATTAGAAAAGAGGAATTAGGTAGATGAAGAATTAAAGAAGAAACATTTCATGATAGATGGGAAAAAGATCTCTTTGTTATTCAAAAAACGAAAAATGGATATCAAATTTTTGAATATGAGACTGTCGATATTGATGGTGTTAAAAATACTAAACCAAAAGATTTAATTCAATTTGCTAATAATGCACAAGGAACAAGAGAATTAAAAGCTATTTTTAGTGATCTTAATAAAGTTCCATTCAATTATCCTAAACCAACAAGTTTAATAGAGTATTTAATTAAATTGCATCCTAATAAAAATGCTCGTGTATTAGACTTTTTTGCTGGTTCAGGTACCACCGGGCACGCTGTCTTAGAACTTAATAGACAAGATGGTGGAGCTAGAACTTATACATTAATAACAAATAATGAGAACAATATTGCAGACACTATAACATATGAGCGTCTATATAGAATAAACAATGGTGAAGGAACTCAAAAAGAAACTTTTGATTGACTTAAAAAGAATAAACCATATGGGAAAGATTTAAATATTTTTGAGATTAAATACGAAAATATAGATTTCAAAAAGGAAAATAGAGTTGATTTTATTTTGAAGAAAATAAAAGAAGAAATCCAGTACTTTACAAAAACATCTAAACTAATAAATGAAGATGAAATTTTAAATTTAATTAGACAACTATATGTAATTAAAAAGGATTAATATGAAATTAACATCAACACAACAAAATGCTGTTAACCAAGTTGTGACAATTTATCAAGAGCAAAATTCTAAAAATGCTTTATTATGAGCACCAACAGGTTCTGGAAAAACATTTATGGTTGCTAATATTATTGACAATATTGTCAAAATTCAAGAAAATAAAAATGAGAAAGTAATATTTATTTTTGCAACTATCTCAACCGCTGAATTACCAAGACAGTTGGAAAACAAATTTAGAGAATATAAATATTTCTTAACAAATGATTTTCCAGTTGAATATTATGAATCCCCATCTAATAGTCAAAAAGATACCAAAGATTCTGAAATTTTTATCAATTTTGTGAACAACAAAGTATATATTGTAGGAACTCAAACTTTTGGAAAAAACAGAATAATGTCTGAAAGGGGAATTTTCAAAGACTTTCTGCAGGAAGCACGAGATAAATATGGAGCAAAAATTGTATTTATACGTGATGAAGCACATATTGGTATGGCAAGTAAGACTAATAATGAATTCGAAAGATCATTGAATGAAATTGTCGCAAACTACGTAGACTTTACTCTAACAATGACAGCCACACCTAAATATGAGCAATATAATTCTGATATTCAGATAGTCAGAGTGCGAAGTGAAGAAATTGAAAATGATATAAATGTAAGTTTATTAAAAACTAATTTAATAACACCAACATTTAATGAAGATGTAGATAACGTAGGTATTTTAGAAGAAGCTTGTAAAATATTCGTTAATGAAATTCAACCAAAATACAATGACCCAACAAACAAAAATCATTTGGCAAAAGTTAGGCCAGCAATGCTTGTTCAAGTTGATAACAAACCGAAAGATGCAGAAAAAGCAAAATTATGAGATGAAGCTTATGAAAATATTATTAAAGTAACTAAAAAATATGGATTAAAAGTAGCTACATATTTTGCAGATAAGAAAGATGGTGAAAGATCAGACTTAATAGGTGAAGAAATCACATTAAATAATCTTTCTAAAAGTAATTCTTTATACGATGTAATTATTTTCAAAATAGGACCAACTGTTGGGTGAGATATCCCTAGAGCTTGTATGTTAGTTCAATTAAGAAATATTAGTTCTGAAAGTTTGGAGATTCAAACAATTGGAAGAATTAAAAGAAACCCTGTTCCTGAAATAGGGAAAATTAATGGTGATTGAATTGGTAAATATTACTGAATCGTTTCTTTTAAGGATGTAAAAACACTTGATAATTATTGTTCATATGTCTTAAAGAATCAATACAAGGAAGAAAGATTTTATTCAGGTGAATTACGGATAATCACAAATGAAAAAAAAGAAAAAGAATTCCTTAAAAATAAATATGATGATGAAATTAACGAATTTTTAGACAATTTTAAATGAGATAAATATTTAAAGCAATTTTATGATTATGTTGATAATTGTGAAAAATTAATTCAAGATTCAGATAAAAACTCAAAAGATGTATTAAATATTAAAAGTTATATAAATAACCAAATTGATTTAAGAAAATATATTTTTAATATAAAAAATAAAAAGTTTAAGAATCTATTAAATGAAAATTTAATACACAAACTCCAAGCTATAAAAGAAAAACTAAATTTTAAATACAGTGATGATATGTTCTACTATTTTGTTTTTAATCCTTACTGATTTAATGTTTCAGACAAATTTTATATTCAAAATATTCAATTGTCATTAATGCAAATATATAAAAATAACTTAAAACCTTTGTCTAAAAATGCTTATGTTTTAAAAGAAGGAATTACGCTTCCTGAACAATATAGAATTTTAAAAGTATTAAATGATACAAAGAATGAAATAGAAACAAAAACAATTAGAGCAATAGTAAGTGATCGTCCAGAACTTAAAAATGCTTATCAAATACTAGATAGAAATGAGAATAAAGATTATAAAGATTTGGAAGATGGCGATGAAATAATTTATTTAGATTCAAAACCTGAGCAGAACGTTGTAAAAGAACTAATTAAATTAATTGATGTTCGAGAGAACTTAAATGTTAAAATCTGAACAAAACTACCGGTAGCAGGAAAAGTTGGTTTTGAATACGCAAAGTATGATGATGGGGTAACAGAAATTCATCAATCAAAACCTGACTTTATTTTAAAAATTGATAATCATCAAATTTTTATTGAAATTAAACATTTAACAAATGACCCAAGAGAAGACAAGACGAAAGCTATTCAAGAAGCATATTCAAATTACCCATTTACAATTGGTGAAAATCACAGACTATACAAAGATGATTTAACAATGATAGTTTTAAGAGTCGGTGATAGCAAAAAAATGTTTGAAGGTCAAGAAAACTTTGCTTCAAAAATTAAATGTCAAATATCAGGAGCAAGTTCAATTAAGAAAATAAATGACTATATTGAAAAAAATAAAACTAATGATGACTTAAGACTCAAAAATGTTCTGGATTTTCTTATAAGCGATAAATTTGCTGATTAAATTAACTTTTAATTCATAATTAAGAAAGACAAAAATCTAATTGTCTTTCTTATTTTGTATAATAAAAACCATGAAAATAAAAACTTTAAAAACAACAAGACAAAAAATATCATTCTTTTTAGCAATAGGTATTGTATTTGTTGTCATATTAGCGACGCTAATAAGCTGACATTTAACTTCAACAAAAATTTCACAAGAATTGGCAAAACTATCAAATGAAGCTAAATATGAAATTTTAAATACATCAAGTATTCACGGTTACAAAATGCTTCAATCATTTTGAAGAGTTAATTTAACATTCACGTGGCTTAGTAATACATTTTTAGCAATATCTGCAGTTATATTTGTATTAAAAATTAAAAATCATAAAGCACAACAAACATTCTTTTTGTCAATTATTTACATTTCAATTACATTCTTAATATATTGAACTTTAATCTTTGCACCTGAATTAAAAGAATTTAAACCACTTTACTTTTTAAACACATTTATAATCCACGCAGTGTCACCAATTTTAGGATTTGTGATTTTAATCATAAATCGTAAAGAAATTCAAATTTCAAAGAAAACTATTTATTTAAGTGTTATAACAATGTTAGGTTACTACTTCTTTGCTTTAATCACATTTTTTATGTCAACACCGATTTATGATCAATTTAAAGATGTAGAACTTAAGAATGGAAATAGATTAACAAGAGAACTTGATATGACTATATATGGTTTCTTAAACTTCCGTGAACCTTTATTTTATAAAGGTGGAAATGTAGCTATTGTATGTTTATTAAACTTTGTTATTTTTGGAGTTGGATTTGTTTTAACTCCAGCAATAGGTTATTTATGAGTGAAGACATTGAGAATTAAATTTGCAACCAAAACATCTCAAAAAGTAGATTGAATTAGACGTTAACAGTATCTGAAACATCACAAATTTATATGTGATGTTTTTATTTTTGAGACTTGCATTAAGTAATAAAAGAAAAAAATAGATAATTTTGTTAAATTCTCTATTTAATTATTTTATTTACTAAATTGATTATATTTTACCAATCCTCTTCGATAAGTTAACATTACAGCAGCTTCAGTACAAAATGGAATGAAAAAGCTAACTATGTATAAAGCAAAGATTTCATTACCAACATTCTCGAATCTAACGCATGCAATAATTATAAGTATTTTTGTTATTTGCAAAATCGTTAAAATTTCATATATAAAATAGAAAAAATTCGCAGTATTCTAATTTATTAGTAATAATTAGTTTATTTATAGAAAAACAAAGAATCAAAAATAGAGAGTATTTTACTGCTCTCTATTTTTGATATTAAGTTTATAAATTTTAATATTAATATTGCTTTTTAGCAATGGCTATGATTGAACCGATGAATGAAAGCAATAGTAAAAGAGGGGGTATACATACACCAATAGTGTATAACACCATAGTTGCTTTATTTCATTCAGAAATTCTAACTGCATCTACAATGCACATAACAAATAATGAAAACGCCATAGCTGCAGCAGGTAATAGAGTTAAGGTTACATTAGCTTTCATAATGATAATCGGTAACTGACCTCCAGAACTATTGGTATCACTGAATAGAACGGCAGCAAAAGTAGATATTAATCCATATGCTATAAAAAATACCATTGTTAAAATGGATAAAACTAATATTGGAATTGATAAAAAATTCTTCTGCATATTGAAGTAACCCTTTTTATAAAGTTTGTTTAAATAGAAACTTTTAGATTTAGAAGGAGTAAAACTAATTATTTATTATTGAATCACTTAAAACATTGAACTAAATTACATACATCTATCCTTAAATATATAAATATTGAATTTAATAATCATACATAACGAAAAGAAATTACTGATTATTGTACATTAGAAGTAACTTTTCGAAACATTACATTATTGAATTTATAATGAAGTTATTATTTTTTAATTACTGTGATTGTTAGATAACACTACCATCATAAAAACGAATCAATAAAATATTAAAAAGAACAAATGGTAATTTATTGTAAGTAATAAACTAGAAAAATCTTGGTAATATGATAGATATTAGAATATTATTTTTAATTGTTTTATTCCTCCCACTACTTATTCTAAAAAAAAAAAAAAAGCAAAGAGAAAGTTAAAAAACTTTGATTTAATGTGAAAAAATGTGAAAAATTTACACTTTTTGCTATGAATTACATAAATTTGAATCAATTCCTTAGTTTTTAATGTGGATTTTCTAATTTTGAAAACAGTTAGATTAAAAATAGAGAACTTTTGTATTATTCTCTATTTTTCTATTTGATTTTATAAATTTAATATTAGTATAATTTTTTGTGAATAGCCATACCTGCTGCAATTAAAGTACAAATTGGGACGAAAAATCCAACGATATATAAAGCCATAATTGTTTTATTTTCATCCTTAATTCTAACAGCAGCAATGATTTGCATAATAAATAAAGCTAAACCAATTGCGCTCATTAAAAGTGAAACAAGGATCACACCTACACTGGCACCAACAAATCCAACAGTGGCTGGATCTTCAAGGCCAGCACCAGTTGATGAAGCTGTAGCTACAGCTACACCTGCTGATACAAGTAATCCCATTAAAACAAAGATTAAAATTTGAAATAAAATTGATAATACTAATATAGGTACTGATAAAAATTTCTTTTGCATATTTTTTAATCCTTTTGTGTAATTTTTAAATTTAAATATTAACATTTAGAAAGAATGAAATTATTTTAGCTCAATTGATTACTTGTGAAACTTAGAAAAATATTTATATTCAATTAGTTGAGATTAACTTTAATAATTAATAATTGTTAGATTAATTAATTAGATGTGCGTTTGATGAAAATCAGTTTTTTTAAATCTAAACAAAATGAATAATTGAGTTGTGGAGAATGGAATGTTATATTCTTGTGTATTTTTTGGTCTTATGATCTAAATAATTTCACACTTTCTAACCCTTATTTTAAAAAAAAAAAAAAAAATGGAAAGAAAAACATAAAAACTTCAATTCAGTGTGAAAAATTTACATATTTAATTGTAATTTAGATAAATTTTGGAATAAAAAAACATCAAGCATAAGCTTGATGAGTTGAATAAATACTATACTAATTTGTCGAAAATATCTTCACCTGTTTCAGTAACAATATCAACACCAAAGTTTCTAGCAACGATGTTTCCTGTTGTTCCTAACCCTTCAAGGGCTGGTAACACTTTTGGTGATTTGAATGATTTAGAGTAAACTGTAAGTGGTAAGTATTCTCTTGTGTGGTTGAACCCAGGGTAAAGAGGGTCGTTTCCGTGGTCACTTGTCATGATTAATAAATCATCTTCTTTAAGAACGTTGATTAATTTTCCTAATTTAACGTCTAAGTCAGCAATGTTTTGTGCGTATCCACGAACATTTCTTCTGTGTCCAAAGTGTGAGTCGAATTGAACTAAGTTTGTGAAGATAAATTGATTTTCTCCATCTTGCATAGCTAATTCAATTGTAGCATCCATTCCTTTTTCATCTGAACCAGATGGAATGTGTCTTGAGATACCTTGTCCAACGAAAATGTCGTTAATTTTACCGATAGAAATAACTTCAACACCTGCTTTTTGTAATTCATTTAAAATCATTTCACGTGGTTGGTTTGCGTAGTCATGTCTGTTGAATGTTCTTGTGTAGTTACCCTCTTCTCCAATGTATGGACGAGCAATAATTCTACCTACGTTTCATTCTGGACGTGATGAACAAATTTCACGTGCAGCTTTTGCATATTTGTATAAGTTATCTAAACCTGTTCATTCTTCATGAGCACAAATTTGAAGAACTGAGTCATTTGATGTATAAACAATGATTGCTCCACGTTCTTTTTCTTCATGTGCTAATTCGTTAATAATATCTGTTCCTGATGCAGCTTTGTTTCCAACAATTGGACGTCCATCAAATGCTTTTGATAATTCGTCGATTAATTCTTGTGGGAATCCGTTTTCTGCAAATGTAGGAAATGGAACTAATGTTTTAATTCCCATCATTTCTCAGTGCCCTGCTAATGTATCTTTAGCATTTGAAACTTCTTGGATTTTAGCAACATAACCTATTTGGTTTTTTTGTCTGTAGTCACCATTTAAGTCTGTAATGTTTCCGATACCTAATTTTCTTCAAGTGTCAATTTTGAATTCATCAACCATTGATGCAGATCTAATTGAGTTTGCACCATCATCTCCAAAACGTTTTTGATCTTTATCTGGTCCAATTCCTAAACCATCTGTAACAATCATAAAAACACGTTTAAATTTAGCCATATTTAATCTCCTTATATAAAAAACTGTAATAATGAAATATGCTTATATTTTATTCCTTTTTTAATTTTATTTATCTATTTTATTTTACTTAAATCATATTTTTAATATTAGCAATCAAAACTTTAATTTATTTAAATTAAATTTCAAATAATATACAATTTAAAATTATGTTAAAAAAGAAAAATAAATTATTTTTATCATTATTAGCAACTCCAGTTGTTGCTTTTCCTATTGTTGCATCAGTTTCTTGTGGTTCAGTAGATGACTTCGAATATCAAGTTTCTAGATTTGATGAACTTGCAAAATATCTTGAAAATAAAGTGAATAATGAAAACCAAACTGAGTTATTCTACTTATTAAAAGCTGTGCAAAATGCAAATGATTCATATAAAGTTGTTAAAGAAAGATTAGCTAAAAAAAGAGATGAGGGTGAAACATTTGCTGCTATTGAATATGAAAAATGAACAGCTACAATTAAAGCCAAAATTAATCAAGTTAATACACAAGCAGATCTTTTTAGAAAGGTACCAACTTTAGCAAGATCTGATGAGTTTCCTGTTCTAGGACTTTATTTATATATTTACGGTATAAATCCAAGAGAATGAAACTATGTTACTGAAGTTAGTGATTTAATAAATGAATATGTAAATACAAATATTGAAAGTTCAAAATCAACAGAGTTAATCAATAACATTGCAAATAACCTTTATGTTGTTTCTAAATTTTTAAATAATCAAGAGAACATTGATGCAGTTTTCGCTAATAATCCTGAAAACAAAGCTCAATTTGATCGAATTAATGAAGAAATTAAGCAAAAGAAATATTCACACAAAATTCTTAAAGACTTACAAAAGAAAGATGAACAAGAAAAATTTAATGAATACAACAATATGTTGTTAAATCAAGCTAATTTATATTCAGCTTCATTAATTAATAATCCAAAAGAAGCTGAATATGCACCTATTGTTGAAAAGATTAAATTCATTCTGAACTACAACTTAAATATGATTTCAGTTGTAAATTATTTAATTAATGATATTGTTAGAAAAATTTATTCTTCATTCTACAAGACATATGAATTCAATGAGTTGTTAAATGGTGAACATACAAATATGATCAAGGATAACATCATCAAAAAACCTTTAGATAAATATAGGGAAATGAGTGTTCAATTATCTAAGGTGTCACTTAAAGAGATTGATTTAACTCCATACTATGATGGTAGAATTGATTTTCAAACTAATGAATATGTTCGTCAAATAGATAATTACTTAGATAACAAAATCAATGAATTAGTTGCAAAAAGAAAAGAAGAAGAACGTAAAAAGCAACAAGCTGCAAACTCATCTTCAAACCAAATAACTGCTCCATCAAATTAATAATAATTTAAAGTCCTGCACAATTTTATTGCGCAGGTTTTTTTATTAAAAATTAAAAAATACCATCTTAAACCCGAGTTTCCAAGTTTGAAGGTCTAAAAAACGAATATGCCTATAAATAAGACATATTCGTTTTTTTATGTTTCAAAATTACACACATAAAATTAACCAATGCATGCTATAAAATCTCTATAAATTTTGATATTTTCCTGATGATGTGGATCTAAATCATTAATTATTTCTTGAACGATTTGACCATTCACTTCTTTTCTAGTGATTGTCATCATTCTTAATGAATCAACTAATAAATCAATTGATATTCTCTGAATTTCGCCGTTGTTTTCGTAATATTTTTTCAACTTGTAAAGACAGTATTTAATAGTAACTAATGCTAAAAAACATAATAAAACATGAGCTAAAATATGATTTTCTTTATGAACATATACCGGTCTAATTTGTAAGGCAGATTTTAACATTCTAAAATTGTCTTCAACTTTTCACTGTTGCTTGTAAATCTCGTTTGCTTTTTCAGCTGTTAAGTCCATAATGTTGGTTTCAATCATATAAAAACCATCTTGATCAGCTATTTTTCTGATCTTTTCATAATTTAATTTGGCTGTTGTTTTTCCTTCAACATCCATATATTTTTTCTTATATTCAGGAACAAGATCACTTAAGCAAATTTCACGATTTGTTGATTTTTTGTCTATTTTTGTTAAGAAATTTAATCTTTTAAGTTTATCAAGTGTTTGTTTCGCAGGGCTAAAGTAAACAATTTGCTTTCTCATTTGTCCATTAAATCTCTTCTTATTTCAAATCGAATCAACGTATCTTTCTTTTGAAAAGATTTGATTGTCAAACATATAGTCTTTGTCTTTCACAATAAATCTTCTGCTTTCTTCATTTAATGTGTCAATTCTTTTTTGGAAAATATATCTAAAACCTTTTTGTTCTAAAAAACGTAAGTTAGCATTGTTATTTATACCTCTATCAGCAACAATTACTGGATTCGAAATACCATAAAGTTTTTTCATTTCTACAAGAAAATCAATCATTGTTTTGCAATCTGCTGTGTTTCCTGGGAAAACTTTATAGTGAAGGGGAATACCATTACTATCAACTGCCATAGCAATTACAATTTGGTCTTCATCATGCTTGCCGTCTTTTGAAAATCCTCTTTGTCTAACTCCCTCCCTTGTAAAACTTTCAAAATAAACAGTTGTGTTGTCAAAGTGCATAATATTGTTTTTTCTATTGGTTAATTCATTCATTTTGTTAAATAAATTTTTCAAAATTGCGTTTTTATTCTCCAAAACAGTGTCAAGATAGTTGTAAATTGAAGATTTTTGTACATCAACTTTGTTGATGAAGTCATTCTTGTTTTTAAACTGTGAAGAATAACTTCTTGGCAAAATGATGCGAGTCCCAATAACAAATTCAAGAACTTCTTCCAATGATTTATTTCTGTTTTCCGTTAAAACGCTAAATAAATCCAGTTCCTTAATCACTTTGTAAATCAAATCAATACCAATATTTTGAACACTTGTTTTTACAGAAGTTGGAGCTAATAGTTCAAAAAAATGTGCTTTAGCATCTTTTTTGTCTAGATTAACATCAATTTTAGCTGCAATCGGTCTTATATCCTCAATTTTTGATAAATTGTATTTTTCTTTTAAGTCTTCTCAATAACCTAAACCTACTTGGCTTCCATAACCTTTTTTAAAACCTTTTGAAATTGCTAAGACTAAATAGTATTTTCCGTTTTGTTTTTTTCTGCATAAGTTGTATTTCATACTCTTTATTATACCATTTTATGTGTGTAATGTAAGTAAAAAAATAAAATTTCTTTTCCTTCATATATCTATAGATATATGGATTAAAAAACGACCCTTAAAAAAGGTCAAACTTGGAAACTCGGGAAGAACGTAAAAAGCAACAAGCTGCAAACTCATCTTCAAACCAAATAACTGCTCCATCAAATTAATAATAATTTAAAGTCCTGCACAATTTTATTGCGCAGGTTTTTTTATTAAAAATTAAAAAATACCATCTTAAACTTTCTTTTTCAAACTTTTTAAAATAGTTATTTATGATTCATTTAAAGCAAGTTAAATTCATTGAGAAAAATCGGACAAATTATCAGAGTTTTTTCAACTTTTTCATGAAAATCACAACTTATTATTAAGCTGAATATTTTTTTCTCAAAATTCATCCCACTAATTGTTTAAATATTTGCAAATTTTGACTAATTTTCATCAATTTTGTCTCAATTAATTTAATCTATTAAATTAGTAAAAAATAGAAAAAGTGCATTTTTTCCATAAAAACTATCAAAAATTCAAAAAATAAGATTTTGAGTAAGTCTGATTTTTTGAATTTTTCACATTTATGAAAAATCTAAAAAATTTTGCTAAAAAAATAAATATTTTTTAAATGCTTGTCTAATTTGGTGTAGAATTATGGTGGATAGTGGGAGGAAGTGGTAAATATGTACGGCGAATACTCAAGAAACATAGATGATAAGAACCGTGTGGTCATTCCACCGGTCTTCAGAGATGAACTCGGTTCGAAAGTTTTTGTTACCATCGGTTTTGATGGTAATGCTGAAATTAGATCAATCGAAGAATACAAAGCTTACATCAGAATGATTGAAGAAAATAATCGTTTTGATAGAAATGCACGTATTCTCGCAAGATACATTTTAGGAAACACTTACGAAATCGACCTTGATAATCAAAACCGTATCTCATTACCAAAAATTATCATTGACAAACTATCCATCAAAAAAGAAGTTATTTTCATTGGTGTAGGTTCAATTGCTGAACTATGATCAAAAGAAAAATACGATGAATTCAACAATCAATACTCTCTTGATGATATAGCAAATATCGCTCAAACTCTTTCAGGTCATGGAACAAAGTAAATTACATTATTCAGTTCTATTAAACGAAACAGTAGATTCACTGGACATAAAACCAGATGGAATTTATGTTGATTTAACTGTAGGAATGGGTGGTCACTCATCAGAGATATTAAAAAAACTAACAACAGGTCACTTATATGCTTTTGATAAAGATGATTATGCTTTAGAACAATCAAAAGCAAGACTTGAAAAAATAAGTAATAATTTCACACTTATTAAAAGCGACTTTAAAGATTTTGTTTCAAAATTACATGAACAAAATATCTTTAAAGTCAATGGGATTATTGCTGACTTAGGAATTTCATCACCACAAATTGATCAAGCAGAACGTGGATTCTCATATAACAAGGACGCAAAACTTGATATGCGTATGAATCAAGCGCAAGAACTTGATGCTTATTATGTAGTTAACTACTATGATGAAGATAAATTGGCTGATATATTATGAAAATACGCTGATGTAAAACTTAATAAAAAAGTTGCGAAGGCCATTTGTAATAATCGTCCAATTAATACTACATTAGAGTTAGTTAATGTCATAAAAAGTGCATATCCAGCTGCATTACTTAGAGAAAAAAATCCAGCTAAAGCAATTTTTCAAGCAATCAGAATTGAAGTTAACAATGAACTTGATTCATTAAAACAATTACTTGAAAATGCACTTGGTATGTTAGGTTCAAACGGAACTTTAAGCATTATTACATTCCATTCTATCGAAGATAAAATGGTAAAAAACGCATTTGCAGAAGTTACCAAATCTAAAATACCATCAAAAATGCCAATTCAAGAACAAAAAGAATTTATAACTAAATCAATCAAAGCTTCTAAGCAAGAAATTGAAGAAAACAATAGATCAAGAAGTGCAAAACTAAGAATTATTAAAAAATTAAAATAAAGGAGTAATTATGAGCAAGTACATAGCAAACTATCATATAACAGATACAAATGCAGAATTTGTACTTGTTAAATATCAAAATGATAATTACTTCAATGTTTTAAGTCGTACTTCAGAATATAACTCATTTGACATTATAACTTTTGACGCGTGATATCAGCAAGCTGCTGTAGCAACAAAAACAGTTGTAAATGATAGTGAGCTAGAGTTAAATGTAATTTTCGATGACAATTTATTTGAAAACTTATCATTTTCAAGATTTATCAACCAATTAGATAATAACAAGAATCTAATTAACTCTTCAGAGGTTGAGAAATCACTTGAAAACTTAATGCAAAAACACATTAAATTCTCAAACTTAGAGAATTTCATCTCTTCACCAACAATTAACTGAACAACAGTTAAAGGTGATATTAGCAAAGAATATGCAAATGTACCTACAGATAGAGAGTTCACAAAAATTAGTCAAGTATTTTCATTATTTGACACAGGTTTAGATAGAACAAACTTAGAAACATTAAAAGAAATGTTCACTAAACCTTATTCAGAAACAAACTTAAGAGTTACTTTCTATCTTAAGTCACAATTAGTTGCAAGTAAAATTACAGATACAGCTGTTCAAAGCATTGCTGTAGACTTAAACAAAAATTATTTATCACTTTTTGTAGTTAAAAATGGAAAAATTTTCAACTACAAAAAATATGACAATATTTCATTAAATTACTTAGTTAATAAATTAGCAAATCATCTTAAGGTAAATAATCAACTAGTTGCCAATATGATTGATTACCACACAAGATTAGATGAATTTTCAAATGGATTTGATGAAGATGCTGAAGTTTACAAATTTGTTGTAGCAAAATACAATGAATTTAAAAAACACTTATCAAACTTAGTTTTAGATTTTTACAATCTAAATAGAAAACATTTAGATTTACCAAACTTAAAAAGCTTAATTGTAAATTCAGAAAATGAATTTATCGCAAATGATTTAAAAGAATCATTTAGCAACAATTTCAATCAGCTACGTGTTCAAAATTTATTAGCTGACAACGCTTTTACTTTATTTGTTTTAGAAAACAAATTAATTCAGCAAGCTATTTTACAAAGTAACAATATGCTTATTGAAAAAGATCAAAACAACACTATTATTAGTAGAATAGATTATTCAAGATCAAAAAGAAATATCTTTGCAAGAATTTTTACAAACCTTTTTAACCATAAATAAGGAGTTAAAAAATGGATCAATTAACCCAAAATAGTCAATATAAAAAATGAGAGAACTTTAAAATCACCATCATTGGCGTTGGTGGTGCAGGAAATAATGCAGTAAATATGATGATTGATGAAAATTTGCCAAACATCAATTACATAGCTGCAAATACAGATTCTCAAGCATTAGAACACAGTAAATGTGAAAATAAACTAACTCTTGGAAAAAGTAACAATGGTTTTGGTGCCGGTTCAAATCCAGAACTTGGATTAGAACTTGCTAAAGAAAGTATTGAAGATATTAAAGAAAAATTAAGCGGTTCAAAAATTGTAATAGTAACTGCTGGATTTGGTGGAGGAACAGGTACTGGAGCAGCACCATTAATTGCCCAAATTGCCAAGGAGCAAGGTGCATTAGTATTAGGTATTGTTTCTACACCATTCACATATGAAGGTAAAGCAAGAAATAAAATAGCTACAAATGGTATTGAAAATCTTAAACAAAATACAGACGCATATTTAGTTTTATCAAACCAAAAAATTTCAGAATTGAACCCATCAGTTCCGAGTGCAGACTTATACAGATTAGCTAACGTAAGTTTAAAAAATATTGTAGTTGCAATTAATGACATTTTAAACAAAGTAGGATTTATCAACATTGACTTTGCTGATTTTAAAAATGCATTGACAAATTCAGGTAAATCAATCATCAACGTCACACAAGGTTCAGGAGAATCAAAAGTTTCAAAAGCACTTAACAAGCTTTTTGAACCAAACTATTATGATTATCCATTATTTGCACCTTCGAGATTATTAATTAACTTGCAATATGACCAAAATACGACATCAGCTCAAATTCAAGAAGCAATCATGGGTGTTTACAAAAAACTAAACATCGATGAAGCTAATGAATCAGAAGCTATCAAAATAGGTCAAGAAATTATCAATACACCACACAATGCAGGATTTTTCAAAATCACTGTAATTGGTTCAGGTGAAGATGAGCAAGTTGACAAAAACATCTATGTGCAAGAAGAAAAGGTTGAAGTTATAGAACAAATCAATGAGCTAGAAGACATCAAACAAGACACAATTATTCTTGAAGATGTCCAAAGTATTATTGAACAAGAAATCAAGTTACAAACTCAAGATACAGAAATTCTTAAAGTTGAAGAAGATGCTGCAGATGCATCAAAAGAAAATCCTTCTATAGAATTATTAAACTACTTCAATATTCCAAACGAAAACGAAGTAGATGATTCAAAAACAAAGGTATGATTTAATTAAAATAATCGATGTCTTTGAAGAATATTTTAATCACAAAATTATGCTAATTTTTCACAGTTCTAAAGAACTGTTTTTTTATGCAGTTTTTGCAATTGCATAATTTAAAATTAGCTAATTTAGCTAATATCAAAATCAAAAATTAATTTGTCAATTAACTAAAACTACTTTCTGCAATGCTTATTTAACTAGTTTAAAAATTTTATTTTTAAAAAAAACAATTTAAAATTATATAAATTAAAAAAGTAAATATACAAAAGGAGTCAATATGGATAAGAAAACTAAAGAAAAAAGAAAATTCATTGACTTAGTTGAATTTAGAAAAAATGAGATAAATAACGCTCGTGTTAAAGCGCAAGCAGAAAAAGAAGCATTAGAACACAAAAAATCACAAAAAGCTCTTCCTTGATACAAAAAAGATTTAACTTTTAACATTCTTGGAATAGTTTTCACATTACTTGTAATGGTGCTAATCATCCTAATCGCATATTTTGTTAAAGGTGCATAATGAATGTTGTTGCAATCATTTCATTAGTTATAGGTTGCTTAACTTTTATAGCAATACTAGGGCTTTTAGGTTACTTCTTAAAACCAATGATTTCTACATTTGTTGGAAATAAAATCAGAAAATCAAAATATGAAAAATTAGGAAAAAGTAGTCAAATTCGTTTAATTAACCAATTAAGAGAAACAGTTGATTACTTATCAAAAAACAAAATTGGTGCCCTTATTACGATTGAAAACAATGACAACATTGATAACTTAAGAACCGATGGTGTTGTTGTTAACGCAAACATTTCGAGCAGTTTGCTTATTTCGATTTTTAATAAAACATCTCCATTGCACGATGGTGCTGTGGTTATTAGAGATAACAAAATCTACTATGCAGCTACATTTTACAAAATCACAAAAAGAAGTTTTGAAGCTAATTATGGCTCAAGACATAGAGCTGCTTTGGGAATTTCTGAACAATCAGATGCAACTACAATTGTAGTTTCAGAAGAAAATGGACAAATTAAAATCATCAAAAACGGAGCAATGATAGATACTGAATTAGATCATTTCCAAGAAGATTTAATTAAGTACTTAAGTGAGTAATATGAACTTCACAGAAGAACAAAAATTAGAGTTAATACAAAATTTAAGAACTCTCATTGCTGCTAAAAAAATTAAAGACGTTAGATTGTTGCTTGAAAAATATCCTCTTGCAGACTTTGCTGAAGCACTTGGTGAATTAACAATCAATGAGCAACTTTACATTTTAAGGGTGCTTAAAACCGAAGATGCTGCTGACGTTTTTGCTTATTTAGATGATGATACAAAAGTTAATTTAGCTCAATCATTCACTCAAGATTGAGGTATGGAAGTTTTACAAGAACTTCAAACTGATGAGTTAGCCGACGTTCTTGAAGAATTACCAGCTAACATTACAAAATACATTTTGTCTAAAACAGATTCAGAAAAAAGACAAAAATTAAATAACATTTTATCTTACGATGACGATAGCATCGGAAGTATTATGAGCGTTGATATGTCTGTTCTTAAATCTGATTGAACAGTTAAAAAAGCTATTTCAAAAATCAAAAAAGACTATAGAAGCAACATTGAACTTACACACAACTTCTATGTTGTAGATGACCAAAAGAAATTACTTGGAGACATCACACTTGAAGAATTAGTCTTTGCAGATGATGAAAAAGAAACATTAGATGAACTTTACAACGTTGTTACAACAGTTCATCCAAATGATAAAAAAGAAAATGCAGCTAACATATTTGCTGACCACGATAGATCAACGCTTCCAGTAACTACAGCTGATGGATACCTTATCGGTATGATTACAGCTGACGATGTTATTGATGTTATTCAAGATTCAGCAACAGAGGATATGTATAAGCTTGCCGGGATTAACCCTGAAGCTGCTGAAGAAAGTTATCTTAAAACAACAATTATGCAAATTGTTAAATCTCGTGTTTTATGATTAATTATCTTAATGATTTCAGCTACTTTATCTCAATTTATTATTCAAAAATTCACTGACGTTTCAGAAGGATTTGTTAACGGAATTAATGTTGCAATTTCTTCTGCTATCTTAGTTGGACTTATTCCGATTATTTCAGGGGCTGCTGGAAACGCAGGTTCTCAATCTTCCACAACAATTACTCGTGCAGCATCTTTAGGTGAAATTGGAACTAAAGATATGTGAAAAGTAGTTGGTCGTGAAGTATCCATTGGTGCTATTATTGGGGCGATTATGTTCGTAGTCAATGTAGCCAGACTTTATATTTACTTTGCAATTCCATCATTTAGAGAAAGTGATGGTAAAACAGCAAGTTGAGGTGTTCTTTCATTTGTTATTTTAGCAAGTTCATTATCACTATTTTTTGTAGTTATATTTGCTAAATTCTTAGGAACAATTATTCCTCTTGTAGCTATTAAATTTAAAAAAGACCCAGCTGTTATGTCTGCTCCAATTTTGGCAACATTATCAGATGCTTTATCAACATTGATTTTCTTCGGTCTTAACATTTTAGTTCTTTTCATAGCACACAGTGCTCATTGAATTTAAGGAGAATTTATGCAACACGAAACAATTGATATTGAAAAAATCGTTTTATTAGCAGAAAACTATGTTAATGCTAAAAAAGAAGCAAATGAAAACTTAAAATTAATCAAAGAAGAACTAAAGGATGTAGGCATTGAAATTTCAAGAACACTATCAACTGGTGGAAAAATTTCATACGTACTATATCAACCTGCTAATTCATTTGATTACAGAGGATATGGAAACTTCTTACATCAATCGATGTTAGAAGGAAGAACTTTTACACCTGAAGAATTAGATGATTTAATCAAAGAATACGTAGTAGCAAAAGAACCTAAATGAAAATTAAAAATAACTACAAAATAGAAAGGAGATGTTATGCCTGATAATAAATTAAATATAGCAATTTGAGTTATCCTTGGTGTTGTTTTACTTGCTTTAGCATCATACATCTTATACCAGTTTATTAAGGATAAAATTGCAAAGAAAAAACAAAGACAAGCGCACTTTGAATTTACACAAGAAGCAATCGTGTATGTTTATGAACTTAACGTTATGGTTAACAAATTAATCAAACTTAACAAAGTAAAACACGATGAATTTGTACCATCAATTGGTGAATACACAATGTCAGAAATTAACAATAACACTAGAAATATTCTTGTTAAAGTGTTTAAATCACCTGAATTTAGAGAATTCTTATTCAAAAACCCTGCTCACGAAATTTTTATTAAAAACTTAGAACAACTTAGAGATTGCAACTCAAACTTGTGAGCTAAAAAAATCCCTAACGTTTTAGAATACTTTAATACAAACCAAGAAAAAGCTTTTGCAGAAGTTAAAAAATACAATGAAGCTTCAATTAATCAAATTTATAAAGAAGAAGCTGAATTACACAGTAAAATGGAGGAGATTTTTAAAAATGAGTTCAACAAAGGAAAAGAAAATTAAAAAAGTAAAAGTTGTAAAAGAAAAGAAAAAAATCAGTTTACCAAACTTACTTACATTAATCAGAATCATTTTAGTTGTTCCAATGCTTCTATTAATGTCAATTAGTATTTTATTAATTTACTTAGGAACTGACCAAGCTGGTGCATCATATTTTAAATTAGAAACTTTACCAAATTTAGGCAGCGTTCTAGGATACAAAATTGCACTTACAATTATTAATTTATTAATCCTTGCAATTTTTATTGGAGCTATGGTTACAGACTACTTTGATGGAGCAATTGCAAGAAAACGTAATTTAGTATCTGTGTTTGGAAAAGTTTGAGATCCAATTGCAGATAAACTAATGGTTAACTTAACACTTGTTTATTTAGCCGTAATTAATGTTTTACCTTTCTGATCTATGGCACTTTTCTTATTAAGAGATATTATTGTAGATGGTGTTAGAGTATTTTTAGCATCAAAAGGATATGATGTATCAGCAGGTAAATGAGGAAAAATTAAAACATTTGTTTTAGCTATAGGACTTACAATCACATTAACTGTTACAGTTGGATTGCATTATGCAACATTAAATGCAACATCACACCAACAAATTGTTAGATACATTTTAAACATCACAATTTACGTAGCTTTAGTATTTGGAATTCTTTCAGGAATTTTCTATGTAAGAAAAGCATTTAAAGCTGTTAAATTAGTTACAACAACAGAAACAGTTACAACTACACAAACAAAAGTGGTTGAAGAAAAACAAGCAGAACAAATTGAAAAATCAAAAAAAGAAGTAAATAAACAATAATTTAATTTAAATAAGCTCAAATCAAATATCAGTTAACATATCAAGGATTTACAGTGGAATTTATATTAACAAAGAAGTTTTTATGAGAACTATTTGTTGCAGAGTTTTTAGCAGTTACATTTTTATCAACTATGTCACTGCTACTAACTTATGTAGGCAAAAAATATGCTAAATTAAAATTTATATTTCCATTTACATATGGTTTAGCTACATTTACTGCAGGATTGCTTTCATACTTTATTCTCAGAGGACTTGTTTACCAATTTGAAAATGATTTATACAATGACATTAGTAAAAAAGTTCCTCCTGTTATAAACCCAGTTGTATCTCTTTTTTATGTTTTTATTTACTTATTTAACAAAAACTTAAATAATCAAACAATATTATTCCTCAACTTATTCTTGTTATTTTTAGCACACGTACTTGCTTCGATAGTTTCAGGAAACATCTGAGGCTTAATATCAAGAAAATATAAGAAACTTCAAGTTTCGAATATGAATAAGACTTCAATCAAGACTTATTCAACTTTCAAAGATGTAACACAAATCATTATATTTGCATCAATCTTATTTACTATTCAACATACAATAACAGAAAACTTAAGCTCATATGTTATGGCTGATACAATAGCTGGATTAACAACTTATGTAGCACTTTTAGCTTTTACACTAGTGTTTAAAGAATTTTCATTCCCAACAAACATCTATGTTTGTGTCGGTTCATTCTTTACTTCATTGCACACAAACAAAAAGATTTGGTATAAAAACTTATTGTATACAGGAATAGTCGCTTCAACATATGTTCTTATTTCAATGATACTTTCAGGAATATATGCAATCGCAAAATAAAAATAGTCGCAAGACTATTTTTTTTCGATGAAAACAAGCGCCTCAATATGTGGTGTATTAGGAAACATATCAAAACCTTGAATGTAAGTTATTTTATAAGAATTATCTTCTAAAATTAATTGTAAATCTCTTGTTAATGTCTTAACATCACAAGACATATAAACAATATTTTTGATTTGTTTTTCAATTATTCAATCAATGAATTCTTTACTTATTCCACTACGTGGTGGGTCTAAAATTAAAATGCTGTCCTCTAAATTAGAAACATTCTTAGTGAAATAAACATCAGAAGATATTGTTTTATATTCACCACTAACAGAGTTTAAAAGTTTGTTATTATTTGCATTTTTAATTGCACTTGAGACAATGTCAGAACCATATACATAATTATTTTTGTTTGCAACAATTTGACCAATTGTACCAACTCCACAATATGCATCTAAAATAGTTTTAATGTTGTTTTTGCTATTTACATACTCTTTTATCTTAGTAAACATCATTGATGCAACAATATCGTTTACTTGAAAGAAAGATTGAATGCTACAAATGAACTCTTTATCATTCGATTGCATTTTGAATTGCCCTTTTTCAAATAAGACTTGTACACTATTCTTTTTGTTGATACTTAATGAAATAACTTGTGTAATTTCATTAAGTAATTTAACTAATTTATTAGGCAAATCATAATCAGAGTGAATTGATAAACAAACATCAACCTGATTTTTTGAATTTGCTCTTAATGTGATTTTTTCAAACATTTTCAAGTTTTTTAATTTGCTAGTGTTTTCCAGAAATGTTTGAATTGTATATAAAATATGACTGATTGTTTCTTTTATGATTGGTTTAACTAAAAATAAATTATTAGCATCTGTTATTTCATTAGACTTTTGATTAATTTCATTGATAGTCAACTGATTATTTTGAACGCTTAATTTATAAGAAACTTTATTTCTATATTCAAATTGAATTAGAGATTGAGTAAATTGAGAATAAACTTCATTTAAATTTATGTTTTGCAAGTTTCTTTTAAGCAAATTATAGAAATAGTTATTTTTAAATTTGATTTGAGCAGGATATTTTAAAGTGACTAATGGTGCTGATGGAGTTCATTGAAATTCAGAGTTTCTATCTTCGGAAAAAGTTAAATGTTTAACAATGCATCCAAATGCATAATTTTTATATAAGTTTGTTATCTTGATAATTGCTTCTTCATTAGGCAATAAATCACTTATAAAAATAGGAAAGTTATTTTCATCTCTATAAACACCATAACCTTCGTAACTAATTTCACTGCATTTAACTTTTAACTCTTGTCGTAAGATATATTTGTTTATTTTAGACATATTTTTAAGATATAAACCTTTCCATATTGTTTTTCTTTATAAACTTCCAAATTGTCAGGCAAGACAATTAAATTAGGTTTATCAGTTTCTAAAATAATTTCACCATTTTCATTTAGTAAGCTTTTTTGTGAAATTGTTAAAAGTGAATTATTGACTAATTCATATTCAACAAATGGAGCATCAATAAAGATAAAATCATAAGTTTTGCTTGTCTTACTTAAAAAATGTAAAGCATCATCATTAAATAAACTTATTTGATTATCTGTTTTAGTTTTAGCAACATTTGCTTTAGTTACAGTAAAAACTTGTCTTTGTTTTTCAACTGCATCAACGTGTTTTGCACCTCTGCTGATAGCCTCAATAGCTCAAGCTCCTGAACCTGAAAACAAGTCTAAACAAGTCGTGTCTTCAATTTCAAATTGAATTGATGAAAAGACAGCTTCTCTGACTTTATCTCCTGTAGGTCTAGTGAATTTTGAATCTGGTTGTTCTATTATTAAGTGACGTAATTTACCTGCTATTATTCTCATTTTAGCTCCTTATAAAAATTCTTTTTAACTATTCATATAGTGATTTTTAAATTATACATTATAATAAAACCATGAGATTGAGATATGATAAAAATGCTGAAGCACATTTAGCAAATTCTGACTTTTTAATTAAAGAATTTCCAGTTAACTTAAAAGAAAACCATGTTTTAGAAATTGGAGCAGGTAAAGGTGAAATGATTGCTCAATTAGCTCTTCAAAATCCTAATATTACATATTATGCTTTTGAAAAATACCCAACAGTAGCTAATAAAATTCTTAAGAAGATTAATGAACTTAATTTAAAAAATCTTTTCATTATCACTAAAGACGCAAGTAATTTAACTGAATTATTTACAGGTAAAATAGACACAATTTGATTAACTTTTTCAGATCCGTGACCTAAAAAAGCTCACGAAAAAAGAAGATTAACATACAAAACATTTTTAGACCAATATAAACAATTATTGTCTGAAAAAGGTTGCTTATACTTTAAAACTGATAATGACAAGTTATTTGAATTTTCAATAGAATCATTGAATGAAAATAATTGAAATATCATTGATATGACAACTGATTTACATTCATCAAAGTATAATGAAACTAATGTTCAAACAGGATATGAGCAAAAATGATCTTCACTTGGTAAAAACATTAATTTCTTAATCGCTAAGCCAAATGAATAATGTTTAAAATTATGAATACTATAATAGTATTCATTTTTTATTATTTTATTAAAGTAAGCTTTTTAATTTTGTAATTTAAATACATAAGTAATTTAAATTAAATTAGAGGTATTGATGAAGAATAATAGAAGAACAACAAATAAAAAATAAAATTGCATTTTTAATCAAGGTTAATGACAATGAATTCTACAGGGATGACAATAATTCTTATTTTTTGAATTATTTTTGGAATTTCTTTATTTCGGCATAGTTAAAGATTTTTTTCAAAAATAGAAAACGGTTATTGCTTTAGGAATATAATTTTAATAATAAATAGATAATTACTATTAAAAAAGAGGCAGAAATGAAAAATAATTTACTTAATGCAACAATATTATTTTCTTCAGTAACAAATGTTGTTAATTCGACACCGGTAACTGTTTCAACAAATGTTAATATTTCTGGAGAAAATTCAACAACATTAAATCAAATAGATATGAAAGCTGTTGAGAGGTTAAATAATGAAGTTCTTAAAAAATCAGGTTTAATGAAAGTCTATGACAAGAGAAATGGTTGATATATTAAAACACTACCTAACAATAATAAAATTGATAACTTAGGTTAAAATGGACTTAATAGGGATTTGAACAATTTTTATTCTATGAATTGTTATTGGGGCTTTATTAAGTCTATCTTCTCTGATTTTATTTTACTGTTTCTATTTACCAATAGGTAGAAATTTTAGCAAAGTTGAGAACTGCAGGTGAAAGCAATTAAAATATTGAAATCACAATAATGCAACAATTAATAAAAAGTATTTAGATGGTTTTATAGCATTAAAAAGCTTATACAAAAGATATGAAACATCATTGTCAATTCTTTCGTTTTTTAGCTTAATTTATTTTCTAATCTCTTTATCATTCTTTTTTGCATGAATCTATCCTCCTAGTAATTTCCTTAAAAAAGAGGAATCAGATATCGGTTTTCCATTTCCTCTTGTATGGTTTGTTGTATCATCTATACCATTCGGAAGTTGTTTCAGTATCTCTAGAAAACGTTATTTTTTCATAAAATATTCTAGTTATTGAAATGATTTTTTAAAACAAATAACCAATAATTTTAAAGATATAAATTGAACTTATGAATGTGAGTTATTTAAAAAAGATAACAATTTAAAAATAAAAAATAAAGTTGATATCAAATTAGAGAAGTTAAAAATAATTCCATCATGAGATGTAGATGTAAGTGATATTAATTTTGAAAATAAAAAGAAAACCAAGAAAAAGTATTTTTACATAAATAATACGTGACGCATTTATAAGAATGCAGAAGACATGGGTTATTTCTTGTATAACTTTGATGACATTGAAGAATTTGTAGGAAATGAAAATAAAGAAATTTATAAAGATATCTACTATTACTACATTAATGAATTTGAACAAAAACGCAATAAAAAAATAAAGAGAAAATCTAATTCAATTTAACCTTAAGCACCACAGGAGTGGTGCTTTTGTTTTTGATAAAAGAAAACCACTTGCTTTCACAAGTGGTGTAATAGTATATAAATTAGTTTGATTTTTGAATACGTGGACGAACAACGTGGTAAGGCATTAAAGCGATGAAACGTGCTCTTTTAATTGCGTTAGCAACTTTTCTTTGGTGTTTAGCACATGTTCCAGTTGCAGCTTTAGCTTTAATTTGCCCTGTTGCTGTTACATATTTGTGTAATAAATCAACGTTTTTGTAATCAACATATGTCATTTTGTTATCACAGAATTCACATGATCTTCTTCTGTTAATAAAACCTTTTTTGTTTTTGTAAAAAGCCATTCTTATCTCCTTAATTTAAATCCTCAGGTGCTGCGAAAAGATCTTCTAAATCGTGTAATTTAGTAGCACCGGTTTTTGGATTAGTATTTTCAAATGTAGCATTCGCAGGTGTATTACGATTCACAACACTTTGTGATGCTTTATAAGTCGGAGTATACGTTTGGGGCGCAGACACCGGAGAAGGAGTTGCGTTTAAAGAACCACCACGAGCTTCTCTGACACTTTTTGACTCTAGAGCGACGATTTGATCTGCAGTAACATCTAACGTTCTTACTATTTGGTTTGTTTGGTTACTGTGATATTGATTTGAATGTAAAGACCCTTCAACTAAAACAAGAGACCCTTTATTCAAATATCTCGCTATGAACTCGGCATTTGATCTTCAAGCAACAACTGGGATAAAGTCAGTAACTTCATTTTGTTGTGCTGAAAAGTTTCTTCTATTAACTGCCACTGTGAAACGTACGTATGGAACACCTTGTGATGTATGTGCTACCGCATTATCTGATGTTATACGTCCTACTATTGTAATTTTATTAAACATAATACCCCCTGTGAATAACTAAACTTTTAAGCATTTAATTATTCAGATGCTTTTGCTTTAACTGTTCTTGTACGAGGTTTTGAAACTTTTTCTTCTGCTGATGCAGCTGATTTTCTTGTTCTACGTACTGGTTTTTTAGTTTCTTTAACAGATTCTTTTCCGTTAAGACCTTTTTCTGTGTCTAAATTAATTACTAAAGCTCTTCAGATATCTTTAATAATATTTGAACGACGTGTAAATTCAGCAATGTCTGAACCTTTAGCATTAACAAATGCTAAAACGTATTGTCCATGTTTTGACTTGTTGATTTCGTAAGCTAATTCATTTCTTTCAAGTTTTTCAACTTTAGAAATGTTTTCTTTTCCAAAAACTTCGTTTAATAAGTCAACTAAAACTTGAACGTCTGCTTTTGGACTAACGATTGACATAATTTCGTATTTTTGCATTTTCTCTCCTTATGGTCGTTTCTGGGCTAAAAATCTTATAGCCAAGGAGTATCTTTATATACTCTTGTATATTATACAAGAGTGTCAAAATCTAACCAAAAACTTTTAAGACTATTACACACCTTTAAAAATATTTTTTACACCTACCACACTGGCTAATTTAGTAAATTTTAGTTTTTTTGTGTCAAATTAGGCAAAATTTGAATTTTTAAACTATTTAAATGCAATTTTTTAATTATTTAATATAATTAAACAAATAATTTACTAAGGAGAATTTTATGATTAATGTTAATGAATTTAAACCAGGTATTACTTTCCAAGATGAAGGTGAAATTTTTGTAGTTTTAGATGCTCAACACTCAAAACAAGGACGTGGACAAGCAAACGTTAAAGCTAAAGTTAAAAATTTAAGAACAGGTTCAACAACTATAAAATCATACACAGGTGGAGACAAAGTTAAACCTGCTCACATAGATAAAAGAAAAATGAACTTCTTATACTCAGATGGAGAAAACATTATCTTAATGGACAATGAAACATATGAACAAGTTGAAATTCCTGTTACAGTAGTTGAATGAGAATTAAACTTCTTAAAAGAAGGTTCAGAAGTTCAAATTAGAAAATTTGAATCAGAAGTTTTAGATATCGAATTACCTGCTCACGTTGATTTATTAGTTACAGAAGCACCTGATGCAGTTAAAGGTAACACAACAACAAACCCTCAGAAAAAAGTAACTGTGGAAACTGGTTTTGAATTAGAAACACCTATGTTCATTAAAGAAAATGACGTTATTTCTGTTTCAACAGAAACTGGAAAATACGTTGGAAAAGCAAATAAATAATGAATTGAATTAATGTATCTTACAATTCAAATCAAAATTACATAGTTCAAGAAAGTGCAATTTTAGATGTTGTAAACATTGCGCTTAGTTCATACAAAAATATTAAAGCTTCAAACTCAATTAGATTAAGTTTTGACGATAAACATTCAAACGTTGAAATTTATGTAGATATTAAAATTAAAAACCAGAAAAATAAAGAACCATATTCAACAATTAAAGAATTAATCACACAAATTGAAAATGGTGTGAAATCTTTAATTGATAAGAAACCTAAAAACGTTCAAGTAGTGTTATTAGATTTTTATTAATAATGAGAAGAACTTATAAAGATTTGGATAAAAACTCTTATGCAATATACAGAAGAGTTTTTATTAACGAAGTTCGTGCTGAATTAAATAAAAAACAAAACGTCAAGTCATATGAGAAAAAAAACAAATACACTGTTGAATATTTTTTACAATTAAACAAATTACTGAAAGAATTAGAAACAGACAAAATTCCAGATCAATATTTACCTGAAAATAGATTTGTGTTCAATAGACTAAAGAAAAAATATTTAATGAATAAATATTCAAAATGATTTATTCTTGGTGGAATTAGTTTTGTTCTAGTTATTATAGGTATTATTCTACTAGCTGCATTTAAAATAATTTAACTTTAAGGAGGTGTCGTGATTGGATTGAAAAAGTCTTTTAGAGTTTTAAAGGCAAAATTTAATTTATTTGATTGAAAAGATTGAATTACATTTTCAATAGGTTTAACTTTAATTCTTACTTATTTAGTTGTAACCTTACTTGAATGACACTTCAGAAGTATTGCAGTTGAAAAAGCATTCTTAGAAGTTAAAGGAACATTAGATGAATCTAATGTTGATAGTGCTAAACTTCAAAAATTAATTTACCCTAATGCAACCTTACTTTTCTGAGGTGGATCAACTTACTGATTTACATTTATGTCTAATGTGCTTATGGGTGTAACAATGTTCTTATATCCTTTTTATAGAACATCTAAAAAGGCACAAAGATTTTACTTTGCTTCAATGGTCTACATTATTATTGTAGTCGCAGTTTATTGAGGTGGTGTAGCAACCGATCCAACACTAATGAGTGACTCACAAACTTTTGAATGAGTTAAAACATCAATTATGCACGGCGCCGCTCCATTCTTGGGACTTTTAACTCTTGTTGGATGAGAAAGAAAACGTATCAGAATTTCAAATGCGTCAATTTGAAGTTTTATGATTTATCCAATTGCTTACTTATTTTTCACATTTGCAATTTATGCATTTGGGTATAAATTTATGCAATTTGGAGGAACTGAATTAGAACGTGGTGTTGCTATTTATTCAGTTGTTTCATATTTACATCCATTTAACTACAAAGGTAATTCAACATTAGTTATTGTAGTATTAGATATTATGCTTTTACTCTTTGCTATGTTTTCAGCACCTGCTTTAGGATTCTTTTTAAGAAAAGTACTCAGAATCCTAAAACCAGGTCAAAAAGCGCTTCCTAAAATTTACTTTATTTCACCAAAAGTACGTGAAGCAATTAGACTTAAAAAATTACAATTAAACAAACAAAGAGAAGAATACAAAGCTAAGAAACAAAAAGTAAAACAAATAAGAAAAGAACAAAAACTTAATAAGCAAAAATAATTTAACAACAAACTATTTGCTATAGTTTTGTTTTTATTATACAGGTGGTAAAAATGCGCAAAGATAAAAAAGCCTATATTGCATCTTACTTTGAAAAAACTAAACAAATCTTAGAAACTTTTAAACCTAAAAACAAGATTGTTATGCAATTTTTTCAAAGAAAAGACAACTCAATTTTATGTGGAATTAATGAAGTTCTTGCTCTTTTAGAAGAACAAACAGACACATCAAAATACACAATTAAATACTTACCTGAAGGTTCAAAAATTAATAATTTAGATATTGTTTTACAATTAGAAGGACACTATCAAGATTTTGGTATTTGAGAAGGTATGGTCGATGGTATTTTAGCTAGAAATACATCAATTGCTACAAACGCTTACCACTGTGTGCAAGCTGCAAAAGATAAACAAGTTATCTTTATGGGAGACAGAGCAGACCACTACATTAATCAAGAAATGGATGGTTATGCAGTCAGAGTCGGTGGAATTAAAGCTGTTTCTACATTAGCTCAAAAAGATCAAAACGAAGTTAATGATGAAAATGTTTTTGGAAGTATGCCTCATGTATTAATTCAAGGTTTTGCAGGTGACACAGTCGCTGCAACTAAGGCTTATCATAAACTTTTCCCTAAAAATAAACTTATAGCTCTTGTAGATTATCATAATAATATTATTAGTGAATCTCTTAAAGTTTGAAATGAACTCGGGAATCTTGTTTGAGGTGTTAGAATTGACACTTCAAAGAATATGATTGACCATATGTTTGATAACGATGAAGAAAAGCAATATGGAGTTAATCCAGAACAAATTAAGAGATTACGTGAAGCATTAGATAAAGCTGGAGCAACTAACTATAAAATAGTTGTTTCATCTGGATTTAATGCAGAGAAAATAGAATTATTTGAATCATTAAATGTCCCTGTAGACTATTATGGAGTTGGTCAAAGCATTTTCAAGCTTAACAATTCTTTCTCAGCTGACGCAACTATTTTAAATGGTAATCCTGAAGCTAAAGAAGGAAGAGGGTACAGAGAAAATCCTAATTTAATAGTCTACAAGTCAGATAAATAATTTATCAGCTTTTAAAGCTGATTTTTTTATACAAAAAAATATCCCTGATCAGGATATTTTAATTTTCATTCTTATATGAAATTTTAACATTAGCCTTTTTAATTGTAAGTGGGTCTAAATAATCAGGTGCACCTTCATAAATAGTCTTAATGTTATTATTAGTAGCTAAGTTCACAATATTAAAACAGTTTAAAAATACCTTTGTATTGTTTAATTGTTTTGAAATCTTTTCTCCAATTACAATAGCTTGCAGTTTTGTATCGTTGATGATATTGATAAGAGATTTATCAATAGTGTCAATGTATAAAGCTGTAGGTATTTTTTTCTTGTAGTTGTTACTGATTTTTTGTCTTAAATGATATGTGTCAAATGTATTATTGTATGCATAAATAAGGCAAATTGGTTTCTTTTCTTCAAGAATGAAGTTAGATTGTAAAAATGTCTCTTGAGATATTTTTATCAATCTCTGCATATTTTTAACATTACCAGTTTCATCAAGTTTTTCAGTATTTTGTGTGATGAAGTCGTATCATTTTTTCTCATATAAGTAATTTAAATGTGGGATTTTTCGAAAGAAGTCAGTTCAATATTTGTCTTGGTCGTCTTTAGTTATTTTTTGCAATGAGTTAATTACAATGTTTGAAGCTTTTTTAGTTTCATAAACAAAGATATTTGTACTCTTAATTGTTGCATTTTTAGAACTTAAAGTATTGTTTCATTGCACATATTCATTTAATCTCTTAACAAATTCTGTGAATTTAGGATCTTGAGAAATTGTTGCAGGAATATTTGAATATGTTGATTTTGTTTTAGGATTAATCGTTAAATTAAATAATGAGAATTTGACTTTATTGATTAATTTAAGTCTATCAGCTTTATTATTTAGTTTATTTTCGTTAATTAATGAAGCACATAAGAAGAATTTATTAATCATCCTATTATCATTAATTTCATTAATCATTTTAAGATATTTTTTGTGTCCGAATTTTGATAATTTATTCTTAACAATAAACAGAATTCCATCAATAATATAGAAAGGTGTTTTTGATATTGAAATGTTTAAGTTATCAAAAATTGATTTAATTTGGATGCTGTCAAATTCTTTGTTTATAAAGTAAGGTTTAAATGCAAAAGCTAAAACAGAATGTTTGTTGCTTTTGAAGTTTTTTTGTTCGAATTCTTTTAATGATTGCTCTGAATTATGATGATTAAATTTGTATTTAAGTCGATTTTTTTCTCACTTAATAGTACAAATGAATTTTTTATTTTCAATAGGTTTGATTTTAAGAATATATGATGAATTAAGTCTTTTATTTGATTTATCAAGCAAGTAAGCTATTTTTTCAAATAACGTAAGGTTTGATGTGTTAAATTCTGGATTCAGTTTAATTTCAAAAGAAGTTTTAACTGAATCACTGACTAAGTCAAAGAATTCATTTAGTTTTTTTCTACTTCCTTCATCAAGGAAGCTAAAAAAGGTTTGTAATGTAATGAAATTAAATGTTCTGAAACCTAATTTTTTAGCATCAAATAAAGTTGATAATGCTTGATTTCTTTTTGAAAATCTAAGAACTTTTTTATTAACTGAATCAATTTCAAACAAAATTATTCCAGCTGTTGATCTTATGTAATATAAGTAAATAATTAATCAAAATCCCATTAATAATACAAAGAGTAATATTAATGAGATTATTGAAATTACAATAATAGCTGTTAAATTCATTATCTTGTGATTACTTTGATTGAAGGGTGATTTTTATTAAGGGTTCTTATTTTTCTATCTTTAATGAAGTCAATAACAATTTCTGTTCCTTTAACTTCAACAACTTCACCTTCTCCGAACATAACGTGAGAAATAATGTCTCCAACTACAATGTTATTGTTTGTAGGCGTTTCATCATCAGGTGAGAATGTAGGATCATCAAATTTTCTTCCGTGGTAGTTGATAATAAAGTCTGAAATATCAACTCCCATTTCTCCAATAAATCTTGAAGGTTTCTTATCAATATCAGATGAAATAAGTTTTCCACGTGAGTCACTTAGGAATAAGCGTTGTTTTGCTCTGGTTACTGCAACATAAGCTAAACGTCTTTCATCTTCTAATGTATCGTTATATTTATCAATTAATGGAGATGATGATTGTTTTTTATTTTTTTCTCTATCTAAAGCACGCTTGTTAGGAAAAACTCCTTCAGACATACCGATAACAAAAACGTTATCAAATTCTAATCCTTTAGCAGAGTGAATTGTCATAAGTGAAACGTAGTTAGAAAGGTTATCATATTCATCTTCAATTGATGTTAGTCCAACTTCATTTAAGTAGTCAATAGCAGACTTATCTGGATTGTTGCTTTCTCAGTTTTGAATTGAGTTAATTAATTCCTTAACGTTATCAATAGCTGACCCTCTAAGGTTTTTATTCATTTCGATGTGTTCATAGTATTTGATTTCTTCAAGGAATTTATTCAAAGTTAAGCTTATTTTATTTGTTAATAAAGCTTTTTGGTATTTACGAATAGTTGATAAGAATGGGAAGACTGATTTAACAATTAATTCTTTTGAGATAGGTAGAATTTTAATATCTTTAATCATTATGTTGAATAAACTATCGTGAATGTTTTCTGCGTGGTCTTTAAGTTTTTTAAGAGTAGCATGACCAATTCCTCTATTAGGAACATTAATAACACGTTCAAATGAAATATCATCATTAGGGTTTGCTAAAACTTTCAAGAATGCAAGTGCATCTTTAACTTCAGCACGTTGGAAGAATTTAATTCCATTAAAGATTTTGTAGTTAATGTTTTCTGCAATAAGTGCATCTTCAATTGGTCTTGATAAGTAGTTTGCACGATATAAGATTGCAATTGATTTTAATTGTTGTTTTTGTTTTTTAAGTTCATTAATTTTTTGAACTACTCATCTAGCTTCAGCTTCTGAATTGAATCCGTGGTAGTACTCAATTTCTAAACCTTCTTCGTTTTCTGTAATTAAATTTTTATGAACACGGTTTGAGTTATGAATAATAAGATTGTTAGCTGCGTCTAAGATTTTCTTACTTGATCTGTAATTTGTATCAAGCACGATTGTTTTAACGTTTTCAAAATCTTTATCAAAGTCTAAGATTAAGTTAACATCAGCACCACGTCAGTTGTAGATTGTTTGGTCAGGGTCTCCAACAATTGTAAAGTGTGTATTTGGACCAATGATTTGTTTAATAACTTCATATTGAAGTTTTGATGTATCTTGAAACTCATCAACAAGCATATATTCAAATAATTTCTTAAGTTCTTCAACTACTTCAGGATGTGTATCGAATAAAAGTTTTGTAAAGATGATTAAGTCATCAAAGTCAACAGCACCTTTTGAAGTTAATTCGTTTAAGTAATCTTGATATACAACTGCAAGGATGTGTTGAGGTGACTTGTTTAGCATTTTTGCTAATTCAGGTCCTGATTGAATTTGGAAGTTTTTAGCTCAAGAAATGTACTCAATCATTGTTTTATAACTAATATCGTGAGATGTGATTCCTCTTTTTTCATAAATACCTTGAAGTATTTGGATTTTGTCAGGGTCATCTACGATAATAAAGTTTTCTCTAAATCCAATTAATTTACTTTTTCTTCTTAATAATTTTGCACAAAATGAGTGGAATGTTGAGATTTTAAGTTGATCGCTATCAACTGATTTTGAACAATATTGTAAAACACGTTCTTTCATTTCATTTGCAGCTTTATTTGTAAATGTTAAAGCTAAAATGTTTTTGTAGCTTACACCTAAGTCATTAATTAAGTAAGCTATTTTTCTTGTAAGAACTCTAGTTTTACCTGAACCAGCGCCTGCGATAATTCTTAAAGGTGAGTCAAAATATTCAACAGCTTCACGTTGCTGTTCGTTTAAGTCACTTAATAAATCAGGTTTAATTAATCCCATAAATTCTCCTCCTTATTAACGTAACGATATTTACGTCCTTTATTATAGAAAGGTAAAAGCACAATTTCTTCTTCAAGCACTTGTTGTATTTGCTTATCTTCAACAATCCTTGTATTAAACATTAAGTCAAGTAATGTTAGTTTTTTCTTGTAAAAAATTAACATTGTGTAACCTATTGTTTGAATTGCTAATCATGCAGTCATTAGTGCAGATATAAATGCACTGGATGATTTAAATTCATTTGTTTTTTCAAATTCCTTGATTGTCATTTCTTTTTGAAGGCACATTGGAATAATTGTGAGTAAGAAGATAACTTGCAACATAAATATTCCTATTATGTTTCTTTTGAAAATGAGTTTATAACTAAACTGCTTTGAATTTGTATCTATGAGCTTGAGTTTAAATAGTTTCATTCCAAGTGTTTTGCCTTTTAGTAATAAAGGTAAAATCAAGAAATAAACATTCATTCAAAAGCAAACTAAGACAACAGAAACAATTCTGTGAATTAATGTTTGATTAGCGTGATCTAGCATTATCAAGAAGATAACTGCAGAAAATGCTATAAACAAAAAATTGTCGAAGACATTTGAAAAAAACCTCTTGAAAAAAGATGCATTTTTATACATTTGTACTTGATTACAATTTGAATTGTAAATTCTCCTTTATATATATTTTTAATATATATAAATTTTAGCACATCTATTGATAAATAAAATTTTTAGTAATTTTATGGTGTATTTTTGACTTTTTGCATTAAAAAACCATATGAGAAAGCTCATATGGAAAGTTAATTATTCAAGTCCTTTTAATAATTTATCTGCCTTTAATTTAGAAAATTTAGTTTTTAGCAATTTAGTTTCATCATTATCAAGTAAAACATAATAGTTGGTTGTTAAAAACGTTTGAAAATCTGCTGTGTCTTCGATTTTCTTAATTGTTTCAGCGTGTTTATCATTTAGGAATGAACTACGTTTTTCGCTAACTTCATCATCTTGAACATTGAATAATTTATAGAAGAAGTAGTTTGCTTTTAAAAAACCTGAAAGAAGTAATTTTAAGAAGTAGTATTTTGCATATTCTAATTCTTCATTAATCTTTAAATTCTGATTTTTTGCTATTTGTTTAATTATGTCAAATGATTTAACATAATTTTGTGTGTTCAATCAAATATCTGATGAAATAAAATCTCTTTTAACCTTATAGTCAAGGTATTTATATTTTTTAGCATTCATTAAAAGACTGTATGTAACTTCAATACACATAATTGAATCGTTTGAAATTTGAGGTCTATATTTAATGAATTTTTTAATTAATGATTTCTTGAAAACTTTATTGAAGATGAAAGGGAAACTATACGCTAATGGTAATGAATTTTTAGTTAAATCAAACATTTGGCTCATTTCAGCTCTTTCTTTTGGTTTGAATCTAACTGAGCCAATTAGTTTTGGTTTGAATTCTAAAACATCAACATTTCAACGTTGTGCTTGCTCTAAAATGTTCTCAACATAACTATCTCTAAATGTTGAATCTGAATTTAAAACAGTAATAAATTCACCTTTTGCAACTCTAAATGCACTAATTAAATTGTGTTGATATGAAGTGCTTTTTGTGTTGAAAATCATAATAAGTCTGTTACCGAAAAATTGGTAGTAATCTTTAGCAACTTTGAAAATTGCTTTTGAGTTTTCAGTTAAACAAAGAATAACTTCAAAGTTCTGTGCACTTTGATCTTTTAATCTTTCTAAGTATTCTCTTACTTTTTCAACTGAGTTATTTTTTAATGAAATTAATGATAGTCTCATCTTACACCTTCTTGTTTCAAATTTATATTTATATAAATTTTAACACATTCAGAGAATAAAAAAACAAGGCGTTTAAGCCTTGCGCATTGGATTAAAACTAAATGATGTATCCTAATCCTAATAAGATTGTTAACACGATTAAGATTGAGTATCCTAAAACAATTAAGAAAATTGCTAAAAGACTAGCTCTTGAACGTGTTGTAACAACTTGACCTTCACCTGAAACAACACCATCTGATAATACAGATTCAAATACTAAGAAGTGTTGTCTTTGAGCTTCTTCACCTAAGAAGATTGAGTAGTCGTAGCTGTCTTTTTTAACAAATCCAACGTGTAAGTTGTTGAATAATACGTATGAAGTTTTTTGTGCTAAAGTAATGTTTCCAACTAATTCACATACTGAGTAAACTTCAGTTTCAGCATTAAATTCGATTTCTTCGCTTCCTTTAACTTTGTCAGCAAATTCTTGCATTGCTTTAGAAATAGTAGCAACAATAGCAGCTAATAATTCTTTGTATTCTTCATTTCCTTTAACATCTTTTTTAAGAGCTTTAGCAGCTTTTAAAACATTTTCAAAGTTTGTTTCAATACGTTTGATGTCTTCTATTGATGTTAATGTTTCTGGTAATGAAGCGGCTGTTAAACGAAGTTTTCTAGCGTAGATTGCTAATACTTTGATTTGTTCAGAAATCATTAAGTCTCTAATGTATGCATATTCTGTAATTTTATCTTCACACACTGGTAAAACTTCAACATCTTTTTCTACAAATTTTTCAACTAAAACTTCTTTTGTAACTGAGTTAGCTAATTTTTCTTGAAGTTCGTTAACTTCTTTTTCTAATTGTTCTTTTTTGCTTAATTCGTTTTGTAATTTTTCAATTTCTAAGTCTTTAGCAGATTTTTTTCTTTCGTAAACGTAATCATCATCAGCTGGGAAGTATGTTTCGTGATCTTTAATGATTTTGAAATCAACTACTTCTTTGAAGTTTCTTTTAGCTGTTTTGTCATCACGTTTCATTGATTTTGGATCAATAGCTAATTCTTCTATTGTTTCTTCGTAATCTAAACCACCGTCGAATTTATCAACGTTAAGTTCGAATTCAGGAACGATATTTCCTTTTGAATCTTTATCATTGAATTCGATAACGATTCCCCCTCAGATTTTTTTATCTGTTTGGAATCAAGTTGCACACTCGTAACCTAATGATAAGAATCAGGTCATAGCGTCTTTACGAGTTTTGAATAGAGCTAAAGGACTTTCAACTTTTGGGTGTTTAAGAGCTCAAGGGTAGTTTTTATCCTTGTTAGGTCTATATAAACATTGTAAACGTTTCATATATCTCCTTTGTTTAAATAAGTAATTTTGTATAACGTTATATAAAATAAACTTTCGTTCCTCTTAATTATAAATGCTTTTTATAAATAATGATGATATATTTGTCTACTTCTATCCCTACAATTTAGGGAAAAACGGTATTTTTTGCTTTTTTTTCACAAAAATTAAGAAAAAATAGCTATTTTTTTGATGTTTTCCATAGTGTGTAAGGGATAAACATATTTTGAAATTAATAGCAAAGTGTAAAAATCAAATGTGTAACAAAATTCAAAAATTTTTGCTTTTTTCTTTTGTTTTCATCAAATTATGATAATAAAAAATAAATTTTTTATTAAGCGTTTAGTGATAAAATTACAATTATGCTAAATAATAGAGAAAATAAAATGAATGATATTGTTAATCACTTGAAGAACTCTGGATTTGTTTTTCAAGGAAGTGAAATTTATGGAGGATTGTCAAATACTTGAGATTATGGACCGCTTGGCTCACTTTTAAAAGATAACATTGAGCAAGCTTGAAAACGTGAATTTGTTATCAAAGAAACTAACAACTACTTAATTGACTCAAAAATTTTAATGAACCCACAAGTTTGAGTGACAAGTGGTCACGTTTCTAACTTCTCTGACCCTTTAATCGAAAACAAAGTTAATGGAAAAAGATATAGAGCAGACAAATTAATTCAAGAAGTAAATCCTGATTTAATTCCTGAAAAAATGAGCTTTGAAGAAATGGTTGTTTTTGTAAGAGAGCACATCAAAGAATATGAAGGAGATAAAACAGATTGATCAGACATTAAGAAATTTAACTTAATGTTCGAAACTTCTCAAGGAGTTGTTGAGGGTGCTAAATCAAAAGTTTACTTAAGACCTGAAACAGCACAAGGTATTTTTATTAACTTCAAAAACGTTCAAAGAACAATGAGAGCTAAATTGCCATTTGGTGTAGCACAAGTTGGAAAAAGCTTTAGAAATGAAGTTACACCAGGAAACTTCATTTTCAGAACAAGGGAATTTGAACAAATGGAGCTTGAATTCTTCACAAAACCTGAAGAAGCACAACAATGATTTGACTACTATGTAAACAAAGCTTATAACTTTGTGCAACAATTAGGAATTTCAAAAGACTTAATCAGAGTTAGAGCTCACGATCCAGAAGAGTTAGCTCACTATTCAGCAGGAACAAGTGATATTGAATTTAATTTTGCTTTTGGTTGAGGTGAATTACTTGGGGTTGCTAACAGAACAGATTACGATCTTAAGTCACATATGAATGCAACAGGAGAATCACTTGATTACTTAGATCCTGAAACTAATACAAAAGTTATTCCATATGTAATTGAACCAAGCATCGGATTAGATCGTTTAATGTTAGCTGTAATTACAAGTGCTTATGATGTAGAAGAATTAGAAAATAATGATTCAAGAATTGTTTTACGTTTCCCTTACGAAATTGCACCTTACAAAGTTGCTGTTATGCCACTTGTTAAAAAGTTAAATGAAAAATCAAAAGAAATTTTCAACAATTTAGTTGCTGCTGGAATTTCAGTAACTTATGATGAAGCAGGTTCAATTGGAAAAAGATATCGTCGTCAAGACGCAATTGGAACACCTTGATGTTTAACAATTGACTATGACACATTAGACGATAATGCAGTTACTTTAAGAAACAGAGATACTATGGAACAAGTCAGAGTATCAATTGACCAAGTAATTTCATTTATTCAAAAATAAAAATAACTAAATTAATTCAAAGGAGGAAATAATGTCAGCAAGATTAACTTCTGAAATAACAAATCAAATTAAGCATGCAAATGATATTGTTGATGTTATTTCTGAATTTATTCAATTACATAAAAAGGGAAATAGTTATGTAGGACTATGTCCTTTTCACCAAGATACTAAACCTAGTTTAAGTGTTGTTCAAGCTAAGCAAATTTTCAAATGCTTTGTTTGTGAAACTGCTGGTGACGTAATTGAGTTTGTGAAAAGATACAAAAGTATTTCTTATGTAGACACATTAGAATATTTAGCTAAAAGATCAAATATTGAACTTGATTTTGAACAATATAAGCAAACTGAAACAACAAATTATTCTCAAGAAGTAATTGAAATAACTGATGTTTTAGACATTGTAAACTCATTTTACAAAGTTCAATATTTAACCAATCAAGCTGCTAAAGAATATTTAGCTAAACGTAAAATTGACAATCAAATTAGAGAAAAATTCAACATTGGTTATGCACCTAAAAATGTTTTGGTTAATTATTTAACTAATTTAAATTATTCAACACATCAAATGCAACAAGCAGGATTAGTTAATGCAGATATGCACGAGTTATTCTGGGATAGAGTAACTTTTGGTATTGCTAATGAACACGGACACATTGTTGGATTTAGTGGAAGAAAACTAAATAACAATGATCCTAATTCGCCTAAATACATTAACTCTCCAGAAACTGTTGCATTTAACAAATCGAGAATTTTATATAACTACCATAATGCTAAAGATTCAATTAGAACTAAAAAACAAGTTGTAATTGTTGAAGGTTATATGGATGTTATTGCTTGTTATAAAGCAGGAATTGAAAACGTAGTTGCAATTATGGGGACTGCACTTACTAAAGAACATTTGGCGCTTATCAAAAACACAAAAGTTTTAATGTTCCTTGATAATGATAAAGCAGGAATTGAAGCAACGTTTAGAAGTTTAAGTAGATTATTAGAACACAATTTTGATGTTTCTATTATTAATAACACTTATTCAAAAGACCCTGACGAAATTTTAAATGAATATGGTGCACAAACTTTAGTTGACTTGATTAACAATTCACAAATATCTGCTATCGACTTTCTTTACAATCGTTTAAAAATCAAACATCAAATCAGCAGTGATAGTTATGACTTTAATCACTTTAACTTGTTTATCATTGAACTTAATAAATACCTTGATTTATTTAGTGAAAAAGAACAACAATATTTAAAATCACAATTACAAAGAGAATTTAATTACGAACTAAAAATTGTTCCTAAAAGACAAATCCAAGAACAAGTCAAGTATGATGAATTTGTTGCAAATGACCCATATGCACCTATTGATCCATATGATGGGTTCGTTGAAGCACTTAACAATGTTAGGTTTGATGAAAAAGATTTTTACAGCAAGCTCACTACTTTAGGTATTCAAAATAGATTGAAAATCTTAACTCAAGCTATGATGAACTCTCATATTTTGGATATCCTAAAACAAACAGAACATATTAGTGCTGTTTTTAGCTACCCAACTCAAATTGGCAAACTATACAAAGAAGTCATGAAAAACACCAAACAATATTTAAATGAAAATTATTTAGACATATTCAAGCAATATTTACTTAAAAATTGTGGAATGACTGAAGCTGAAGTTAATTCAGAAATCATTGAAAATTATTTACACGAGTTATATGAAGAAACAACTTTCTTTACAGAGACAAGTATGCTTTCGTTTAATTCATATATAGTAGAACAAGAACCATTTATACAACAAACAATTGCAGATTTACCTAAGGGAGATGCATTGCCACCATATCTTGTTGACACAATAAATAACTTGAAAAAACTTAACTCAAATAAACCTGATAAGAAGAGAGGAAGATAATTTATGTATAAATTTGAAGAGATTATTAATTATATGAAGAGAGAGCTTAAAAAGCACCACAAAGATTACTTAACTCAAGAAGAAGTCTTTGATATCTTAAGCTCAAAAGGTTTATCTATTGATGAAGACACTATTGATGATTTTATGTCAGAATTAAAAGATAACAATATTATTATTGATGATGTTGACTTTGGTGACAATGATGACTATACAGAAGCTGATTTTGAAGATGTAGCGCCTGCAAAATCAAAAAAATCTAAGAAAACAAAAGAAAAAAGTCTAGATGACTATGATTTTGAAAAATTAACTGACCTTGATGATCAGGAACCTGACTTTGACGGCGGCTTTGATTCTGATGATATGGATGATGATGAGTATTATGAAGATGACGAAAACGAAGATTACTACACAATTCCAGATGAAGAAATAGAAGCTGATGAAGAAGAAGAGGAAGACGAAGAAAAAGAAACTGAAGTTCATAGATTAAGCGATGAATTCTTTGATGATGCAGGAATTGATTCAGGTTTTGATGATATGGATTTAGTTTTTGAAACTTACGATGAACCAATAGAATTAGCTGACGATACAAAAATTAAATATAACTTATCAAACAAACTTACTGAAACAAATGACATTGTTAAATGATATATGCGTTGAATCGGTAAATATGGAGAATTATTAACTTTAGAAGAAGAAAAACACTTAGCTAAATTAATGGAAAAAGGTGGTTTCAGAGGAAAAAGAGCAAGAGATAAACTTATCCAAAGAAACTTACGTTTAGTTATTAACAATGCTAAAAAATACAAAAACAGAGGGCTTACATTTATTGACTTAATTTCTGAAGGTAACTCAGGTATCTTAAAAGCCGTTCAAAAATATGACGTTAACAAAGGATTTAAATTCTCAACATATGCTACTTGATGAATTAGACAAGCTATCACAAGAGCTGTAGCTGACCAAGCTAGAACAATCCGTGTGCCTGTTCATATGGTTGAAACAATTAACAAAATTTCAAAAATTGAACGTGAATTACAACAAGAATTAGGAAGAGAACCATCTGATGAGGAAATTGCAGAAAGATACCAAAATGGATATGATGCTGCTAAAGTTAGATACATTAGAAAAATTAATATCGACCCTATTTCATTAGATAAACAAGTCGGTAAAGAAAACGATTCATCATTCAGTGACTTTGTTAAAGATGACAACATTGTTTCGCCGGTTGATTATGCTTCACAAGAAGAATTAGAAGAAATCTTATTAGATATGGTTAACAACCTTGATCCAGAAGATAAAAAACTTATTTGTAAACGTTTTGGTATCGGTGTTGATGAAAACGGAAACAAATACAGAGTGCACTCATTAGAAGAATTAGCACTAGACCGTGGAGGAGTTTCTAAAGAACGTGTAAGACAAATTGAAAACAAAATCTTACGTAAACTTAAATCAGATCCAAAACATGGTAAAAACTTAAAAGACTTTATTAGAAACTAAAAACAACAATTAAGCAAAATTAGGAAAAATAGATATTATGAGAGAAAAAAGTTTAAAAATTAAAGATTTTATTGAATTATTAAACAAAATGTACCCATTAGAAAACAAAGAAATTTGAGATCCATCAGGGTACTCAGTTAAAACAGTTCAAGCTAAAAAATTCAAAGGTGCAGTTTTAGCAATCGACCTTACAAAAGAAGTGCTTCAAGAAGCAATTGACAATGATTGCAACGTTATCTTAACACACCACCCATTCAAATTCGAAAGAAGATGAATTGATGAAGATTACAAAGCACCATACAAAAGAGAAATCTTAAATTTACTTAGAAAACACCAAATTACAGCATTCTCAATGCACACAAATTACGACTGCGATCCAAAAGGTACTTCATACCAAATTGCAAGATATATGGGTATAGAAGCAAAACAAAATGAAGAATTAACACAAAAATTCTCATCAGTTGTTGATGCTAATTTATCATTAAACCAAATTAAAGAATTATTAGAAAAAAGATTAGGATTGCACTCATTTAGAACTAATGTTGCACCTGAAAACTACGATAAAAAATTCAAAACAGTTGCAATCTTAAGTGGAAGTGGATACATTGGACAAATTAATGATTTAGCTACAAAATGTGACTTAATCATTTCAAGTGACTTTAGATGAAGTGACTGAATCGTATTTGACCAAACAAACACAAACATTTTAGAAGTTCCACACTTAGATGAAGAAGTATTTGCGCTTGATATGTATGAACAACTTCAAGAAATACTTCCAAATCATAAATTCATTTTTGTTAAAACTAATGTACCATATCACAATATGTAATTGACTAAATTTAACTGCTACAAAGCAGTTATTTTTATTTTTATAATAGTGTGCAAGCTTTAAAAGTTTTGCTACTTTAAACTTTTATTACTATAAACTAAACAACAAAGTGCAATCTTTAAAAAAATAAAAATGTATAATTAATAAAATTTATTTTATTAATTAACTAAAAGGGTGTTATGAACAATAAAAATCTAGCAAATTTAATTAGACCAACTAAATTAGAAGACATTGTCGGACAAAAGCACGTTGTTAAATTACTTGAAAAAGTTATTGCAAACAAAATAACAACAAGTTTTATTTTCTTTGGTGAATCAGGAACCGGTAAGACAACAAGTGCAATGATTTTGGCTAACCAATTAGGTCTTAAGTATGATTTGTTTAACGCATCAGTTGATAATAAAGATAAATTAATTAATATTTTGAAAAATAATGATGTAATCATCATCGATGAAATACATAGATTAAATAAAGATAAGCAAGACATTTTGTTATCTTATCTAGAATTTGACAAGATTATTGTTTATGCAACTACAACAGAAAACCCTTACTTTAAAGTTGTACCTGCTCTAAGAAGTAGAATGCAAATTGTGCAGTTTTTTAAGATTTCAGAAGATGAAATCGCAGAGAAACTTAATCAAATTGTTAAGGAAAGTTTTCCTAACTATTTAATTAGTATGGATGTTCTAAAAAACTTAGCTAGATTTTCTTCAGGAGACTTAAGATTAAGTATTAACAATTTACATATGCTAATTTTATGTTCAGATCCAGGTGTAGAAATTACCAAAGAGCAACTGAAACAAGTTATTCCGAATATTAACTTCTACAGTGACTTAAATTCAAGCGCACATTACAACAATTTATCTGCATTTCACAAATCTCTTAGAGGTTCAGATGTAAATGCTGCACTGTATTATGGGATGTTAATTTTAAAAAGTGGAGATGTTGATGGATTATTCAGGAGAATGATTTGTGCATCATATGAAGATATTGGTCACGCTTCACCGAATGTAAACTTAAGAGTGCTCAATGCAATTGAAGCTTTTGAGCGACTTGGAATGCCCGAAGGAAAATTACCAATTGCTTTTGCAATTATTGATATTGCACTAGCACCAAAAAGTAACTCAACATACATTGCAATCGAAAACACAGAGCAAATCTTAGATTCAGGACAAATTTATCAAATACCAAAACATTTAAGAGATTCACATTATGCATCAGCGGCTAAATTAGGTGATGGAATTGATTACAAATATCCACATAACTACTGAAACAATTATGTTAATCAGCAATATTTACCAAAAGAATTATCTAAAGCAGAATTTTATTTTGCTGGATTAAATGAAAACGAACAAAAATACAAAAAATATTGACAAAAAATCAAGGAAGCAATTAAGGAGGATTAGATGAATTTAAAATTAGAAAACATTAATTCATTAGAAGATCTTAAAGTAGCAAAAGCAAGTGTATTTTCAAATGAAGGAGAAATTTACAAACTTCAACAAGAATTAAAAACAGCCCCAGTTGAACAAAAGAAAGAAATTGGACAAAAAATTACAGTTCTTAAAAAAGAATATGAAGATTTCTTTAAGTTAGCTGAAGAAAGAATTCAAAAACTTGAAATTGAAAAGAAAATTAATTCAGAATTTATTGACGTAACAATTCCTGTTTTAAAACCTGGAGCATTACACCCAATCACACTTGTAGAAGAAAGATTAAGAGATTGATTTTTCCAACACGGATACTATGAACGTAAAGATGGTGAAATTGTATCTGATGAATATAACTTTAAACGTTTAAATATTCCAGATGATCACCCAGCTAGAGGAATGCATGACTCACTTTACATTACAGAACAAACTTTATTAAGAACACATAATACAGGTATTACTGCAAAAGTTCTTGAAGAAAATCCTAATAAGGAATTTTCAACTTTTGCTATTGGTAAAGTTTACAGAAATGATGAAGATGATGCAACTCACTCACACCAATTTACTCAAATTGACTTTGTTACAGTTGGAAAAGTTTCATTCTCTAACTTAATTTGAACTCTTAAAGATTTACTTTCATATGTTTTAGAAGAAAATGTTGAAATCAGATTAAGACCAAGTTACTTCCCATTCACTGAACCAAGTGTTGAAGTTGATGTATTTTACAAAAATAGATGAATTGAAATTTTAGGTGCTGGTATGCTTCATCCAAGTGTGTTAGAAATGGCTGGTTTTGATTCGTCATTTAACGGTTTTGCAGCTGGTATTGGAATTGAACGTATCACAATGATTAAATATGGTTTTACAGATATAAGAGATTTATACAGAAATGATTTAAGAATAATGGAGCAATTTAAAAATGAAAGATAGTTTTTTAAAAATATTACAGTCAGAAGGTCAAAAACCATACTTTACAAAAATTTTAGATAAATTAAAAGAAGAAGAAACAAATGGAGTTAAAGTTTTTCCACACCAAATGGATTTATTTAAACCATTTGAATTCTTCCAAGTTAATGAAACTAAAGTTATTATCTTAGGTCAAGATCCATACCACACATTAGGTTTAGCTGATGGATTAGCATTTTCAACATACGATGACAAATTTGCTCCATCACTAAATAATATGCTTAAGGAACTTAAAAAAGATTATCCTAAAACAAAATTAGAAACAACTTCACTTGTTTCTTGAGCTAAACAAGGTGTTTTATTATTAAATACAGTTTTAACAGTTGCTCAAAGCAAGCCTGCTTCGCACTTCAGAATAGGATGAGAAACTTTCACACACAAAGTAGTTGAGGAAGTAGTTGCGCAAAACCCTAATGTCATTGTAGTTGCGTTAGGTAAAAAAGCACAACAATTCATTAAAGATATAGCTATTAATCCTAAGAACTTAGTTGAACTTGCACACCCAAGTCCATATAGTTACAATAAAGGTTTTGCAGATTCACACTTATTTAAAACTATTAATAAAAAACTTAAACAAAACAATGTAAAACCAATCGAATGAGATTTAACTAAAGGAGGAAAGTAATTTATGATTTTATCTTTAAAACATTTAAATAAATATTTACCAAATATTAAGTTAGATGCAAAAGAAGTAGAAAAAGCATTAAACAACTTAGGTTTAGAAGTTGAATCGGTTTCACCTTTCTCTGACGTTAAAGGTTTAGTATTTGCAAAAGTTTTAGAAGTTTCGGTTAACCCTAATTCAGACAAATTAGATGTAGTTAAAGTTTTAACAAAACAAGGTGAATACACAATTCAAACAAATAATAGAATTTTAAAACCAGGTGACCTTACAATTTGCTTCCCAACAGGTGCATCAAAAGGCGATTTTGTTTTAGCAGACAAAGAAATTAAAGGTGTTTTATCACAAGGAATGTTCGGTGCGTGATCTGAAATTGAATATGATAATTCACTTTTATCATATACTGACTCAATTTTAGTTTTACCAAACGATTTTGCTACACTTGAAGATGATGCAATGGAACTTTTAGGTCTTAATGATACACTTATTGAAATTTCAGTAACGGCAAACAGAAATGATGCGAACTCATATTATGTTTTAGCTAGAGAATTAGCTTCATATTTTGATACTGACTTTATAAGCGTATTAAAAGAAACACCAAGTTCATTTACAACACAATTTACAGTTAATAAAAACAAAGCACAACATTTATCATTTACAGAAGTTAAAGGTAAAAAAGAAATAACTTTATATGAAAAAATGTTACTTGCAAAACACGGTATTGATACAAAATTTGACTGAGCAGTTAATTTAACAAACTTAACATTAATTAACTATGGTGTTCCTGCTCACGTTTATGATGCTACAAAATTAGAAAACAATTTAAGTGCAGATTATTATTCAGGAAAATTAGTTATTTTAGGAAATAAAGAAGTTGAATTAAATAATGTTTTAACAATTTTTGCTAACAATAAACCTGTTTCAGTTGCTTGCGCTATGGGTCTAGAAGACACGAAAGCTACAGAACAAACAAATGATTATTTATTTGAAGTTGGAGTGTTTAAGTCTACAGATGTTAGACATTCATCTAAAGAACTTAAATTAATTTCAAACTCAGCTGCACAAGGTGCAAGAACAATTACACCCGAATTAGCAAGTTTAGCAGTTAAATTCATCAGATCATACTGCAATGATTTACAAGTCTCAAATACAATTGGTGAATTTGAATTTGATAGCTACAAAGAAATAAAAATTGATAATGAAAAATTAAAAGTTTACTCAAATAAATCAGACAATCAATTAGTTGAATTTAACAAAGCTAAAGATCAATTAAGTAAATTAGGATTTATCTTTGAAGCAGACATTGTTAAAGTCCCTAACTATAGATATGATGTTAACTTATTTGAAGATGTTATGGAAGAATTATTCAGATTCTATTCATACAGCAACTTTAAAGAAGAAGTTGTTAAAAACGTTCCATTAATTACACAATCAAAAGATAGAACAAAAAATATTATTAGTGGGATGGGTTATTCAGAAGTTAGAACATTTACACTTGTTTCTAAAGAAAAAGCAAACTTTAAAGTTTTAGACTTAAAAGAAACTGTTAGGCCTTTATTAACATTCGTTTCTAAAGAAAGAGAATACGTACGTAATTCAATTATTGTTTCATTGCAAGAAGTTGTTGAATACAATCAAAAACGTAAATTAAACTCAATTAACATTTTTGAAGTAGGAATGATCGGGAACTCTAATGAAGTTTTAGGTCTTGCTTCAACAACTAAATCATTCTTTGAAATGAAACAAGATATTATTAATTTTGCAAAATTAGATTTAGAATTTGTTCCTTTAAAAGACAATGCTTTAGTTCATCCAAATGCATCTGCAAAAATTGTTTACATTGACCAAAACACAGGTGCACAAGTTGAATTAGGTTGATTAGGTAAAATTCATCCATCAATTGATAAGACAAATGCATTCTATGCCGAATTATTTACAGATGTGATTAAAAACATTAGAAACAAAGAAGCAGCAACTAAATTCCAATCAGTTAATACTGAACCATATAAAACACTTGACCTTACATTTGAACTTGGAAACGGTGAGTACATCAAAGATAAAATTAATCAAATTAAATCAGTTTCAAATTGTTTCAGCATTGACCAAATTGATGATTACAAAAAAGAAAATTCACACAATGTAACACTTAGAATTACAGGTTCAAGTGAGCAAATTGAAAAAATAGATTCACACTTTAACAACTAGGAGACCTATGTATTCAGATATTAGTTTAAAAGATAAATTAGTTCAAGATGCAATTAATAATGAACTAAAAAGACAAGAAGATCACATTGAATTAATCGCTAGTGAAAACTATGTTTCAGAAGATGTACTTAAAGCTCAAGGTAGCATTTTAACAAACAAATATGGTGAAGGTTACCCAAATAGAAGATATTATGGTGGATGTGAAAATGTTGACGTAGTTGAACAAGCTGCTATTGATAGATTAAAAGCTATTTTTGGTGTTAAATTTGCTAACGTGCAACCTTATTCAGGTTCAGTTGCAAATGCTGCTGCTATTGCATCGGTTGTACCTAGTGGAGGAAAAATTATGGGACTTTCACTTAGTTCAGGTGGACACTTAACGCACGGATACAAAATCAGTTTTAGTGGAATTTTCTATGATTCAGTTTCATATGATTTAGGTAAAGATGGAATTTTAGATTATGATGCAATTTTAGAACTTGCTCTAAAAGAAAAACCACACTTAATTATTTGTGGTTATTCGGCTTATTCAAGAACAATTGACTTTGCTAAATTCAGAGAAATAGCTGATAAATGTGGTGCAAAATTACTTGCTGATATAGCTCACATTGCAGGACTTGTCGCTACTGGAGAACACCCATCGCCAGTTGGCTATGCAGATATTATTACTTCTACAACACATAAAACATTACGTGGAGGCAGAGGTGGGATCATTATGACTAATGATGAAGAAATTGCTAAAAAAATCGACAGATGAGTATTCCCTGGATACCAAGGTGGTCCATTATTCCACGCTATAGCTGGAAAAGCTGTAAGCTTTTATGAAGCTATGCAACCTATGTTTAAAGAATATGCAAAAAACATTAGATTAAATGCAGCTAAGTTATGTAATAACTTCATTAACAAAGGTGCAAAAATTATTTCAGGTGGAACAGACAACCACTTATTTATGATTGATGTTTTATCAACATACAACATTAGCGGTAAAGAAGCTGAAGAAATCTTAGGTAAAATCAACATTACATTAAACAAAAACACAATTCCATTCGATACACTTTCACCGTTTGTAGCAAGTGGTATTAGAATTGGAACTGCTGCTATGACAAGTAGAGATTTCACAGAATGAGATAAATTAGCTGACATAATTGATTACACACTTAGAAATTATGAAATGTTAAGTTCAGAAAATGGAATCGATAAACTAAATGAACTTAAACAAGAAGTTTTAGAATTAACTAAAAAATTCCCAATCAAAAAATCATATTTATAAGATGCAATTGCATCTTATTTTTTTTACTTTTATAATATTCTCCTAGACTTAAAAGTAAAAAATGTAAATCAAATTTAAATAAGCTAATAAATCTTGAAATTTAACAATCAGACATTGTGTATAGTGTTTAGAATTTGTTAAAATAGACAGATAAAATATAATAAATTTATTTATAAATTTATTAGGATTACTCAAATTTTGAGTAGGTTGGTACATTTATGAAAAAAAGAAATAAGAAATTAATAATAAGTTTAACCCTCGGAGCAGCTCCGATCCTTTCATTGACTGCAATTTCAGCAATTGTTCAACAAAGTGTTTCTTGAACAGATGAAAATAAAGCTTATTCACGTGAAACACAAACACAATTGAATTTAAGTGATTGAATGGCTGATGTTGATGGGAATAAATTACTATCAGAGCTTTCTATACCAGGAACTCACGATAGCGGTATGTATGATGGTAAAGGTTTTAGATGATTTTTCGGTTCTGCTTGAGCTAGAACACAGTACAAAAATTTACCTACCCAATTGAAAATGGGTATTCGCTATTTTGATATTCGCTTAGATAGAAACAATTTGGTTAATCACGGTGGAGCAGATTCAAATAACTTATATCTAAAAAATGTGTTAGACGAGTGTAAAAAATTCTTAACTGCACACTCAAGTGAAACAATCATTTTACGTATAAAAGATGAAAATGTAGATGTTGGTAATTTATCTGCTACAGATTGTATAAAATGAAGAAACTCAATAATTGATAATCTTTATAAATTCAAAGATATCCTCTTCAAAAATGATTCTCGTAATAATAATCTGAACCCAACACTTAATGAACTAAGAGGTAAAGTTTTTGTTGTAAATAACTTTCACCACAAAGTTTATTCAGATAATAACTATGGAACTTTCATCGATCACCGTAATAACTGAAATATTTGACAAGATACATATGATTCAACAGAAGATGTAAAGAAGAGAACATTTGAGTCTATGGCAAACATGTATCAAGATCTAAATGATTTCCACAATGACATAATGACCAACTTCATTTCAAGATCTAACGGTGAGCAACCTTGAAGGACTAGCGAACCTTTAAATAAATGACTTGTTAAAAAACTTCGAGAAAAAGAAGAACAATGAGAACAATTAGGAATTGTACCAATGGATTTCCCTGGAGATGCCCTTGCATTAGCTATAGTGCGTAAAAACTATATGTATAGTCAAAGAGCAATTAACCGTGGAATTTTAGGAAGACAATTAAATGCGATTCCTGTTACTAAATTAGTTGACAATACATCGATTATTGAATTAAACCAACCTATGAAAGATTACTTTGTTGAAGTTTACAAAGGTAATAATCTTTTAGAAAAGAAAAAGATAACTGATACAAACACAAGAATTCAGTTAGCTAATAAATTTGTTTTAGGCGATTCAATCAAATTAGTTTTCTACAAAGAAACTCCAACAAACATTTACTATCCAACTCCAAAAAGAATTTTAAATGTTGAAGGAACACTTACGGTTTCTAGAAATGAAGAATATGTAAATAAACTTCTTAGAATAGGGAGAAGTTATGTGGCATATTCAGATACTCTTGCTAATACAACTTACCAAAATTTCATTAGATTTCATATTCAAAATGAAATTGTAAGTGTAGCTAATTCATATATCATTCAACCAATGACTGACCAAAGAGGTGAATGAGCCGACTTATTTGATTCAGATAAAACTGAAGTTCAAAATAAAATTACAAACTTAAAAAATGCTTATGAAGCTTTGAAATCAGATATAAAAACATTTAATTCATCAGTTCCATTTAGAAATTCTCAATTAAGTTTTATAACAACTGCTGACAAATCTAAATTATCAGAAGATAGTTATGAAGCATTTCAAGATGTAATTACAACAATTCCTAAATTACCTGAATATCAAAATGTTCTCAACATTTACATCAAGAAGAAAAATAAATTAGCTGGATTAAAAACAATCTTGAACGATCTTCAGGATTATTTAGGATTGTTCAATCAAAAAGTTACTGACTTAGATTTATATAATTTACAAATTAACTACCAAGATAAAAAAGCAGAATTAAACCAAAATATTCAATCTATTCAAGCTATTATCAAAGAAACAATTAATAATGATGAAACTATTGATTTTGCGAATATAAAAAGCAGATTGCAAACTCATTATGATAAATGCAATCAAATTATTAAATCACTTGAAGACTTAAGAAAACAATATGATCAAAACTTATATAGAGAAAGATTAAGAGCTGCATTACAAAAATGTGAAGAACAAAAAACTCAAATTAATTACTTACTTGATAATAGTGGTGGAACAACTAAAATTGATCAATTAATTACTGAAATTAATGAGCAATTAACACTTTCAGAAATTCAAGAAACAAAAGTTAATGATATTGAACAACGTATGCAATCTGCTATTTCGATGTTAAATGGACAATCTAATTTAGATTCAATTAGACAATCTATTTTGTCATCTAAATATTTAGAACAAAGCGTTATTGATCAAAAAGTTGCTGAACTTAACCAAAAAAGATCTTATGCAGATGCAATTGAATTGCAAAATGCAGTTAAGCAATTAAATAATTTTGAACATCAAGCTATTAATCAAACAATTGATAGTTTATCTAACTTAACTGATACACAAGAATCAAGTGCAAAAACTTCAGTTGAACAATGTGCAAATAGAGTTGCGATGGATTCAATAGTTTCAAATGTAATTAAATTAAACAACTTTAATGCTCAACTCAAGAATTTTGATTCTGTAAAGTCATCAATTAACTATATAGAAGCGTCGACAGATCTTAAAAAAGCTTATGATAATGCAGAAATAGTTGCTAATACAGTTAAAAATTCAAATACATTTGATAGAGGAATTGAGAATATTGATACTGCAATACCGAACTTGCAGATAGCAAAAAACAACTTAGATGGTGAAAGAAGATTAGATACTGCAAAAGCAGAAGCTAACAAAAATATTGATAAGTTAACTTACTTATCAGACAATGTTCAAAAACCAGCTGCTAAAACATCAATTAGTAATGCGCAAACTGTGAATGATGTAAATTTAATTGTTTCTAATGCTACAAAATTAAATGCTGCATTAGAACAACTTTCAATTGCTGATTTGAAATTAAATCAACCAGCATATACAGAAGCTGCGAATAATAAAAAACAAACATTTGATTCTGCTAAAAGTGCAATAGACAATATCAAATCAAATTCAGACTTTACAAGATCAATTTCTAATATTGATATATTAACAGTTAACTTAAAAAACGCTATCAAGGATCTTGATGGTGATTCTAAATTATCATCTGCAAGAACAAATGCATTAAATGAGTTGAATAAATTAACTAATTTAACTGGAGAACAAATAAAAGCTGCACAAGATGGAATCAATGCTGCTAACACAATTAATTTAGTTAATTTAAAATTATTTGAAGCTCAAAAACAAAATGCAATCAACAAAATAAATTCATTATCTAATCTAGGACAAACTCAAAAAGAAAAAGCAGCTGAATTAATTAATAATAAAACTACAAAAACTGAAATTGATGCAATTCAATGAAACTATTCAAAAGTTGATTATGCACTTCCGAAAATTAAAGAAGCTGAATTTGAAAAATCAACAATAAACTACACTGAAGCCGAAGGTTCTAGAAAAACAAACTTTGATACTATATTGGACAGTTTATTACCATTAAAATCACAAATTGATTTTTCTACATTATCTGCGAACTTTGATGCAAACGTTATAGCTCTTGAGAATGTAAAAGGTGACTTGAACGGATTAGACAGACTTAAAAAAGAAAAAGAACAAGCTAACATTTTCATTTCTAATTTAAGTGAATTATCAAATGAACAAAAAGATACTTTTGCAAATAGAATAACTTCAGTTAACTCAATTTCAGAAGTTACAGATATTAAAAGCAATGCTGAAAAACTTAATAATGTTTTAATTGAATTAAAAGCAGCAAGACAAACTGCAAAATCTGAATTGACTAAATTAACATACTTATTAGAAGAACAAATTATAGAAGCAAATAACCAAATCGATGCAGCAATAACAATTCAATTAACAAAGGACATTGTTTCAAACGCAACAAATCTTGATGCTGCAATTGAACAAGTTCAAAGATTTAATGATGTTAAATCAAAACCACAATTCACAGAAGCTGATTCAGATAAAAAACAAGATGCTCAAATAGCTTTTGACAACTTACCAAGTGTAGAAACAGTAACAGACTTTACAACAAGTCCTATTGCTGACATTGCAGAAAAAACAGAAGCTCTTAATAATGCAATCAACTCACTTGATGGTCAACAAAACTTAGATGCTGCAATAGCTACTGCTAAATCTGCTATTGATGCATTGACTAACTTATCAAATGATGAGAAAAGATATGCAAAAACTGAAGTTGAAAAGCAGACAACTGTCGCTAATGTTGCTGAAAAATTATTAAATGCTCAAAAACAAGATGCATCAAATAAAATCAACTCATTATCAAACTTATTGGATGATGTGCAAAAACCAGCTGTTAAAGCTTTAATTAACTCAAAAGCAACTAAAGATGAAATTGATGCAATTGTTGCTAATGCAGAAAAAGTTAACAGCGGTATTGGAACACTTAATGATGAAGTTGTTATAAAAGAAGAAATTCAATACAAACAAGCATCAGATGATGTTAAGACAAACTTTGATAATGCTATAACTGCATTAGATGGATTATCAAGCTACACAGACTTTGAAACTCCATTTGACCAATTAGATACTAAATTACAAGTTGTATCTGAAACTAAGGGTTCATTAAATGGTAAAGATAGATTAGATACTGCAAAAGCTGAAGCAATTAAAGCTATTGAGGCACTTGAAAACTTAACATCAGTTCAAAAAGATGCTGCTAAAAATGAAGTTGAAGCTAAAACATCAATTACTGATGTTGAAGAAAAATTACTTGAAACTCAAAAAGAAGATGCTATAGTTAAAATTAACTCATTACCTAAATTATCGGAAACCCAAAAAGAAAAAGCTATCAAATTAGCAGAAGCTAAATCTGGTAAAGCACAAATTGATAAAGTAGTTTCAAATGCATCAAGCATTGATGCAGCAATTGCTAAAGTTGAATCTGCTAGAGAACTTGAATCAGAAACCAAATACACTCAAGCTTCAAACCAAGATGTATTTGATGATGCAGTTACTGGTTTAAACGACTTAACAACAACACTTGACTTTGATGAACCATATCCTAACTTAGATAACAAGTTAGATACATTAAAATCAACTCACGATGCTCTTGATGGTACTGGTAGATTGAAAACAGCTAAAGAAGAAGCGCTCGCTGCTCTTGAAGCTGCTTCAAACTTATTAGATACTCAAAAAGAAGCTACAAGAAATGCAGTAAACAGCTTAGATGAAGTTACTAAGATTGAATACATTAAAAATAATGTAAAAGAAGTTAACAGTGCATTTGATGTTGTTGAGAAAGCTGAAGCGATGAAAGAAACAACACAATACATTCAAGCTGATAAAAAATTTAAAGATGCATTTGATAATGCATTAGCTGCTTTTGAAGAAATTAAAACAAAAGAAGACTTTGCTACAGAAATTCCTAATTTATCTAAAAAATTAGTTGTACTTCAAAAAGCTACAGAAGCTCTTAACGGTAAAGTTAAACCAGAAACTAAACCAGTAGACCCTGCTAAAGTAGAAGATAAAAAAGAAAACACAAATAGTGATTCAAATTTAGCTGGTCCAATTGCAGGTGGTGTGTCCGGATTACTTGCTTTAATTGGTTCAATCTTTGGATTTATCTTCTACAAAAAACGTTGAAAACGTAATAAATAATTTTTAAATTTAAACTTTCATCCTAGTGGTGAAGGTTTTTTGTTTTGTTTTTTGCAAAAAAGTAAAAGAAAAAGAAGACACCATAGTGTATCTTCTAAATTTTGCAATTACATCTTATTTGGTTAAAATGTAGTTAAAGAATAATGGTTTATTTTCTTTATTTACAATCTTCATTTTGTGATCTTTTGTTAAGTCATATTTTTCAGGTGTAAATAATGTTAATAAACAATGGTTGTATGTTTCTTCAGTTGTAACTGCTGAAACATTTTCAAGAACTAATTCATCATCGATGTATACGTCAAATGATGACATATTTGGCCCTGTTTTTCCAAATAAGTCAATAGCGTCTGAGTTAAATGTAAATTCAAAGTATTCGTTAGCTTTTGAAACTTTAGCTGAAACACCATTGATTGCGTTGTTGATTTGATCATTTTCGTTTGTTAAAAGTTCTCAAGATGTTCCATAGAATTGAATTTCAGGGTTGTTAATTGGTAATACTCTCTTGTTTTGAGTATCAAGACCAAATTTAATTTCTCTAATGATTGTAACTTTTTGTTGTCTTATTTTCTCATCGTCATTGATTGGTTCTCTCATTGTTGTAATGTGAACTTCTACAATTCCATCATAAATAGCACCAAAGTCTAATCTATTAGTTAATGGAAGACCATCTGTATCTTTTGTAGGGTCAACTACAAAGTTTAATGTTTTGAACACAACCGGCATATCAAAAAATTCACCTTTGAATACTTCAACTTTTTCAGTTCTCATAAGTTCGATTGTGTAATGAGTTGGACGGTATTGTTTTTGAAAGTCAGCTTTAGCAACGATATCCATAAAGCTTAATGTAGCAGGTTTTTGAAACTTGATATTAAAGTCTAATTTATCTATTTTTCAAGTTTCAATTTTTGTGTCGTAAATTTGATCGTAAATTGGTTTATATCCTGTATTACCATCAATAACTGTATTACCATCAATATCATTTTTTGTACGTCCTCTAACGCTTAATGCAACAGGGTTTGTAACTCGAGCCGAACCAGCGAATTTTGTAATTTGAAGGTCGCTCTTAGTATCAGTAGGCATAAATCTTGGTTTGTATTGTCATTGTTCACTAGTTAATAATTCTTGGATTTTTTCTGGTGTATCGTATCAATCTGCTGGAAGATATGGGCTTAATGCATAGTTGTTAATTTCGTAGATTGTATTAGAACCTGTATCATTGATTTTTTCCAATCAGAATGTTCTTCTTGGGTATGCAATATCATTTCAAGCAGCGATTGTAAGGTCGTAAACTTGTCCTTTTTGTAATGTTACTGTACCAAAATCTTTTAGTGCATTATTTGTTGAGTTAATTTCACCTTCAAATGCATCGCCAATCTTAATGTATCCTCAGTTAGAGAAGTAAGCTTTAATATTATATGATCCTGTTTCAGGTGCGATGAATTTTGCCTTAGATTCAACTAATTGTTTTTTACCTGTGAATGGGTTTTGAAGTTTTCTTTGTTCAAAATCTTCAACTAAAGTATCTTTTGGTTGAATGTTATTTGTTTTGATGTAGTTCATAATTTGTGAAATTGTTCTTAACCCTTTAACTTGACCATCTGTAAGTTGGTAAGTTGTTAAGACTGGACGGTTAACTACGTTTCTAAGTTTAATTTTGTATCTGTAAGCAGGTACATATCTTTTTGGTTTGTTTTCAAAGTCAGCTGGAATAACTTCCATATCAAATTCATCAATTTCTGCAAGTTTATCTGGATTTGCTCTATAGATAACTTTCATTCTTGTAGGATCTGACGGATCAAATTCTAAACTTCCACCTAATTTTGTTCTTGCCGGGAATTTAAGTTCTTTAATTCTAAAGTTAGAGTTAAGTGAGTTAATTCCATTGGTAAAGTCAAATGTAAATTCTTGTCCTGCTGGAATTTGGTAAGCTGGAGCTGTATCTGATGTATATTCAAATCTGTCTAGCTCACTATTGTATAAGAATTGACCACAAGCATAAATGTTAGCAACAAAATCGAATGATGGTCATTGGAACATATCAAGCATTCTTTCGATGTTTTCTTGATCTGGATATTTAGCCATAAGCTCATTGATTTTATCTCCAGTTGCTCTTAATTTAGCAATGGCGTCTCTTTCTTTTTGAGCTCATTGTTTATCCATTTCTGTTAAGTTTCGAGGTCTATCGGAATCATTATATCCATAGTAACCTTTAGGATCGATTTCTTGACTTCCGTTAAATCTTCAATCTTTTCAGTCAGCTTGAACTTTTTTAAATTCAGCTGTAGCTTTATTAGCTTCAGCCATAGCTGCATCAAATTCTGGTTTATGGTCGTTTGCAATATCAACTGTTGGTACTGATCGTTGTAATGATTCAATTGTACTTGCGTATTGTTTTAATGCGTAGTAGAAGTTTAATTTGAAGTATTTAGATAAGTATCAAGTTGTCTTCAGTTTCTTATCGTATAAACCGTTTCTTCCTGATGATTTAACTCATTCAATAAAGTTAACTGGTCCTAATGTGTAAATCATATTTGAGTAAAGTGCGTATCAGTCAGCTTTTGTTTGGTTAATTAAATATGAGTTAGCTAATCTAGCTCAGTATACATCAAAGTCTCCCGATGGGTTTGTGATTCCACGAAGTCTTGTTTTATCATTAATAAATGATAAGTTAATTACTGATGGAATGTTTGTTCATCCGTGATCTCTTATATTGAATGGATCTTGGTGAGGTTGAAAGTTATGGTTAATTTCGTGGTAGTTTCCTCAATCATCAAATCCAAAGTCAGAAGTTCCTTTTAAGTAAGGTGATGCTCATCCGATCGCAGCTCAAAGATTGCTTCCACCACCTCAAGCACCAGCTCCTCCTCAAACATCATCACAGTAGTTAAGTGCTAACTTAGGTGCGTTGTAGTCGAATCAGAAGTATGACATTTCATAGAAACTATCTCATTTGTGCATTTTTTCTTCAGGGAAGATAATATCATCAAATTTAACATGAGCAATAGCATTTGATGATGTATAAGGAATTGCTATACCTGAGTAGTTTGATTGAATTGTCATAATAGGTGCATTAATTGTACCTGCTTTAACAGCGTCCATTTGTGCATCTCATTCTGCTTTTGTTGTTTGTCCATAAACGTAGTGAAGTTGTTCAACTGCATTATAAACTTTAACGTCAAATGGAGCAGGGTTACCATTTTGATCTCTAAGAGTTACGCCAACGTTAATTGATAATGCTCCACCAAATGGCGAACCAACTTTAACTCTTCTTGTGACTGGGTCAATTTCGTTAAATCTGAATCTAAATCTTGATAGAACAAATGGGTAACGGTTAGAAATTTTCCCTGTGTTGTCTGCTGGGTAGTTGTCTCAGTAGCTTTTGTTTACATAGAAATCAAACGGAACTTCACTGTAAATCCCTGTAGTTTCATTTGGTGTTCCATATAATTCTTTAAGAATTTTGTATGTGTCTTCACTAATTTCAAATTCAATAACTTCTCCAGCTGGAGCATATAAACCAATAACGTTGTATCCTGTCATTGATGTGTTAATTGAAATTTCTTTTGTAACTGTTTGAGTTTCGTCTGTAACTACTCTTTCGAATCATTTATCTGCAGCAGGGTGTTTTTTAAGACGGTTATTTGCGATTTCTTCTTTAATGAAGTTTGCATCACTATATTTACGTGCACCTTCACCTGTGAAACCGTCTACACCAATAACACCTTCAACTCTTTCGTTGTAAACAAGTTCACCCATACTAAGTTTTTGACCATTTACTTCAAAGAAAGCGCGATCAGCAAAGCTTTTGTTATCTTTTTCGTAGTTAAAATCGTATCCAGGGTATCTGAATCCATAACTTGAATACATTTGGTTTAATTTTGTATCGTAAACTTGTTTTTGGATTGTAGGTCTAGGTTTTCTATCAACGATTTTATCTGTATATGAAACAATGTCTAATCTGTTTGAAAGTAATGAACTGAATGGTTGAGTATTATTTGCAAGTGGTAATGCTGAAATAGTAACTGGTTTTAATCTTCACATTACACCAGTTGAATTTTTAACTACTAATGAATAGTCTCCATCTCTGTTTACATTTAATGTAGTTGAATGTTCATTTTCAATTAATGTTGTATATCTGTATCAAGATGAGTTAGCTCAATCTACACCATCAACATTACTTGCTGTAACTGTAGCTGCGTTGTTTATTAATAATCCATCATTTGATGCAGTTAATTTTACATTTTGTAACGGGTTAACTTTGTGAACCATTTCCACATTAAGTTTCTTAACGTATTTTTTACCATTGTATGTTCCGATAACTTCAAGTTGGAAGTTAGAATCAATACCGATTTGGTTATTAAATACTTCTAAAGTACCTTTATCAGTAACACTAAATTCACTATCATTTGAATATCATTTGAATTGTTCTGGATTTAATTCTTCATTTCCAGCAACAAATTGTAATACAACTGGTTTACCTTCTTCTGGGAAGTAACCTTGGTTTGTGATTGTGAATTTAGCATTTTCAGTTAAACGGTTTGTTTCTTCTTCGCTTAACATATCAACTGGTGGATATTCAGGTTCTAGAATTCTTTCTGATGTAGTAGGTTGTGATGGGGTTTCTTCTCTAGTTCCTGGCTCTTCGTAACCTGGTGTACCATTATCATTACCGTCTCCTGTCCCTGTTCTTGAGTTAGGATCGGTTGGTTCAGTTGATGAACCTCCATCTCCATTAGGGTCACTTGGGGTTTCGTCGCTTCCACCACTATCACCATTTCCAGGGTCAGTAGGTTGTTCTGATGAAGTAGATGAACTTAATTTTTCCTCAGCAGCATTTAATGCATCAATTAAGCTTTGTTTGTTTTCAACTGGTGTAGTTAAATCAGTTTTAGTAGCAATAGCATCTTCAAGAGCCTTTTTAGCTTCGTTGAATTTTTGTTTTTGCTCAGCTGATGCATTTGTGTATGCTTCAGATTTTTGTTTTTCATTAGCTTCATTTAATTTAGCAGCTAATTCATTTAAGTCTCTTGAGTTGTTTACAATATTATCAATTGCAGTTTTATTAGCAGCATCATTAATTTGTTTATAAATTGCATCTTTTTGTGCTTGAGTTAAGTTTGATAAATTAGCAACAATATTTTTAGCAGGTTGCTTGTCAACTGGTTGAGAAGGAGTGGGAGCTTCTTTTTTGCTTAATCCTAATCCAACTCCAGTACCAATTAATGTTGCAGCACCGACACCACCAAGTATTAGACCAATAATGAGTTTTCTTTTTCTATTTTTGTCAGCCATAATCATCCTTTCTTTTTATTTATGACTAAAATAAAATTAAAATTTTATTTTATAAGTCTTTTTATTTTATTTTAATCTAGCTTTTATTTATCAAAATATTTATTCTATTTTTTATGTGTAAATTTTATATGAATTATTTCTGTTTTTGTTAGTGTGATTAAGCACTAAAATTAACTAATTTAATCAAATAAAAAGTACATTTAGTATCTTTAAGATTTGTAGTAAATGTACTTTTAAGTGGGTTATATAGGTGTAAAAGTTTTATTAAGCTTACTGAGTATATCTAATTATAGACATAACAATAGAGTAGTTAATTAAACTTTTTTAATTTAATTATTTAACTAATAAAGATTCTTCATCCATTTCTTTAGGTTTAGAAATATTGATGTAATCTAAAACAGTAGGTGCAACGTTAGCTAATTTTCCATCTTTTAATTTAACGTTTTTATCTGTACAAATTAACATAACTGGACTTGATGTATGTTTTGTAGCTGGTTTACCATTTTCATCTTCTGTGATTTCAGCATTTCCGTGGTCAGCTGTGATGAATACTGTGACATCATTCGCTTCAGCTCATTCAATAACTCTTTTAATTTGTGAATCTAAGAATTCAACTGCTTTGATAGCTGCTTTTAAGTTCCCTGTGTGTCCAACCATATCAGGGTTTGCATAATTCATAATTGTTACATCATAATTTAATGCGTTTGCTAATAATTCGTCTGTAATTCCTTCTGCAGACATTTCTGGTGCATCAGCATATGATTCAACTTTAAGTGAGTCAACCATAATACGTTTTGAATTTTTAAATTCAATATCGTTTCCACCATCTATAAAGTATGTAACGTGAGCATATTTTTGAGTTTCAGCAATTCTTAATTGATTTAAGTTAGCTAATTCTAAAACTCTACCAATTGGCATATTGATTTCCATTTCTTTAAATGCAACAATTGTGTCAATTCCTTCATATTTCATCATTGAAACAAATTTGTTAATCACAACTGGATGAGCTGGTTTGTTCGGATATAATGGTGAACCAATAAATAAGTGTGTTAATTGTCTTGCTCTGTCAGGTCTGAAGTTAAAGAAGATAATTGAATCGTGATCTTTTACAAAGTCACTTTTTGGAAGTGTTTCATTAATAGCAGGTACAAAGAATTCATCTGTAATTCCTTCTGCATATTGTTTGTTTACATAATCAATTACATTGTCAAATTTAACATCTGATAAACCTAAAACAGCATCGTATGCTTTATCAACTCTATCAAACATCGAGTCTCTATCCATTGCATAAAATCTTCCTGAAATAGATGCTATGTGGTATCCATATTTGTCGCATAATGTAACTAATTTTTCAAGTGAATGAATAATTGATTTAGGAGCAACGTCTCTACCGTCTCCAAAAACATGAACTGAAACATTTTTAACTCCATGTTCATGTGCTGCTTCAATCAATTCAAATAAGTGGTTTTCAAGTGAGTGAACACCACCAGGTGATAAAAGCCCCATTAAGTGTAATGTTGAATTATTTTTCTTAACATCATCAAATGCAGTTACAAAAGCTTCATTTGATTTAAATGTATTATCATCAAGAGCTTTTTGAATTAATGAAAGTCCTGTGTAAACAACTGTTCCAGCTCCAATGTTTAAGTGTCCTACTTCAGAGTTTCCCATTTGTCCTGATGGTAATCCTACATATTGACCTGAAGCTTGAATAAGTGAATTTGGATAATTTGCAAATAAGTTATCAAATGTTGGTGTGTTAGCTAATGCAAATGCATTACCTTGTGTTTGTTCTCTTAAACCTAAACCATCAATAACAATTAATACTGTTTTTTTCATTTTTTCTCCTTTTAGTCAAATTCTATAACAGCAAACCTGTTTTTAGAACTCATATCTTTATGTATAGTAATTTTATATTTTTCTTGTAATTTTTCTCAATATTTAATGTGAAATGGATTGATTTCAAAATAGATTTTTCCACCTGGTTTTAAGTAGTTTTCTGCATCGTTAATTATTAAATCATAAAAATAAAATCCATCATCTTTTGCATATAATGCGTGAAGTGGCTCTCAATCAGTGACTGATTTATCTAATATTTCAGTTTCCTGAATGTAAGGTGGATTTGAAACAATTAAATCAAATTTTTGATTGATTTTTTCAAACATATCTGATTGAATGATGTTAATCGTAACATCATTTTTTTGTGTGTTTATTTTAGTTTGCTCAATCGCTTCAGAATCTATATCTGATGCAGTTATATTTCAAGTTGGATTTGCTTTTTTTAGAGCAATTGCAATAAAACCTGAACCAGTACATAAGTCTAAAACATCTAAATTTTGTTTTTTATTTTCTGAATTAACTAATATAACTAGTTCTTCTGTTTCGTATCTAGGGATTAAAACCTTTTTAGAAACATCAATAGTTACATCTGCTAATTCAACATAACCCATTATTTTTTGAACTGGCATTCCTTTTTGAAGTTGTTCTAATTCAAAAGAAGATACAGTTTGTTCTAAACCATATCTTCTTTTTTCTAATAATAAATCTTCTCTTGTAGGCATTAAATTCCAGCTTCTTTGATTTTTTCGTTTTGTTCTTCTGTAAGTAATGCATCAATAATAGGATTAAGTTTTCCTTCCATAACAGGAAGTAAACTTGTAGAGTATGAAATTCTATGGTCTGTAACTCTATCTTGAGGATAGTTATATGTTCTGATTTTTTCACTTCTAGCACCAGAACCAGCTAATTTTCTGTAACCTGATTCTTCTGCTTGTTTTTTCTGTAACTCAATGTCGTAAAGTTTTGATTTAAGAACCCTCATTGCGATTTCTCTATTTTGAATTTGGTTTTTACCTTCTTGACAAGTTACAACAATTCCAGTTGGGAAGTGTGTAATACGAACTGCCGAGTCAGTTGTGTTAACTGATTGACCACCGTTTCCTGATGAACGGTAAACGTCAATTCTGATATCTTCAGATTTAATTTCAACTTGAATATCATCATCAATTTCAGGCATAACTGTAACTGTTGCTGTTGAAGTATGAACTCTACCTTTAGTCTCGGTTGCTGGAATTCTTTGAACTCTGTGAACACCTGATTCAAATTTAAGTTTTGAATATGGTCTGTCACCTTTTACAGCAAATGTAACCAAAGTAAATCCACCAGCTTCAGATGCTGATGCATCTAAAAGTGTGGTTTTCATATCATTTTGTGAAGCTCATTTTGTGTACATTCTATATAAGTCACCTGCAAAAATGTTAGCTTCGTCACCACCAGCTGCTCCACGAATTTCCACAATAACGTCTTTTTCATCGTTTTCATCTTTAGGAAGAATTAAGATTTTAAGATCTTCAGATAAAGCTTCCATTGTTTTTTCAGCTTCATTAATTTCCATTTTTGCAAGAGCAACTAATTCTTCATCTGATTCACCTAACATTTCTTTTGCATTTGCTAAGTTAGCTTCGGCTTCAAGGTATTTATCAAATGCTTCAACAATATCTTTAATTGAGTTAATTTCTTTGTTAATTTTTGTGTATTTTTTAATGTCAGAAATTATTTCCTGATCATGTAAAGATTTTTCTAATTCATCGTGCTTATTTTTAATTTGCATTAAAGAGTTATACATAGTTAATTCCATAGTTAGTATATTTTAACATATAAAAAAACTAAAGTTTTAAAAGATTGCTCTATTGTTGTGTGATGTAAAAATTTTTACATTTCCTAATTATTAAAATATTAATAATTAATATAAGCAGAATAATTTAAATGCTTTTGATTTTCTAAAAAAAGTATATATTTTCCAATATGAGTGCAACAACCTTGAAGAAAAAATTAATTATTGTCGAGTCACCTACAAAGGTTAAGACAATTCAAAAATATGTTGGAGATGAATACAGTGTTATTGCATCTGTAGGTCATTTCCTTAGAATGAAGATTTCTGGTCTTTATTCGTTAGGTATCGATTTTGATACTTGAGAACCTCTTTATACAGCTGATAATACAAAGAAAAATATTATCAACGAGCTTAAAAAAGCAACAAAAGAAGCAGAACACGTTTATATAGCAACTGACCCTGATCGTGAAGGAGAAGCTATAGGGTACCAATTAGTTGATTATTTAAAAATACCCAAAGAAAAATACTCACGTATTAAATATAATGAGATTACTAAAGATGCTATTTTAAGATCCTTAGACAATCCAACAAGTATTGATGATGCTCTTGTTAATGCTCAAAAGAGTCGTAGAATGCTTGACAGAATTATTGGATTTAGATTATCTTATTTATTAAGGTATAAATTCAAAAATACACCAGGTCAACCTACAGCAGGAAGAGTTCAATCAATTGCTCTTAAATTAATAGTTGATAGAGAAAAAGAAATCAGAGCATTTATTCCTGAAAAATACTTTACTCTTGATGCTAAATTAAATAACAATCCTGTTTTAGCTGCATATCACAATGAAGCTAATGAATCAGATAGAAAAAACTGAATTTACAGTTCAGAAGTTGATGTAATCAAAGAATACTTTGAGTCAGCTCCTAAAGTTTTAAAAGTAACTAACAAAAAAGTTTCTGATAGAAAAGTTGGAGCAATTCAACCATTCAAACAAGCTGTTTTATATAAAAAGTCACCATTTTCATCTAATTCAACAACAAACATTCTTAAAAAACTTTTTGAAAACGGTTTAATTACTTATCCAAGAACAGATTCAACACGTTTATCTCAATCATTTATTGATGATGCACATAAATTCATCAAAAATAAGTGAGGTGAAGATTATATTGCTGATGAAATTAAAGGATTTAGTGGAGATCAAGATGCCCACGAGGCTATTAGACCATCAGATGTTTCGTTAACACCTGAACAAGTTCAAATTCACTATCCAAAAATGGAAGATAATGATGTAAGAATTTACAAATTAATCTATGATACAACACTTCAAGCTTTAATTAAGCAACCAATAAGAACAAGTGTTCAATATACTTATGTAAATGATAAATACACATTTAAAAATTCTTATTCAACAATTAAATTTAATGGTTACTATGTTGTAACAGGTAAAGAATCTGAACAAGTTGATCCAAATTACGAAATTGATCAAGAAGTTAAAGTTGATGAGTTTATCTTATGTGATCACGAAACAAAACCAGCACCAAGATATAATGATGGGACACTTATTGAAGCGCTTGATAACATCAAAGTTGGTCGTCCATCAACATTTGCTTCAACAGTTCAAATTGTTAAAGATAGACGTTTTGTTGAATTAAACAATGGTGCATTACATCCTACTGAATTTGGTGAAATTATCTTACAAAACTTAATCGCAGCTTTCCCTAATATTATTAATGAAAGTTATACAGCACACGTTGAACAAGAATTAGACCAAATTGCTGAAGATGAAATCACTAAAAATGAAGTTATGCAAGATTTCTGAGATAACTTCCTTGTTGAATTTGATAATGCACAAGGTAAAATTACACCTTACACATTCAAATTAGAACAATTGGACACAACTTGTCCTGAAGATGATGGTATCTTAGTTAAAAGATATAACAAGAAAAATCAACCATTCATTGCTTGCAAAAACTTCCCTAACTGTAAATTCACAAGAAACATCGAACCAGATGATTTTCCAAGTGAATCAGATGATGAAGAAATCATTGATGAGTATGATGATTAATTAATTAAAATTATTTAGATGAGCAGATTTAAAAGTCTGTTCATTTTTTAATTAATTTTGTTATTTTAATTGAGCTACTTAATCAAAAACATCAATTTAGACCATAAAATAAGCTAATTTTATGATTTTTAAAAATCAAAAAATAAATTAAAATTATGAAACTATGAATAATAAAGGTATTTTAGAGAACAAAAAAGAATTTGAAGCAATAGTTATAGGTGGAGGTCACGCTGGTGTTGAAGCGACTTTTGCTTTAGCGAATATGGGTCACAAAGTAGCTCTTATCACTTTTGATCTTTCAAAAGTTGCTATGATGCCTTGCAACCCATCAATTGGTGGACCTGCTAAAGGAATTATTACACGTGAAATTGATGCACTTGGTGGAGTTCAAGGTTACTTTTCAGATTTAGCAATGATTCAAATTAAGATGCTTAATGAATCAAAAGGCCCTGCAGTTAGAGCTATGAGAGCTCAAATTGATAAAGAAAAATATTCAGCACTTATTTTAGAAGCATTACAAAATCATAAAAATGTAACTTTAATTGAAGGAGTTGCTGAGGATATTCTTGTTGATGATAATAGCCAATTTAAAGCGATTAAAATGGAAGATGGTTCAATTTTGGGGGCTAAAGTTTTAGTTATCACAACTGGAACGTATATGAACTCAAGAATTCTTAGAGGTGATGAAATTAAAATTTCAGGACCTGATAATCAAAAAACAACACCAAAATTATCACAATCGCTTGCTAAGTTAGGTTTTGATTTACAAAGATTAAAAACCGGAACACCTGCTAGAGTTTATGCTGATTCAATCGACTTTTCAAAAGTTGAAAAAGAAGAACTTAATGATACTTATTTAGCTTTCTCATCGCGTTCAAATGTTAAACTTGATAAGCAAATTTCATGTTATTTAACTTATACAAACGAGAAAACACACGAAATTATTAGAAATAACATTGATAAATCAGCTATGTATTCAGGGCTTATCGAAGGGATCGGTCCAAGATACTGTCCGAGTGTTGAAGATAAAGTTATGAGATTCGCTGATAAAGAAAGACATCAAATTTTCTTTGAACCAGAAACTGCTGATGGTTCAATTATTTATGTAAACGGAATGTCTACATCAATGCCTGTTGAAGTTCAAGATTTAATGTTAAGAACAATTCCTGGTTTAGAAAATATGAAGGTTCAAAAATGAGGATATGCAATTGAATATGATGCATTAAATCCATTGCAAATTACACCTACATTAGAATCTAAAGTTATTAAAAACATCTTTACAGCAGGTCAAATTAATGGAACAAGTGGATACGAAGAAGCAGCAGCTCAAGGTCTTATTGCAGGAATTAATGCAGGAAGAAAACTTGAAGCTGAAGAACCATTGATTCTTAAAAGACACGACGCTTACATTGGTGTTTTAGTGGATGATTTAGTTACAAAAGGGACTAAAGAACCTTACAGAATGTTGACTTCAAGAGCTGAATATCGTTTATTATTAAGAAATGATAACCCTGATATTAGACTTGCAAAATATGGAAATGAAGTCGGTTTAGTTTCTGATGTAGATTACCAAAACATAATTAATAAATACCAAATGATTGATGAAAAAATCAAAGAATTAGAAAGCACATACTTATCATCTAAATCAGAATTGGCTAAAAAACTTGGAGTAGAAAATGGAGTTTCAATGTTAAGAGTTTTAGCTAGACCAGATGTTGACCCGGTTGATGTTTTAGGTGACTTCCCTTACAAAAATGAATTAACTATTATGGTAAGACTTGAAGGCTACATTAAGAAGCAAAAATCTGATGCTCAAAAAATGAATAAATTAGAAGACTTTAAAATACCTGAAGATATTGATTATTCAAAAGTTCAAAACATAGCTACAGAAGCTAAACAAAAACTTGAAAAAATTAGACCTTTAACAATTGGACAAGCATCAAGAATTAGTGGGATTAACCCGGCTGACATTCAAATGCTTATGTTTCATATTGAAACTAGAAAAAACAAATAATGAAACTAAATATAGTTGCAGTAGGTTCATTAACAAAAGATTTTCAAGTTTTATATGATGATTATGTTAAGAAAATTAACTTCTTTGCAAAGATTAATTTAATTGAAATTAAAGAACAAAAGATAGATAACATTCAGTTAAAAATTAAAAAAGAAACTGAAATGATTTTAGAAAAGATACCTAAAAATTCAAAAGTCATCTACTTATCATTACAAGGGAAACAATTAAGCTCTGAAGAGTTTGGTTCAACATTTTTAGATATTGATAATGTAACTTTTGTAATTGGTGGTTCAAACGGAGTTGATGAAGAAATGTTTTCTAATAAAATTAACTTCTCAAAAATGACCTTTCCACATCAATTATTTAGAGTTATGTTAGTTGAGCAAATTTATAGAGCATTTACAATTAGAAATAATATTACTTATCATAAATAAACTCTGTAATGGAGTTTTTTTATATACTTCCCAAGACATATTTGATAAATAAAGTTTGATCAATTAGTAAATTAGCTTGAATTTGTCTAATGTTATTTTCGTTTACAAATAACTTCAGTTCATCACTTTTAATAAGAACATCAGAGTGATCTTGATTAGAAATATCGATATTGAATTTATAAAATTCGTTATCATAAACAAAACTGACATAACAGGTATCTAGTTTTTGATTATCAATGTTGAAGTTGTATAAATATAAATCATCACCTTCTGCAGTTATTAAAACTGGTTTATATACATTTACTTTAGTTGAACATAAGACTAAAATAAGCGCTGCGAAAATGAAAAATAATATAAGTAGTATGCAGAAATTTCACTTATGTTCTTTAAGATAAGTTTTCAATATTCACTTCCTTAGAATCATCAAAAATATATCTGTTATTGTGTGAAATTTCTACAACTAATTTATTTTGCAAATTATTTTTAATAATAGGTTTTAGTTTTTCAAACATTGATTTATCGATATTTGCAAAAGCTTCATCTAATATCACTAAATCATAGTCATTTAAAAATATATTTAGCAAATTAACAAATTGAACCTGACCACTAGATAATTGGTCCAGTGATGAGTTTAAATTAATGTTTAATTCATCAATTAATTTATCTAATTTATTATCTTCTAAAATTGACTTGAAGATACTAATATTACTTACGCATAGGTATTCTAGTGTTCTAATCTTTAAATTCAGCATCTGATTTGAAATATATAAAACTCTTTGTTTGTATGTTTCATCTAAGAATGGATTGAGCTTTTGATCATTAACTTTAATAATTCCAGATAAACTCTCACACGAGCCATTCAATATAGAACAGAGTGTGCTTTTTCCTGAACCATTTTTACTGACTAAATGTATGTTCGAATCAATCAATAGTTTCCTGATTTCTAAATCTTTATTAACTTTTAATGAATTGTATGAATAACTTATATTAGAAAGTTGAATTTTAATTATTCTTTCCTTCTGTAAGCTAGTTTTAGGAATTTTTAAGTCTTCAAAATTTAATAATGAAATCAAATCTAAATCCTTTTTATATTGACTATAACTAGTTATTAATGGGATTATATTTTTAATTGGTTTAGTGAATAAAGAAACACCGGTTAAAAAGAAAATTAAATTGATAACACTTAAATTTTGATTTCAAATTTGAATAGTTCCTATTATTAAAATTAATAAAGGGACTAAAAAGTCTAAAAATGAACTTAAATAACTAATTAAGCTTTGTTTATTCTTGAAAATAATTGAATCACTATGCAATTTCTCATTCACATAAGTGGATTTAAGATTTAAATTATTAAGCAGATTTTCATTATGTGAAGTTTGATTTAATTTGTAAATATTAAATAAGGTATCTTCAAACATGATTGAGTTATTGAGTAATTTATTGAAGTTATTATCAAAATTAGTTTTATTAATAAAACTTAAAATCAATGTAATTACTGAATAACAAAAAATTATTAAAAGCAACACTCAATTTATATTGATTAGTAAAATAAACGAAACAGCAATCGAAATAACTGTACTGATTAATTCAGGAAGAAAACATAATTTAAATAAACTTAAATTATCAAGTGCAATAATTCTGTTTTTAAAATCTGCAAAAGTTAGCAAATTAATTACTTGTTTATTTTTAAATTTCAATTCATTTATTAAATTATTAATTAAGTCACTTTTATATTTAGTTGCTATTTTATACATCAGTTGTTTGGTCAGTAAGTTAAATGTGAAATTTATTAAAAATAGCACAGTAAAAATCATTCCTAAGAACATAAGAATTTGATCATCTTTATTTAAAACAATATTATTTAGGATAACTTTATTCAAGAACGGAAACGAAATATAGACACTTATTTCTATGAGTAAGCAAAATAAGTATAAAAATGAGAAGTTAGATCATAATGAAATTTTTAAACTTCTGGAGTTACTTATCAATGGATTTGGTTTTATATTTTTCTTGTTTTCTTCATTTTCATTATCAATTTGCTTTTCGTTTTTACTAAATGCAACAATAATGTTAGTGAATTTAGTTTTAAATTCATTTTTACTCAATTTGACATCACCATCAATCGGATCATAAATATAAAATTTATTGTTCTTGATTTTCCTAATTACAATCATATGGTCTGTAGTATTATTTTTGATAACTGTTGCAATAGGAAAAACTTGCTTTTCTAACAAAAGCAATTGTTCACAATTAATTTCATAAGCATTAAGCTCCAAATTTACTTTTGAAGCAAGCAGCTTGATGTTTTCTAAACTTATACCTGCTGCACTATATTGAATTTGCAATTTTAGATTATTAATGTCTAAATTTTCTTTGTAGAAAATCTCGTGAAAATAATTTAGCACATATAATGAGCAATCTCTTTGATCTACTTGTGTCTTCATCTCATTATATTTAGTAATTTTTGTCAAAAAGGAACTAAAGAACAATTTTTCCACTAAAGTTTTCGCAAAATTGAAAATACAAAAGTTTTTAAAACTTTGTATAATTAATTTATCAATAAATTAATGTTCAAAATTTAAAAGGAGGACTAATGAGCAAAAAAGTAGTAGCACTTGCAAGTGACCACGCAGGTTACAAATTAAAAGATGAATTAGCATCATACTTAAAAGAACAAGGGTTTGATGTTGTAGACTTAGGACCTGAAACAGATTCAGTTTCAGTATCATATGCTTCAAAAGGTAAGGAATTAGCTAACTATGTAGATGAAGCACAACCTAATTTTGGTATCGCAGTTTGTGGTACAGGTTTAGGTATTTCATATGCACTTAACAGACATAAACATATCCGTGCAGCTAGAGTTACATCTGTTGAAGATGCACACTTAGCAAAACAACACAACAATGCAAATGTTCTTGTATTCGGTGGAAGACAAGTAACATTTGAACAGGCTAAAGATATGTTAAATGAATATATGGATACACAATTTGAAGGAGGAAGACATCAATCTAGAATTGATGAGCTTGACGAATAATTATGGCAAAAGTAAATGAAGTTCAAGAAAAAGAAGTTAAAGAATTAGATGCTGTTTGACACGTTTCACAACACAACGATGGATGAAAAGTTATCAGACAAGGTGGAGTAAAAGCTATTAAAACTTTTGAAACACAAAAAGAAGCAATTGAATTTGCTAAAGAATTAGCAAAAAACAACAAAGGTAGAATGTTAATCCACAGTACAAAAGGGAAAATCAGAGGTGGATCAAACTACCAAGAAAAATAATTTAAGTTATTTAAATTTACATAGGCAGAGTGAATTCTGTCTATTTTTTCATAATTTTTCACATAATTTCAGGAATTTTGACTTTTTACTTCTGTTTTTTTTTTTTTTTTTAGAATAGAGTTGAAATACAACAAATATTTACATATTTTGATGAATATTAGACTTGTATTTAATAAATTAACAATTAATTTAGGAGAAAAATGGCAAATTTATTTTCACAAAATGAAGCTCAAAACCAAAAAGGTTTTGAACCTACAGCTTCAAGTGTTGAAATTGCAGCTCAAGCTTCTACAGCTGCTAAAATATTTTTATACATTATTATGTCTATTCCACTATTTTTAGGTTGAATTTGATACTTCAAAAGAAAAAATAGTTTAAATAGAATGCAAAACGATATTAATAACAGTGCATCAAGCATTGATGTTCAATTGCAAAAGCGTAACGATACACTTGTTAAATTAGTACAACAAGTTAAGTCATATAAAATTCACGAAGCTGAAGTTTTTGAAAATGTTACAAAAATGCGTTCATTAGCAGCTGGTGGTAGAGGGATTGAAAACTCAGCCGAATTAGAAAACTTAAATCAATCAGTATTTGGTCGTTTAATGGCTATTTCAGAAAGCTATCCAGAACTTAAAGCAAGTTCTTTATACACTGAATTAATGGACGAAACAACATACATTGAACGTGAAATTGCTGCTGCTAGAAGAAATTACAATGCTCAAGCTAACACATTCAATAAAGAATTATTTACAATCCCAACAAAAATTGTTGCTGCAAATATGGGATTATCAACAGTTAGATTATTCCAAGCATCTTCTAAAGCTAGAAAAGATGTTGATATGCAAGAATTAGGTTTATAAGATGAAAAGAGTTGAAGATTTTGTTACTATAGAACAGTTCAAAGAAAAAACTGATCAAGTTGTACTTCCAATTATTCAAAATGCAGTAGATGACGCTTACAAATCGCCTTTATACAAAAAATATAAAAGTATGAAATATGGAGCTTTAGGTTCATTTCCAAGTATGATTTTATCTGCTTTAATAGCGATAATCTGTTTTATTGCACTAAAAGATGCAATGGCTAAACTTGTTTTATTTGGTATTTTTGGTCTTGCTGCTTTTATTTGTTTCATATTAACACTTGTGTTTGTGAAATTAGCTAAAAAGAGAAACTTAATTTTTAGAAGCTTTATTGCAAGCAAATTAAGAGAAGATAACATTTATGGAAAAGCAGTTAATGCAGCTGATACAAGATGAAAATATAGAAATGACGATTTTGAACCTAGTTCAATGAGACATAACTATGATCTTTCAACAGAAAGATTCGCAGTCAAAGAATATGAATCATTCAAACCTGCATCTGTTCCACGAAATGCTTGATTAGAAAGTACATCACCAGTTCAAACAATTACAATTGACGATAAATATCACGCACACGTTTCAGTTGCCGAATGACTTTTAATTACTAGAAACAAAAACGGACACGAAACAAAACAAACTTGATATTCTGCTTTACTTAAAATTGATGCTAGAGCACTTAAAGAAAGAGATAGAGCAAACTTTACATACTTTGATAATAAAAATGGTCTTCAACCTGTAGAAATGGAAAATAAAGAATTTAATAAAATTTTCAAAGTTGCAAGCGATAATCCAACAAAAATGTATCAATTATTCACACCACTTGCAATGGAAGAATTAGTTAAATTAATCAATCAAGGTTTACAACACACAAACATTAAAAAAGCTAAAGATTTTGAATATCAAGCAAACAATGATGTTGTTTACTGTTCATTTATATCTCCATCCGGATTTATGGATATTGATGTTCCGGTTTTTGTGGGTAAAAAAGACAAATTTGTTGCAAAAATTTACAAAGATGTAGTTACTGATATTTACACTTTATACTTTGTATTAGCATTAAGTTACATTCCTGTTTACTTATATTAATCAAATCGATTGCACAACAAGAAATTGTTGTGTTTTTTGTTATTTTTACTCAATATATTTAACTTATTTTTATATAAAATTATAGATAAGTAAAAAAAGGAGATTAAATATGGCAAATTTATATTCACATAATGAAGAACAAAACCAAAAAGGTTTTGAACCTACAGCATCAAGTGCTGAAATTCCTGCAAAAGCATCTGCAGGACTTAAGATTTTTATGTACATTTTAATGAGTTTACCCTTAGGTTTAGGTTGACTTTGATACTTTGCAAAGAAAAATGAATTAAACAGAATGCAAAATAACATTAACAACAGTGCATCAAGCATTGATGTTCAATTACAGAAACGTAATGACACACTTGTTAAATTAGTGCAACAAGTTAAATCATTCAAAATTCACGAAGCTGAAGTTTTTGAAAACGTTACAAAAATGCGTTCACTTGTTTCATCAGGTAGAACACTTGAAAATTCTGAAGAATTAGACAAATTAAACCAATCAGTATTCGGTCGTTTAATGGCTATTTCAGAAAATTATCCAGAACTTAAATCAAGTGCTTTATATGCTGAATTAATGAACGAAACAACATACATTGAACGTGAAATTGCAGCTGCTAGAAGAAATTACAATTCACAAGCTAATATCTTCAACAGAATGTTATTTGAAATTCCATCTAACCTTGTTGCTGCAAATATGGGATTATCAACAGTTAGATTATTCCAAGCATCTTCTCAAGCTAGAAAAGATGTTGATATGGTTGCTCTAGGATTATAAAAAATATGAAAAGAGCTGAAGATTTTATTAGCATAGATAAATTCTATGAAAAAGCAAATCAAACTGTATTACCAATCGTTAAAAATCGTGTAAATGAAATTACTCAATTACCAATCTATGTAACTTATAAAAGAACCAATAGATATGCACTTAGGGTGTTTTTAGCATCAATAGGTGCTTTCTTGTTTTCTGGTTTTTTTCTTGGATTAGAAACTACAAAAGAATATGGTGGTTTTAGAACGCTTTCGGTATTTACTACCTTTGCAATTATTTTTGGACTTGTATTTGTAATATCTATACTTGTTGCTATTGGTTTTTGAATTAAAGCATGAAATATTAATAGAAAAATTAAAAAAGAAATTATAAGTCAGCTTCATAAATCAAATATTTATGGAGTCGCAATTGAAGCTCTAATTGATAGATGAAAATATGAAGGCACAAACTTTACACCTACATCTATAAAACATAATTTTGACCCTAATACAAATAAGTTTACAAAAGATGAATACTTAAGCACTAGACCTAAATGAATACCAAATGGTTCACAGCTAAGAGGTGTAACTGAAATTCAAACAGTTACTATTGATAATAAATATCACGCACATATATCAGAAGCACATTGAGTCGATTTCCACACAGATAAAGATGGTAATACTCACGAAGAACATTACTATAGTGCTTTAATAAAAATCGATGCAAGAGCACTTGCTCAAAAAGACCAAGCAAACTTTACATTCTTTGGTGATAAGTTTTCTGATTTAGAACCAGTAGAACTTGAAAACATTGAATTTAACAAGATTTACAAAGTTAAATCTAATAATCCAACTAAAATGTTTCAATTATTTACTCCATTAGCAATGGAAGAAATGAATAAACTTTTCCAATTTGGTATTAAAAATACAAGCATTATGGCCAAAGGTATGCGTTATTGAGCTAATAATGATGTAATTCACGCTTCATTTCAATGTTCATCTGGATTTATGGCTATAAATTCATCTAGATTTATTGGTAATAAAGAAAAATTAATCAATACAATCTACAAAGATGTTATTAAAGATATATACTCTTTATACTTTATTTTAGCTTTAAGTTATATACCTGTATATCTTTATTAAACCTTAAATTTCACAACAATAAATATTGTTGTGTTTTTATTTAATACTTTATAATATATACACCTTATTTTATTTGTTATATTTACATAGGAGATACAATGAAAAAAGTTTTAAATGAACTTAGTTTGAAAAATAAAACAGTTTTAGTTAGAGTTGACTTTAACGTACCATTAAAAAATGGTGTTATTACATCTGCTAAAAGAATTGTTGCTGCACTTCCTACAATTCAATACATCATCAGAAAAGGTGGAAAAGTTGTTTTATTTTCACACTTAGGAAGAGTAAAAACAGAAGAAGATTTAAAAGACAAATCATTAAGACCAGTTGCAGTTGAATTAGCTAGATTACTTAAAAAACCAGTTACATTTGTTCCTGTAACACGTGGAAATGTTTTAGAATCTGCAATCAAACAAATGGAAAATGGTGATGTTATTTTAGTTGAAAACACACGTTTTGAAGACTTAAATAACAAAGCTGAATCTAAAAACGATCCATACTTAGGAGCTTACTGAGCTTCATTAGGTGATGTATTTGTAAACGATGCCTTCGGTACAGCTCACAGAGCACACGCATCTAATGTTGGTATTGCTTCAAACATTGCTGAATCAGCTTTAGGATTCTTAATGGAAAAAGAAGTTTCATCATTATCTAAGGTTTTACAAAACCCAGAACACCCTTATGTAGCTATCGTTGGTGGAGCTAAAGTTTCAGACAAAATCTTAGTGTTAGAAAAATTAGCAGAAATTGCTGACAAATTAATCATCGGTGGAGCTATGGCTTACACATTTATGGTTGCTCAAGGACAAAAAGTTGGAACTTCATTAGTTGAAAATGATTACATTCAATTAGCTAAAGATTTCTTAACAAAATACTCAGACAAAGTTATCTTACCAGTTGACCATGCTACAGCTGAAATGTTTGCAGACGTTGAACCTACAATTCAAGAAGGTTCAATTTCAGATGGATTTATGGGCCTTGACTTTGGACCAAAATCAATCCAAAACGTTAAAGAAGCTCTTGAAGAAGCTAAAACAGTTGTATGAAACGGACCTATGGGAGTTGCTGAATTTGAACACTACAAAAATGGTACATTAGCAGTATGTGAAGCTGTTGCTAAATTATCAAACGCTTACACAGTTGTTGGTGGTGGAGATTCAGTTGCTGCTGTTGAAAAATTAGGAATGGAAGATAAATTCTCACACGTTTCAACAGGTGGTGGAGCAAGCTTAGAATTATTACAAGGTCAAAACTTACCAGGTGTTGATTCAATTCAAGACGCTGAATAATTAACCGAATATTTTCGCAAATAGCACCAAAAGTGCTATTTTTTTACACATTTTGTGAAAAATTAAGGAGTTTACTTTACTTTTATTTGATAAAGGTGTATAAGTAAAATATATTCAATTTTTCAAATTAAATATATTTAATAAATTAACAAAAAATTCTTTTTAGACAAAAGAATAAAAGAGGATAAATGAAAAAAATCAAATTCTTACTTTTTGCTACAGGTGTTTTATCAACAGCATCAATGCCACTTATTGCCGGTCAATGTTCTGCAAAAGAACAAAAATCTGAAGAGCCTAAAACACCAACTAATCCAGAACCACAACCAGTTCCTGTTAATCCAGTAAATGGAGGAACCGATAATCCAAGAACTATAGCGGCTCCAGTTGACCAATACGAAAATGCATTCGTATTGCAATCAGCTGGTACATTTGCATATGTAAATGCTAAGGTTCAAGAAAAAGCTAATCAAATTAGCAGATATGGTCTTTTACAACTTTACAAAGGTTTCAATGGTATAGGAATTAAATCTGGTGGTCAAGGCGATGATAATAAAATTCTTCTTCCTAAAGAAGGAATTACAATTGACCAATTCCTTTCAACTAGAGATACTACGGATAACAAGTATTTTGATGGAACTTGAAATCCAGAAACAAAAATACTTACAATTAAATACAAAATCAAAGATAATGGTGACAAAGTATACGAACAATCATTTACTTTAAGCTAGAAAAATTACGAAAATTTCAAAATCAAATTAATCAAAATAACTAAAATATATTAGCATCTTGTGAAAAAGATGCTATTTTTTACACATTTTGTGTAAAATTTAAGAAAATTCTTACATTTTAGGGTAAAAAGTGTATAAAATAGTTATAGTTATATTTATATATATTCAATAAGAAAGAAAGTATAATTTAACTATGAACGAAATTAATTTAAAAAGAAAAGAAGCAAGATTACATCAATTGATTGCTGACATAGTGACTAATGATATTACAAATTCAAATGTAATAGACCCAGTAGTGATGGATATTCAACTATCACCTGACTTATCACACGTGAAAGTGTTTGTATCATTATTCAAAAACGAAGAAAAAGGTATCGAAGCATTAAACAATGCAGCAGGTTATGTTAAAAAAGTGTTATCCAAATCACTTGATTGACGTAAAGTACCTTCAGTTCATTTCCACTTAGATACAGTTTCTAAGAATGGATACAAAATTGATGAAATCATTAGACAAATTAAAAATGAAAATTAGTTAAATTATTTTTCAATTTTCAAAATTGAAATTGAAAAGGAGAAATTATGAAAAGAGCTTGAAAAGTTGCATTCACCATTTTAGGAGCTGCAGCATTAGGAACAGCTATTGTTACAATTCCTATGGCAGTTTTAGGAAAATTTAATAAAGACGACAATAATAAAGATCCAGAACAACCTGCAAACCCAGGAACAGGAACTCCAACTAACCCTAAAAATGGTAGTCAAGACCCTAACACAGGTAACCCTGGAGATGGAAATGGAGGAAATGAAACTCCTAATCCAGACCCAGTGACACCACCAGTAGAAGAGAAAAAAGTATCAGTAACACTTAATGCAGATGTTACAGGAAAGAAAACAGCTTACGTAGCTGATATTAATGACTTTACAATTGATGTTCCAGAAGGTGTTACACTTGTTGAAAAATCAGTAGTTGACTTATATGAATTATCAAAAGCTGATACAGAAGAAGGTAGAGCTGCTAAGGAATTATTATTTGCAGGAAAAGCTAAAGTTACTGTTAAAACAACAAAAGAAGGTCAAACAGAACCTACATCACAAGACTTCGAAGTTGCAGGTTACATCTCAAAAGACAAAGCATATGAAAAATTCAGAGCAGTTTTATCAACAATTTCAACATCAGTTGATAAAGATCAAGAAAACAACCTTGCAATTCAACCACAAACTGCTAAAGGTGTTTCAGCAGGTGCTAAATATTTAGCTGGTTCATATACAAACAAAACATTAGAAAATGTAATCAAAGTATCAGTTACAGGTGATGATTTAGTTAAAGGAGCATTTACAGTAGTAGATGCAAGCACAAACCTTAAAGAAGGAAAAACTAAAGTTATTCCATACTTATACTTAGATGATAGATCACACAATGATATCTTTATGTACAAATCAGGAAGAACAGAAGCTACATCATTAGAAGATGAAGTTGAAGTTACACAATTACCTGTTTTAGCAATGAGTGCTGCTGGTATTGCTAATACATACAATGTTCAAAAAGCATTCACAATTGATGAAGCAAAATTATTAGAAGCATTAAATAAACAAAGTATGAGCGAAGTTTCATTTAGTGACTTAACAGTTGACAATGTTACAGCTGCATTAAAATTCACACCAATGACAATCCTTCCAAAAGCTGGTGGTGAAGAATATGGGTATGTATTAGATGCAAACTTCAAAGAAGCATCTAAATTCAAAGTTGCAAAAATCGAAACTATTCCAGGTGATGCGTCTGAAACAAGTGCAAAAATTAGTTTTGAATTTGAAACAGTTGTTCCTACAGTTGCAGAAGGTCAAAAAGTATTCTACTTCGTAAAATCAGCTGAGCCAAAAGCTACAGAATTAACAGAGGCAATGAATGGAAAATTCTCACAAGTTCTTAATGGATTGAAAGCTAAAGAAGCAACACCAGCTACAGTAGAGGAAGAATCAACAGCTAATACTGATTCTACATCATCAGAACAACCTGTTGCAGAAGCTGAATCAGCATACAAAGATGCATTCGTTGTATTATCAACAGCTACATATGCTAACGCTAAAACTACATATGATGCTAAACAAGGCAAAATTAGAACAAACGGTTTATTACAATCATACAGTGGTGGTGCATTCTTTGGTATAACATCTGGTGGTAACAAAGATAACAACAAATTATTCGCACTTAAAGAAGGTTTAAGCGTATCAAACATTGTTTTAAAAAATAGTAAATACCTTAATGGAACATTAGATGAAGCAAACAAATCAGTTACAATTACATACCAAGTTTCAAGTGAAAATAATAAAGAATACACACAAACATTAGTATTACCTGAATAATAAATAATCAATTTAAAACTCACTAAAATAGTGGGTTTTATTTTGCAATTTTCATTTTATTTTCAAAACAAAATTTTTGCTTCATTTTACTTATTTTTCTTACTCATTGTTCTGAAAAACAGAAGCAAACGCCAGGTTATTTAATGGATTTATAGTAAAATTATTTTGCTAACTTTTCAATGAATTTATTAGCCCAAAATAAATGACTGAATAATTAGTAAACATTTGATTAAATTAGGAGATAAAATGAGAAAACTTTTTACAAGTGAATCAGTTGGAAGAGGTCACCCAGATAAATTATGTGACCAAATTTCTGATGCAATCTTAGATGCTTACCTTGCTTTAGATCCAACATCAAAAGTTGCTATTGAAACAATGGCAAGTGGGCATAATATTTTCATAGCAGGAGAAGTTAAATCATCTGCTGATATTGATGTTATAGAAATAGCTAAAAACATCTTAAAAGAACTCGGATACTACACAACAGAAACAAGTTTCATTACAGACATCAAAAAACAAAGTGAAGACATCGCTATGGGTGTTGAAAAAGGACACGAAATCGGTGCTGGTGACCAAGGTTTAATGTTCGGTTATGCAATTAACGAAACACCTGAATATATGCCTTTGGGAATTACATTAGCTCACGCTTTAGTTAAAAAAGCAGAAAACTTAAGACAAAATATGGATTTCAAATGAGCTAAAGCTGATATGAAATCACAAGTCACATTAGATTACACAGACAAAGACAATGTATTTGTAGACACAGTTTTATTAAGTATTCAACATTCTAAAAACTACAACGAACAAGAGTTTAAAAAATACATTAAAGAACAAATTATCTTACCTGTATTAAAAGAATACAACTTAGATGCACCTAAACACATTTTAATCAACCCAACAGGTCAATTTGTTATCGGTGGACCTATTGGTGACACAGGTCTTACAGGACGTAAAATCATCGTTGACACATACGGTGGTTCAGCAAGACACGGTGGAGGAGCATTTTCAGGAAAAGATTCAACTAAAGTTGATAGATCAGCAGCATATGCTGCTAGATGAATTGCAAAAAACATTGTTGCTGCTAACTTAGCAGACAGATGTGAAGTTCAAATTGCTTATGCAATTGGTGTTGCTAAACCAGTCTCAATTATGATTGAAACATTTGGCACATCTAAAAACATTCCAGACAGTGTGATTGCTGACTTTGTGACTCAATTATTTGATTTAACACCTAAAGGCATCATTGATGCTCTTAGTCTTAGAAAACCTATTTTCTTACAAACAGCATACTATGGACACTTTGGTAGAAATGATTTACACTTACCTTGAGAACAACTTAACAAAGTTGAAAAACTTAAACAATTAGCTACACAATGATTGGAAAATTGAAAATAATGGATCAAAAAGTATCTGAATATTCGTGTGGTGCAATTGTTTTCAAACAATTCAAAAAACAAATTAAAGTTTTATTAATTAAACAAATTAATGATGTTTGAAATTTTCCTAAAGGACATATGGAAAATAACGAAACAAAACTTGACACAGCACATCGTGAAGTTTTTGAAGAAACATCAATTAAAGATATAACAATTTATGCAGACAAATTTTATGTTGACACATATTTTGTTAATCAAACAGGTAACTGAAAAGAAGTAACTTACTTCATAGCACATACTAAAACCACTTCTTGTCCTAAGAAACTGCTCTCAGAGGTCAAAAAAGCGCATTTTTACCCTATGAAAAGAGCTTTGAATATTCTTACATATAACAAGTCAAAAGCATTCTTAAAACACGCTTATAAACAGTATTTAAATATTACAAATAGCAAGATTAAATAGTCTTGTTATTTTTTATATCCTTAGTTAATTAATTAACTTAAAAAAGATATAAAAAATCAACACTATTTGCATAGCACTGATTAATTGTGAACTAAATGTTTATTATTGTGATTTGTGAAGCTTTCTATTTTTATATATAAAAAAGCAAGAAATTGATTTTTCCTGCTATTTGTTTGAAGCATATTCTCATAGTTGAGCATATAGATTTTTATTTTTTATAAGTTCATCGTGAGAACCTTGCTCAATGATTTGTCCATCATTTATAACAATTATTTTTGTAGCATTTTTAACTGTACTTAATCTGTGAGCTATGATAAATGATGTTTTGTTTTGAAGCAACTTATCGGTTGCTTTTTCTATTTGGAATTCTGTATGTGTATCAATATTAGATGTTGCTTCATCTAATATTAAAACTATTGGATTTTTATAGCTAGCTCTAGCTATAGAAATAAGTTGTTTTTGTCCTTGAGATAAATTAGAACTTGAATTAGTTAACATAGTTGAGTATTTATCATCTAGTTTTTCTATATGTTCAAATAAATTAGTTGTTCTTGAAACATTAGACAGCATTTGTTCATCATATAAATCAGAACCATATGTTATATTGTTTTGAATTGTATCTGTAAACAATCTTGTTTCCTGAAGCACATAACCAATAGATTTTCTAAGAGAATATTTATCAATATTCTCAATAGGTATATTGTCATACAATATCACTCCATTAGTTACTTCATAAAATCGAGTTATTAAGTTAACTATTGTTGTTTTTCCAGCACCAGTTGGTCCAACAAATGCAATTTTAACTCCTGGATTAGCTACAAAACTAATATCTTTTAATGTGTATTTTTCATCATTTTCATTGTATTTAAAATATACATTTTTAAATTCAATTTTACCTTGTACTTTTTGGTAAATGATTTGATTTCCTACTTGTGTTTTTCAAGCATAGAAACCGTCTTTATCATTTAAATTAACTTCAGTGTATTTATCATTTTCATTAATTACTTTAACTAATTTGATAGTTCCTTGATTAATTTCACTTTTTTGAGCTAATATATCAAAAACTCTTTTTGAACCAGCTAATGCAAGCATAAATGAGCTTACTGTTTGAGTCATTGTTGAAATTGGGCCTGAGAAACTTTTAGCTGATTGAGAAAATGAAACAACAATACCGATTGTCAATCCCAGAGCAACTCCGTTACCTGATTGGTTTGTGATAACAACAATTGCTCCAATCATAATAACAAGAGCATAAGCAATGTTGCTTAAGTTCTTTGATAAAGGTCATATGATTGAAGAAATAAATTCAGATTTAAAACTGTTTTTAGTTACTGTTTTATTAATATCAGAGAACTTCTTAACTACATTAGCACTTTGACCATACATTTTAATAGTTTTAAGTCCTAAAATAACCTCTTCTGCATAACCTATCATTTGACCGTTATTTTTTTGTTTATTAATAAAGTACTTACTTGATTTTTTACTAATAATGTATGCACTAAGTGCTATTAGTATTGTTAAAGCAACCATTATTAAACTAAGTAATCAGTTAAGTACAAATAAGATTGTAAGTGATACAGTTAAAGTTATAAACGATTGAATAATTGTAATTATTGTTCTTGATAGAAACATTCTGAGTGTATCTATATCTGAAGTAAATCTAGATACTAGATTACCTTTAGATTTAGAATCAAAGTATTTAATAGGTAAAGTTTGTATATGCTCATACAAGTCCAAACGTAGTTTAGTCATTGTTTTATAGGTAATAGATATCATTATTCTATTAGCTATGAAATCACAAATAATACTTGTTAAGAAAATAAGTGCAGATACGCAAATAATTATGTAAAACTTATCTTCATTAAATGGATTTGTTCCTAACAATAATTTGTCAACTATTACATATCCTAAAAATAGTTGGTTATATATATTACCCATTGCACTAAATATAACTAAAGTAAAAGCTAAAAGTAATCATCCTTTATTATGTTTTCATAATAAAGAAACTAATTTCTTAAATGAATCTAACTTTTCTTCTTTAGTTAGTTTTAAATTAAGATTGTGATTAGGTGATTTAAATGATTGCATCGACCTCATCTAAACCTCCTGCATTTTGTTGTGATTGGTATAGTTCATTATAGTATTTACTATGTTTAAGTAAATACTCGTGATTACCTTGAATTTGGATTTTTCCATCTTGTAACAAGATGATATTGTCACAATCTTTGATTGAACTAATCTTTTGTGCAATGATAATTTTGGTGCAATTTTGTAGTTTTGACACAGCATTTTTTACGTGATTTTCTGTTTTGGAATCAAGCGCTGATGTTGAGTCATCTAAAATTAAGACTTTAGGTTGTTTAAGTAATGATTGAGCAATTGCTAATCTTTGTTTTTGGCCACCGGAGAAGTTCCTTCCTCTTTGTTCTACTACGTGATCTAATTTATCTTCTAATCCATAGACATAGTCGTAAATGTTTGCTTCTGATAATGCTTGATAAATTTGCTCATCAGTAGCATCAGGATTAGCAAAAAGCATATTTTCTCTAATAGTTCCTTTAAATAAAGTTGGATCTTGAAATACAACAGAAATCTGTTGTCTTAGATTATCTTTTTGAATCTTATTAATGTTAATCCCATCAATTAAAATATCTCCATCTTTAACTGAATAAAATCTAGGAATTAAGTTAATAAGTGTAGTTTTTCCTGAACCAGTTTGTCCAATAATTCCGATTGAACTATTAGCCGGAATTCTAAGATTAATATTTTTGAGCGCTTGATGACTTGAATTTGCATATGCAAATGAAACATTCTTAAATTCAATGTCACCAATTACATTGTGTTTGATTGAGTTTTTTGCATCTAATATAGTAGGAACATAATTTAAAATTTCTTTAATTCTTTTTGAAGCAGGAATTGACATTAAAATTTGACTTAAAACGTTCATAATTCCCATTAGAGAACCTGAAACCATTCAGATGTATGAACCGAATGCCATAATTGTTCCAATTTGAATTTTTTGTCCTAAATACAATTGCGTTCCAACTATCGCAAGTGTAATAAATGAGCTATAAATTATTCCATTAATTAATAAGCTGTTAAAAGTTAAGTACTTATTAACTTTAATGTTAGTATCTTTAAGTGTATTAGCTAAAGATGCAACTTTGTTGTATTCTGAGTTTTCAGTTACATATGATTTGATTGTTCTAATACTGTTTAAGTTTTCTTGAATTTTTTGATTGTATAAATCATATTGTTTATACATTAGTTTGAATTTAGGAAAACTAATAAATCAGATTAAAACAAAGAAACCACTTAATATTGGTAATGTTACTAAGAATATAGATGATAAAGTCAATGATAGTTTAATTGACATTGTAAGTGATAATAAGAAGATAATAGGTAACCTAATAAAAGTTCCGATTATGAACCTAAATGACATTTGAACATTATTCACATCTATATTCAATCTATTTAAGATAGAACCATTTGTAAAATGGTCAATATCTTCAAATGAAAATTCATTAACTTGTTTAATTATTGCATTTCTGATGTTTTGAGCATATCTAGTGGATGCGATATTTGAAAAATATGCACCTAATATACCTGTTAGAAGCGCAATAAGAGCAAGAGCTATTAGAATAGCTCCTTTTTGTAGTACGAAATTAATATCAGCAGTATTGTTTTGCAATGCATTAATTACGTCTTTTGAAACATCAGGTAAAAATACCTGCATTAAAACTTCTACTAAAATTGTAAAAATAGACAAAAGACTATATATTCGAATGCCTTTTGTCAATTTTCAGAAAGTAATTTTTGGAATTGGTTTTTGCATATTATTTTTTGTTTACGCTTGAAACGTATTTTAAGTTGTGATTGTGTTCTCCAACTTCCATTACGTGTCCATCTCCAAAACATTTGCAAGCCATTTTGTCAAGTAAAGCAGGATCTGAGTGTTCCATAATTTCTTCGACTAAGTAACCATATTCTTTTTTAAATTCATTTGTTACATAGTATTTTGATTTTTTACCTTGTTTTGTTCTGGCTACCACTTTGTCTCTTCTTAAATCACCTAAGTGTTTTGAAACATTAGCTTGTTTTTCCTTTAAAAGGTCAACTAAATCTAAAACGTCACATTCTTTTTCATGGCAAGTAAATAAGTGAATAATTAAATTTCTTTTAACGTCCTTAGACATAAATGTTAAAAATTTTTCGATTGTCATGATAAGCTCTCCTATCTATTAAAAGTCATCGTATTGTCCATCATAAATTCATTCTTCTGTTTTATCTTGCATCGTCGGATGAATTATATGAGATTTTTTCTTATTTAACACTTCTTCAGCTTGTTCAACTTTATCAAGTGTTATTTGTTCTTCTTTTGTAACAGCTCTTGGGTTGAATGATTCAAAATTTAATACAAAATTATCATCATCTTCATCACTGTAATCTAGGTCATCTACTTGTGATTCTTGTGAATCTGTAGAAGTTTGTTGTTCTTTAGTACTGTCTGCAACAAATTCTTGTGTTATTTGTTCTTCTATATTTTCTGGTTTGATTTGGAAAATGTCATCAAATGATGAATCAATTTCACTTTGGTTAATGAATGCTTCTTCTGTTGGCTGTTCTTCTTTAATTACTGTTTCTTCTACAGCAACAGGTTCTTCATTAACTTCTTCATTTTGTATATCTTCTATTATTTGTTCAGTTTCAATATTATCATTTGAAACTTCATTGTCTTCAAATGTTCAGATTTCTTCATAAACATCTGATTCATTTTGAGTTTCTATTTTATTATCATTTTCTGAGTTTGATTCATCAACTAATTCATCTTCTGAATCAATTTCTTCTTCAAGTGTGTCTTCGACTTCTTCAGGTTCATTTTGTTCTTCAATGCTTTCTGAAGTTTTGCTCTTCATAACTTCTTCTTCTTCATCATCATCTTCATTAGATGAATCAAAGTCAAAGATTTGTTCCTCTACAACAGTTTCTGTTATAGGTTCAGCTTTTTCTTCTGAGTGAATTACAACTTGCTCTGCAGGTTGTTCTTCAGCTTCGATTATTTGTTCATCATTAATATTTAAATCAACTTCATCTACTTCTTCATCAATTGGTTCAATTGTGATTTGTGCAGTTAAAATTTGATTTTGTACTTGTGGTTCTTTAGCAACTTCGTGTTCTGCAGTTTTGTTAATTGTGTAAGTATTTGTTACTTGGCCTTTTGAAGTTGATTTAAACTCTTTTGTTTTTTCAGGTGTAAATCAACTATCAATTTGATTTTGAATTCAAATTCAGTTAATAGGTGTAACAACTTCCACATCATATGATTTAGATTTTAAGAATTTAACTGCATCATATAAAGACACGAAGTTTTCTTTTGAATTCGCATAGTACATTGTGTCAAATGAAATACATTTGAATGGTATTTTATTGTATGTAACTACAATGTCTATATCTAATGAACCAACTATGTAATCTTTGAACACTTCAAAGTTTGGATCATATGCAATTGCACTTTTGATTCTATTAAATACTAAGTTTTTAAATCAGTCGTCTTTGAGTTTAGTATTTGAAATTGAATAATGGTTTTGATCAAATGATTCTTTGATTTCAATTCTTCTTTGTTCTGATTCTTTTTCTAAGAATTGAAGTCAAGATTTGAACACTCTAATATCGTCAGATATTTCAGGTGTTAAAATGATATCTTCGGATTTGATTGTCTTAATGATAATCATTTTTTCTTTAGCACGTGAAATTGCAACGTTAAGAGCATTTTTACCACCTGGACGTGAAACGTATGTAGATGATAATTTTGTGTTCTTATCGTAAGCAATTGTTGCAATAACTAAGTCAGCTTCGTCCCCTTGGATGTTTTCAATGTTTCTGATTAAAAGTCTCTTGCTGTGAATTGCTTTTTCAAGTAATGGATATTGATTGTAAATCAATTCTGTTATGTAATTACTTTGTTTAACGTTAAATGATAAAAGAATTATTTTCTTATATTTATCTATATTTTCTATTACTTTGTCTATAGCTAATTTAGCTTCAACGATGTTTTTGTTTTGGTCTCAAGAACCATCTACTTGGTAAACTTCAATTGGTTCATTATTTCAAGCATTAGCAGCATCTAAAACGTTAAGTTTACTTTGGTAGAAAGTTTTTGATGAGAACCCCATAAGTTCAGCGTGATTTGAACGGTAATTCTTATCAAGCATAACATTATGAACTCCTAATGAAAGTGCATAATCTAGAACTGATTCAACTTTACCGAAAATCGAATCATCTGTAATACGTTGCACGAATCAAGAAGTCGGTTTCATTTGCTCTGTGTCACCAGCAAAGATTTTGAATTTTGCTAAATAAAGAATTGGAATGGCATTTTCAATGAAAATCTGACTTGATTCATCAAGGATTGCATAATCAAATTCTTCTTTAGATCAACCTGATAAATCTGCGTTAGGTGTAGCAACTACAATCGGGAATAATTGTTTAATCATTCCAGTGAATTTTTTAACAAATCTGTAAGGTTCTAAGTTTTGAATTCTTACTGATTGAGCAAATTCTCTATATTCTTTTTTAAGTTTTTCGTCAAATTTATTAATTCTAGCCACTATTAAGTGAGCCACAAAGTCTCTGACTTCTTCTATACTCATTCTTTGAGGTCTAGGTTGAATGTTTTTGTAAGCTGTAATTAAATTATTAAGTTTTTTAAATGGGCTATGTTCTGAATTAATGTGCTCAAATCCAATTGTGTTCACAAATTTCATTAAATCATTTAATGAACCATTGAATGCAGGCAATTTTTCGTCAATTAAGTTACCTAATTCTTTTAGTCTTCTATATTCTTTTACAAATGGTAAATATTTATATTTACTTAATTTAAGTAATTCTTTAGCTGTTTGCTGGTTTGTTGGTTCAGTTGGATATTTAACATCTTTTGGAAGTGATAATAGAAACTCGATGTCTGTTAAATGATCGAAATCTTGCTTTTGTGATGCAAAGTAGTAGTAAGTTAATAAAACATCTTTTGCAAGTGAATCATTTAAATATTCAGAAGCGGCATCTATAAAGTTAATTTCGCTTTCTGAAATAACATTCAAAGGATGGAATCCATTTGTTCCACTAAAGTTCTCAAGCATATCTAAGTATTTTTTAATAGGTTCATAGAATGATTTTCTGTTTGTATTCTTTGTATTTAATATAAATAAGCAGAATGCAGATAAATCATCTAATCTATTTTTAATAACTTCAAGCGCAGCTCTCTTTTGCGAAGCAACAATTGCTGTTTTCTTTCTTACTAAGATGTTAGCTAATATATTAACTATTGTTTGAGATTTACCTGTACCTGGTGGACCTCAAATAACAGTGTTTTGAAGCATTGAACTTACGATTGCCTTATCTTGAGATAAGTTTGAATCTGTTATCTTGATTAATCCTGTGTTATCTCTATATGTATTATGCTCAACTGTAGCTTTATAAATGTTTTTATTAAACTCAACTTTGATGATGTTATCAATTTCATCTTTTTGAGCAATCTCTTTCATTCTGTTTCTAGCATACCCACCTCAAGGTTGGTAAATTCCTAAAACAGCACCTGGATGGAATTTAATATTTTCATTAGTAATTTCTTCCTCAGGATTTGAGATTTTCTCAAAAGGATTTTTAAGTGAAACTGGTAAATCAAATAAATCGTTTCAATCTTCTTGTAACTTATTAATTAAAGTAGAAATTTTGTAGTCTTTAAATTCTGCATCAATAGAAATCTTGAAATCATTATTGTTTAAGAAGAATACAAGTTTTTCATTAACTTTAATATCTCCATCTGATTTAATAATTGGTTTACCATTTACAAAATCAATTGAAGCTTGTTTTAAGAATAAAGGAGCATAAATGAATTTGTCATCTTTCTTAAGTGAAATAAATAAGAAACCTATATATAAAGGTCAAATATTTGTTTCATCAAGAATGTTAGTTACTTTGTCATCTAACAATTTTCATTGTGTGATTGACTTTTGCAACATTAACTGTAAGTCATTTAAAATCTTTTTCTTGTAGTATTCTCAATCTTGTTGTACGTTTTCTAAATTAACTTTAATTTTTAAATGATGCAATACATCAAGTTTGCTTTCTAAATATAAGACCAAGTTATCAGGTCCTGATATATTAGAAATTTTTTCAATCAAAGTAATTACATTATTGTCTAGCGCACTTATTTGAAATGTTTCATTGTTATAAAACGTATCTCAGTTTTTATCTCCTATAAGCGAATACAAGTCATAAAAATATTTATTTTGTATTTTTGTAAATATAGAAGAATCAGTCTGCGAAATATCTAATAAGTTATCTAGAATAATCTTATATTTGTTTTGTTCTTTACTCATTTTGTAACCTCATTATTTTACTTGTTGTTCTAATTGTCTAAATGTTTCATTAGCATACTCACCAAGTGTTATAGATACTTTAGAACTAGATAATAAAATTCCACTTACACCTTTTAATTCTTTTAAAGCTTCTGTATCGACTTTGTTGTTTGATTTAACTGTTACAACTAGTCTGCTTATTTTAACTTCAAAGTTATCAATATTTTCTTTAGCACCTAGAGCACCAACTAATTGTTCAACTTTGAAAGGAAGCTTGTTACTTTGGTAAATAGTGTTCTTAGCTTTCTTTTCTTTGTTTCATTTAATTCATATGAAACCTAACGTAATAATAGTTAGAAAAATAATCTTTGTCATTTGTTTAGTCATAGTAATAATTATATTGTAAATATAATTATTATTAAATATTTTTTATATTATATATACATATAATATACATATACACGTGTGAAAATACTTTTAGCATAGTGTACAAGGCATTTTAGTCAAAAAATGAAACTAAATTATTACTAAAAATGCATATATTTTTATATATACATTTTATGTATATATAATACTTTTTTACAATAAATTGCTATATAATTTACTTTATGGAAAAAATAGGTATTATCATTGATTCCTTTTCAGGAATCTCAAAAAGCGAAGCAGAAGCTCACGGATTTTATTATTTACCATTACAGATAGAAATTGATAAAAAAGTTTATCAAGATGGTATAGTTGACCCCCTTGAAGTTTTAGATCAGCTTGCTACTGCAACTGATATTAAAACTTCATCACCAAAATTAGATATCCTTCAAAGCGCAGTCAAAAAAGCTGCTGAGGAAAACCAAGAAGTTATTTATTTAGGTATCTCATCTAAATTATCTTCTACACCAAATCACGTTGCAGCTATGTCTAATGAATATAAAAACGTTCATGTAGTTGATAATCACTTTGCAGGTGTTCAATTATTATATGCAGCTAAATATGCTAAAAAACTAAGTGAGCAAGGCTTAGAAGTTCAATCTATTATCAATCATCTTGCTAAACTAAATCAAAAATCACACACATTCTTACTCCCTATGAACTTAAAATATTTAATTTCAGGTGGTAGATTATCATCAGTTAAAAAGTTTATCGCTTCAAAAGTAAGTATTTACCCTGTCCTTTCATATGATAAAAATGACGCAGTTTCATTTGTTTCATTCAAATTAACTTCATCAGGTGCTATTAAAAAACTATTTGAAAAAGTAATGGAAGTAGTCGATAAACCAGAAGATTACGTTTTCACATGAATGCACGGTATAGACGAAAAAGTTAATAAATTAGTTCAAGAACAAGCGCAAAAACACTCGATTAAACTTGTTAATGAACAACTTACTTCAAGTGTTATTTCAGTTCACACAGGTCCTGAAGCTTTTGCTATTATGATAACTCCAAAAGAAGGTTACGATGCCTAGACAAAAGAAAAATGCTAAAAAACCAGGTTACTCAACAATCAAATCAGAGAAAAAATATACTCAATTAGTTGATTTAGTAATCGAAGAGAATGTTAAAGATGAAACATCTGTTAAAAGATATAAGAAAAACAGACTAGCATATATACTAGCTATTTTCTCTTTAGTTCTATTAATTGCATTAGTAGCTGTCTTAATCACAGCTATTGCACTTAAATGAATATAATTGCATAATCAAAAACGTCTTAACGTAGTTGTTAAGATGTTTTTTAATCTAATTTTAGTGTTTTTGTGTTTAACTTGACTAAATTTGATTGTTTAACCGATTTATTTGAATTACTTTTACATTTCTTAGATTGTCCATAACCTTATCGTGAATGATTTGTAGAATTTCTAATTCATTAAACTCACTAATTTTCTTATGTAGTACTTCGTGATTAATGTTGTATGAATTCTTAAATAAGATATCTTCTTTAATTTTAAATATTGTGTTTACATTAAGCTCATAATCAGTTAACCCATCTGCAGTATATAAAAGCAGACCCATATCAGTGTCTAATTTGAATTTTTTGTGTTTAACCTCACAGAATAAGTATTCATTACCCACTTGTAAGATTGGCATAATTAATTTATCAGTCATTTTCGATTTTTTAAATAAGAAGTCGAATAAATCATCACTGATTTCGTGGACTTCAAATAAATCTATAAGTTTTTCTTTATTTTTCATTTCGCACCTCATTTATTTAGTAAATTTAGTCAAATTTGAACTTAATTTGAATAAAGCGCATTAAAAAATCACCATCTTATGATAGTGATTTAATAATTATTAAAGGATTAGTATCCTTCTTTAGAAGTTTTCCCTTCAATAATAGCGATTGAACGACTTGTTCCAAATCTTGTAGCTCCAGCTTCGTACATTGCAATTAAATCATCAATGTTTGCAATTCCTCCAGCTGCTTTGATAAGTAATTTGTCTCCACAAACGCTTTTCATAATTTTAACATCTTCCAATGATGCACCACGGAAGCTTGTTCCTGTTGAAGTTTTGATGAATTCAGCACCTGATTTCATAACGATTTCAGTTGCTTTTCTGATTTCTTCTTCTGATAATAAAGCTGTTTCGATGATAACTTTAAGAACTTTATCTCCACAAGCTTCTTTAACTTTTTTAATGTCGTTAAGAACGTATTCGTAGTCTCCTTGTTTGAAACGTCCGATAGCCATAACCATATCAATTTCTGTAGCACCGTGTTCGATAGCTAATTTAGCTTCGTGTGCTTTAACTGCTGTAATGTTAGCTCCTAAAGGGAAACCAACAACTACAGTAACACCGATTCCTGTTCCTGCTAATCTTTCAGCTGCATATTTTGCTCATCCTGAGTTAACACAAACTGTAGCAAAGTCATATTTAATAGCTTCGTCGATTAATTTATCAATGTCTTTTTTTTGCGCTTCAGCTTTTAATAAAGTATGATCGATTAATTTGTTGTAATTCATTTTATCCTTTGTTTAAATTTAACTATTTAAATTAAGTGTTTAATGTAATTATTGTAATTTAGCAATAATAATTTTGTTTTCAACTTTTTCTTTATTGAATTTGTATCCTTGTTTAAGTTCGTTAACTAATTCAACATCGATTGGGTTTGATGAATATAATGTGAATAATACATCACCTTTTTTAACTTCTTCATTTGTTTTCTTGTTCAATGTAATTCCAGCTTCATTGTCAATGCTGTCTTCTTTTGTTTTTCTTCCAGCACCTAATTTCATTGAAACAATACCAAATGTTAAAGCGTCAAAGATTTCTAAGTATCCTTCATCTTCTGAAATAACTTCTAATTTGTATTTAGGATTTCAGAATGTAGGTGATTTAAGAGCTTCTACATCACCATGTTGTACTCTTACAAATTCATAGAATTTTTCAAGAGCTTTTCCGTTTTTAATAACTTCATCAACCATTTTAAGTGCTTCATCGTGTGATTTAGCAATTTTAGCTTGTTCTAAAATTGTTGCACAAGATGAATAAACTAATTCATTGAAATCTTCAGGTCCTTTTCCTTCAAGAGTTCTAATTGCTTCAAGAACCTCGTTTTTGTTACCGATTTCACGACCAATTGGTCTTGACATATTTGTAATTTCAGCTCTTGTGTCTACATTAAGTTCTTTACCAATGTTAATCATTGTTTCAGCTAATGCAATAGCGCTTTTTTCATTTTTCATAAAAGCACCATTTCCACATTTAACATCAAGTAAGATAGCGTTTGAACCTGTTGCTAATTTTTTAGACATAATAGATGAAGCAATAAGTGGAATAGATTCAACTGTTGCTGTAACATCTCTTAATGCATATAATTTTTTGTCAGCTGGAACAAGTGATGCAGATTGTCCAATAACTGCAATACCATGTTCTTTAACTTGTTCGATAAATTCTTTTTCAGATAATTCAACTGTGAAACCTGGAATTGTTTCTAATTTATCGATAGTTCCACCTGTGTGCCCAAGTCCTCTACCACTCATTTTAGCAACTGGAGCCCCTAAAGCAGCAACGATTGGTCCTACTGCTAAAGTTGTTTTATCTCCAATTCCACCTGTTGAGTGTTTGTCAACTTTAATACCAGGAATAGCTGATAAGTTCATAACTTCACCAGAATGCATCATATATTTTGTCATTGTTGCAATTTCTCTTGAGTTCATTCCATTGAACATAACTGCCATTAAGAATGCACTCATTTGGTAATCTGGCGCTTCACCTCTAACATATGAATTAATTAAAAATTCAATTTCTTCATTTGTTAGTTCATGATTTAAACGTTTTTTCTCAATAATATCTACTACACGCATATTATTTTGCTAATTCTAAAGCAATCTCCATCATTTTTGTAAATGCTGTTTGACGTTCTTCAGCTGATGTTTCTTCGTGTGTAATTAAGTTATCTGAAATTGTTAATAAACAAGCAGCTTCTTTTCCTGTAGCTTCAGCATTTGTGAATAATGCAAATGATTCCATTTCAACACAAACTGATTGTGTTTCTTCAATTCTTTGTTCAAGTGGAACAACTGAGTAGAATATATCTGATGAATGTACTCTTCCTTCAGTAATTTTTGTTCCTTGTGAAGCAGCAATAGCTTTAATTTCTTCGTTTAATTTTGCTGAAGGTAATGAAATGTTTCCTTCTTTTCCTAAAGCAATTCTTCTAAATGCATCAGCGTCAGCAAAAGCTTCTGATGCTAAAACAACTTCGTAAAGTCCTAAGTCAGCTTTGTATGATCCAGCTGAACCAATTCTAATAATTCTATCTACATCATAAAATTTGAATAATTCATATGAGTAAATCCCGATTGAAGGACATCCCATTCCACTAGCTGCTACAGTGATTGGTCTTCCTTTGTATGTACCTGTGTACATAAACATATTTCTAACTGTATTAACTAATTTGAACCCTTCATCTAAGTATGTTTCAGCAATAAATTTTGCTCTTAATGGGTCACCTGGCATAATAACTGTTTTAGCTATTTCACCTTTTTTAGCATGAATGTGTGGTGTCATTTTTTCCTCCTAAATTTAATAAATTAAAAACATCAAAATATTAAGTATGATGTGGACTATTTTTAGTCAAAAATATTTTAACACTTAAAACAAAAAGTTAAAAGAATTATTAATAATATATTATTAATAAGGAAAATAAAAAAGTTAGTCAAGCAGACTAACTAAAATATGCACAAAATAATTTCATATATAAATTTATTTAATGGAAGCAGTTATTATAAAATGCAAACCAAAAACAAAACTTTGACAAAAGTTCTATTTTTGAGTTTTTTTATAGACATTTTAACGTCTGATAGTTTCTCTAGTATCTAAATTATAAATTGTACTTGGCGTTCCTGTTCCTTCACAGAAGTCAATAACATTTTGGATCATCGGGAATTGTGTTTTAGCTTCTTCTAAAGTTTTCGAAGCTGGTTGTCCTGATAAATTAGCACTTGTTAAATACATTGGACCATTTTTGATTAAGAACTCTTGAAATGCTTTGCAAGCTGGCATTCTGAAACCTTGATCATTTACAATAATTGTATTTGCACCAGGTCATTTATGAATAGCAAATGCATTTGCTTCTTCATTTCATTGCGCAAATCCTTGAGCTTGTTCTAATGAACCTACAACAATTACCATCTTTTTATCTAATGGTCTTTGTTTAAGTTCATAAAGTGCTTCTAATGTTTCAAGAGAAACAAAACCACCAAGTCCAGGTACAGTATCTGTAGATACTAGGAAAATATCTTTATATTTTGATCTTTCCATATTTTAATTTTACTCTTATAGAGTAAAATATATATACTAAATTAAATTTTTTTTAAATTTATTTAAAAAACTTTTAACCCTAAAAAAATGGAGGTAAAAATGCCAGAATACCCTGAAGTGACTATAATCACAGAACAATTAAATAAAAAAATATTAAACAAAACTATCAAAAATGTACAAATTAATGTTTCTAAAATTATTAAAAATGTACCTTTGGATGAGTTTGTAAAATCAGTTACTGATAAGAAAATTATCCAAATTCAAAACTATGGTAAATTCATCACAATTTATTTAGATGACAATTCTAAAATGGTTATCCATTTAAGAATGTCAGGTATGTTTTATGTTGTTGAACAACAACATTTAGCTGATTTAAAGAAAATGGTAAATCATATAATTGTTGAATTTTATTTATCTGACAACTTATGTTTCGTTTTTGTTGATCCAAGAATGTTCGGATCGATTGAATACTTTGCAAACTCTGATAAAAGAAGTGTTTATGAAATTAAAAAGTTAGCTAAGTTACCTAAAGATGTAGATGTTGATGCTTTATATGAAAAATTACAGAGAAAAAACATTTCAATTAAAGCTGCATTATTAGATCAACAACTTGTTTTAGGTATTGGTAACATTTATGCAGATGAATCTTTATTTGCATCTAAAATTTACCCAATGACTAAATGCAACAAAGTAACTAAAGAACAACTTAAAGAACTTTTAAAAAATGCACAAATCATTATGGACGACAGCATCAAAGCAGGTGGCAGCACAGTTCACACTTATGCATCAGTTAATGGTGTGGTTGGACATTATCAAAACTATTTAAGAGTTTATAGCAGAGCTAATAAACGTTGCTTAGTATGTAAAGAAGGAATTGTTCAAAAAGTTAAATTAGACTTTAAACCAAACGGGAGAGGAACATCATTCTGTCCTGTTTGTCAAAAAGAACAATAAGATGAATAAAAAAAGTTTATTAATAGTAATAGATATGCTTAACGGTTTTGCTAAAGAAGGGAAATTATCTTCAAGTAGAATAAATAACATTATTCCTACTATAGAAGATATGTTGCAAAACTATGAGCATAATATTTTCATATGCGACCATCATTCTGAAGATGATTTGGAAATGAAAACTTATCCAATTCACTGTTTAGCTAATGATAAAGAATCACAAATAGTTCCTGAATTACAAGAATATGTTCAAAAAATTTATTATAAAAATACTACAAATGGGTTTTACGATATTCCAATGAAATTATGAGATCAATATGATGAATTTGTGCTTGTAGGTTGTTGCACAGATATTTGTGTTATGCAACTTGCTTTAAGTTTAAAAATTTACTTGAACAAAATAAATTCAGATAAAAAAGTCATAGTTTATTCAAATGCAACTGATACATATGATGCTCATGAACATGATGGAGACAAATTCCACAACTTTGCTCTAGACATAATGAAAAACGCAGGAATTAAAATTAGAGTATGAGAGTAGTTGATTTACACGGTTTATTAGCTGAAGAAGCTCTAATTGTAATTACAAACAATTTGTTTGATTATAAAACTGGTAAAGTTGACCAAATTATGTTCATCACAGGTAAAGGTACTGGTATTTTAAAAACTACGTTAGAAAACTACTTACATTCTAATAATATTAGATACTCTATTTTTAATGACGATGGAGCCTATTTAATAAATAGATTCAATGAACCATATTCAACATATGACTATGATTCATATGAAGACGATGAAGAATTTTCGATGTCACCATTAGATGTAGATAATTTATTTAATAACTTCAAGAACGAAAAAGAAGAATAAGAATAAATTGCTTTAAATTTAGATTTATCAGGATTATCGAAATCTAAATAAAGCAGGAAAATGCCTTTAATAATTGACCACTAGTTAAAGACTTTTAAGTTTATGTGCTAGTGGTTTTTGTATTTTGTAGCTTCAAAATATTAAATTTAGCAAATAGGAAACAAAAGGTATAATTATTTAACTTATTTATAAGTTAAATTAAATAAGAAAGGAGAAAAAATGGAAAACTTAACACAAACTGATTTAAAACTTGGTTTAAGTTCTGAGGAAGCACTTAAAAGAAATCAACAATTTGGTTTAAACACAATTGAAACTAAAAAGAAAAAGAATATCTTTTTAATTTTCTTAAATCAATTTAAAGATTTTATGATCATCATTCTTTTAATTGCTGCTGCATTTAGTTTTGGTGTTACTATTTGAGAACACGTTGATGGTAGATTAAAAACAACTAGTGAAATCGTTATTGCATATATTGAACCATTCATCATTTTAGTAGTTGTAGCACTTAACTCTATGCTTGGAACTTATCAGGAAATCAAGAGTGATCAAGCTGTAGCTGCATTAGCTAAATCTAATGAGCTTATGGCTAAAGTTATAAGAGATGGAAAAACAGTTATTATTCCATCATCACAAGTTACAATTGGTGATTTAATTGTGGTTGAAGCTGGAGATTACATCTCTGCTGATGCTGAATTAGTTGAATCTTACTCACTTAGTGTAGTTGAATCATCATTAACTGGTGAATCACTTGCTGTAGATAAAAAAGTTGGAACTATTGAAAACATCGAATCTTTACCATTAGGTGACAGATACAATCAAATTTACTCAAGTACATACGTTGTAAATGGTAGAGCAATTGCACTTGTAAAAGCAATTGGGGCTAACACAGAAATCGGAAAGATTAACTCATCTATCCAAGAACAAGAAGTTCAACTTTCACCATTACAAATTAAATTAAACAAATTAAGTAAAATCTTTGGAATTGCTGGTATTGTATTATTGTTCTTAACAACAATCTTACAAATTGTTTTAACAAACACAATTTCAAACACTTGAGATGAACCTCAAGTGTACTCAAACGCTGTTGTTATTGGTATTTCACTTGCAGTAGCTGCAATTCCTGAGGGGTTAATTACTTTCACAACAGTTCTTTTAGCAATAGGTGTTTCAAGAATGACAAAACAAAATGCAATTATCAAAGCATTCCCTGTTGTTGAAACATTAGGTTCTACATCGATTATTTGTTCAGACAAAACAGGAACATTAACTGAAAACAAAATGACAGTTGTTAAATTCTTTGAAGCAGCTGATCCAAATAATAAAAACTTAGCTAAATCACAAACATTAGCATCATTTGTTGCTTGTTGTGATGCAGAAGTTACAAAACTTGAAAATGGTTACAACGAAGTTGGAGACCCTACTGAAACAGCTATCTTAAGATTTGGAATTGAAAATAACAATTCAAAAGATAGTTTCTATTCTAAATACAAAAAGATTTCTTCACTTCCATTTGATAGTGACAGAAAAACAATGTCAGTATTAATCGAAACACCTGAAGGTACTAGAGTAATGATTACAAAAGGTGCTCCTGATGTAGTCTTAGCTAAATCAAAAAATAAAGCTGATGAATATTCACACATCAATGAACAATGATCAAACGATTCAATCAGAGTTATTGCTGTTGGATACAAAAAAATGAAACCTGATACAACTTCAATTAGTGTTGAAGATGAAAACGATTTAGTATTCTTAGGATTAATCGGAATGATTGATCCACCTAGAGCTTCAGTTAAAGCTTCAATCGAAGAAGCTACTGCAGCTGGAATTAAAACAGTTATGATTACAGGTGATCACTTGACAACTGCTATTTCAATTGCAAAAAGCTTATCAATTTTCAAAGATGGAGATATTGCAATTGATGGAAAACAATTAGCAGAAATGAGTGATGAACAATTATTAGAACAAGTTAAAAACATTTCTGTATATGCTCGTGTAAATCCATCTGACAAATTACGTATTGTTAAAGCTTGACAAGCACATAATCAAGTTGTTGCTATGACAGGAGACGGCGTTAATGATGCCCCTGCTCTTAAAGCAGCCGACGTTGGTTGTGCAATGGGAATTACAGGAACAGACGTTTCTAAACAAGCTGCTGATGTTATTTTAACTGATGACAACTTTAACACCATTGTACACGCTGTAAAAAGTGGTAGAGAAACATTCGACAGAATTAAAACAGTTATCTTAAACTTACTTATTTCTTCATTAACAGAAATTATTGTTATGTTATTTGGTTTATTCATCTTTAGATTTATCTTTAAAGATGCAATCAATACAGCTGAATTTATTGTTCTTACAGCTGCACAATTATTATGAATTAACCTTCTTACACACGGACTTCCTGCTATTGCACTTGGAATGGTTCCAAATGAAGAAGATGTTATGAAACGTAAACCATTTAATAAAAATGATAGTATCTTCGCAAATGGAATGGGTATTAGTTTAATTATCCAAAGTTCAATCTTAGGATTTGTATCATTACTTTCATACTTATTTGTTGGGTTATATGCTCAATCACAAGGTATTAAAGGTGAATGATTTGTAAAACTTACATCTTCTGCTACATTCATTACATTAGGTATTGGTTCAAGTATTAACTCACTTAACTTAATGTCTTCAAAAAGCATTTTTGTAACAAACATTAAAAAATACTACTTAGTTTACTTAGCTTCAGCATTCAGCTTTATCTGTGTTGTTGCTTCAGCATTCATTCCTGGACTTGCTTCAGTGTTCGGAAATGTTGATATTGTTGAGTTTGTAAATGATGCAAAATTAATTAGTTTAGGAGCATCATACTCAGTTGTTTACTGACTAATTCCATTATTGCTTGGATTTGTCCTTACAGTTTCATTTGAATTCTACAAACTTTACAAATTTATTAAATTTAACCCTAACAATCACATCAAAGCTAAATTAGCAAAGAAAAACTAATTACCTTACAAATCATATAAACAGTTAAATTAATCAGTTTGACTGTTTTTTTTATTTTTTTAGAATTTTTGCATAATTTTACACATTAGAGTATAAAAAAACAGTACCATGTGAGTGATACTGATTTTTTTTTAAATTAAATCATTATTTGTTTTTGTTTTTTCTTCTAGCAGCAGTTGCAATGAAAATACCACTTAAGAAGGCAATTAATGAACCAGCAACAACATATGGTCATACTAAGCGTGGAACTCTGTTAACTAATGATTTTTTAACAGCAGTTACTAAAACATTAAGATCTTTGATTTTTGAAACATCAAGAGCTAATTGTTTCATGTTTTTAACATCATCTGATTTTATGTCGCTTCTGTCTTTAAGTTGAATGTTGAAGTAATCGTATGTTGTTAATAATTTTTTAAACTCATTTAAGTTAGCTAAATCTAATTGTTTAGCTGTTTTATTAAATTTGTATTCTGAAACTTTTGATGTTAAGTAGTCAACTAAGTCAAGTAAATTTTGAGCTTTAGCAACTGCTTTTTCTCCAGATTCTTCTTTGTATGATTTTGAATTGAACATAGCAATTTTATTTTCAATTTGTTTTCTTAAAACATTTGCTTTTTCAGTTCCATATGTACTTGCTAAGTATTGGTTTGTTAAGCTTTCTAACTCAGATACTTGTGCATCATAGTTAGCTTTGTTTAAAGCTTTAGCATCTTCAATAGCTTTTTGTAGTTCTTCATTTGATTTAGCAGATTTAATAGCTTCAGAAGCTTTGAATTTTTCTGAATCATATGGATATGGTTCATCTGATAAGAATGATAAGTCGTTAAGTGATTTAACTGCTTCATTCTTTGTATTATTGAATTTTAATCTTCCTTCAGGAGCATTAATTTCAGGATTTGTATTTGTAGTTGTTACATTTTCAGTTGTTGCACTTACTGTTGTAAGTAAAGCAAGTGGAGCTGCAACTCCTGCGCCTAAAGGTAAAAGAATTCATTTTTTCTTATTTTTTAAGTTCATAAAATTTCCTTTTTCAATAAATACTTAAGGAAGCTAAAAATATTAATTTTTAAGCTAGAAAAGCACTTATTTTATTCTTGTCTTTTTTATAAGTAAAATATTCATATTAATTATACCTATAAATAGCATAAAAATCATCTTTGAAGCATCTTTTTTTTTTTTTTGCAAAAGTAATTTTTTACATATTTTACCCTTAAAGTTTCGCATTATGAAATTTTTAGATTTTTAAAAAATACAAAAAAATCAGCACTATTTTTATCTAGTACTGATTGATTTTGATTGTTTATTAATCGTTAGTTAATTTTTTATTTCTTTCTACCAAATACAAAGATTAACATACCAATTAATCAAGTTACAGCTGAAGCAGCTACAAAGTATGGTCAGATTAAGATTGGTGATGTTTCTTTTAATGATTTTACAATCGCTGTTGTAAGCACATTTAAGTTGTTGATCTTTGCAATATTAGAAATAATTTGTTTTAAGTTTTTTACATCATCAGCTTTAATTTGTGATTTGTCTTTTGTGGCAATGTTAAAGTAATTATTATCATTTAAAGCTTTTGAGAACTGGTCAATGTTGCTTAATGATGAAGCTTCTGATGATGTGTTAAATTTAGGTTTAGATACATCTGTTGTGATGTAATCAACTAAACTAAGCAAGTTTTTAGATTTAGCAATAGCTTCTGCACCATTTGTATCTTCAAATGATTTAGTAGCAAATTTTGCTAATGCTTCTTCCATTTTTTCTCTTAATTTATTTGATTTAGCTGTCCCATATGTACTTTGTAAGTATTCATTAGTTAAGTTATCTAATTCACTTACTTTTGCATCATAGTTAGTTTTATTAAGAGCATTAGCATCTGAAATTGCTTTAGCTAATGATTCAGCATCTGTAGCGTTTTTAATAGCTTCAGAAGCTTTGGATTTTTCTGAATCCGATAAGTATGAAAGTTTAGCAAGTTCTTTAAGAGCTTCTTCTTTAGCAGCATCTAAGCTTACACTTCCATCAAGAGCAGCAATTGCATTGTTTAATTTATTTGTTAAATCAACGATATTATCTACTGGCTCATTAAAGTTAGTAATATCTTTAATTGCTTCTACATTAGCTTTAGCTTCATCAAAGTTAGTTTTTGGTTGTTCTGAAGCTTCTGTGTAAGCAATTGTTTTTTGTGCTTTAGAAGCTTTATCTAGAGCTTCTTTAGCATTATTCATTAAAGTAGCATTGTTCACAATGTTATTTACATCTGTAACAGCTTCTTTAGCATTGATATCAGCTTTAGCAGCATCTTTTTGTGCTTTTGATAAGTAATTTAACTTATCAATAGCAGCAATAGCATCTGCTTTAGCTTTTGCTAAGTTTGAATCTCCGTTTAATGCTTTGTGAGCATCTTTAAGAGTTTGCACTTTATCTTGTAAGTTTTCTACAGCGTTCTCAAAGTCTTCTTTGCTTTCTAATGAATTTAAATTGTCTAATGCTGTAGTTAATGCATTTTGTTTGTCTGCATCAGCTTCTTTGAATTGAACTTTTTCTTTAACTGGGGCAATGTCTTTAATTGTTCCTAGAGCAGCATCAACTGCTGTTGCATTTGCAACAATGTTATTTACATTGTTAATTGTGTTTTGTTTTTAAACTTTAGCTTTAGCAGCATCTTTTTGTGTTTCTGAGATGTTTTGTAATGCATCAATAGTTTTCTTAGCTTCTTTTTTATGCTTGTCTAATTCAGTTAAGAAACCACTTAAAGTAATAGTTTTAGATTGTTCTGATTCAATATCAGTTAAGTTTTCTTTAGTTGAAGCAATTTTATATTTAAAGGTAATTGAACCATTAGCATCATCAGCGCTTAACTCAACAATTTTTAAATTAACTTGATTAATCGCTTCATTATCTAAGTTCATATCAAAATATGTACTTAAATTATTTAATACTTCATCTTTATTAGCTAATAATTCTGAAGGTAAAATTTCAGCTTGATTATCTAATTTGTATTCAACATGAGATTGAATTGTATCATCTGCTAATAAATTATTAATTCTTTCTTTTTCAGTTAAAAATCCGTTAATAGTGAATTTTTTATCATCAACATGAATGTCATTTAAACCGTCTCTTGTTGAATAAATGCTATAAGTACCGCTTAAAGTACCATTTCTATCATCATGAGTTTTATTGCTAATTGTAATATTGGCAGTTTTAGCATCGTTTTGACTTAAATTACTGATAGTAATTGTAGTATCTGAAGCTTGTTTTTTATTTTTATCACTAACACTATTATTTAAATCAAAAACTAGATCTTCTAATCTTTGTAATTCGGTTTTAAAACCGCTTAATTTATTAGTATTAGCACTTCTTGTTTCATTAACAACAATTTCTGCGCCTTCTAAACCTGGTTTAGTTGATTGCAATGTATAAGTTACTTTGATATATCCTTCACGATCATCACGTTCAGTAATAGTTAATGAATTTTCTTTAACTTTAATTTGATTTTGTTCTAAAGTTTCATTGTTGTTTAATTTAACAATTACTTTTGAATCAATTACATCTTTTTCATTATAAAGCGGTAAGTATTGATCACGATTTGTAAAATCAAGCACAATTTCTGGTAAGAAGTTTTCAATTCTTCTTTTCTCTTCTTCGATATTAGTTAAGAATCCATCAAAATTAACAGGAGTTGATTCCTTAGAAATTACTTTTTGTTCATTGAATGTTTCTTTTCAATCGCTTACTAATTTTTTCAAATCATTTTGATCAGTATTTACTTGTCTATTTGAAATTAATTTGTATTTAACTCCAATTTGACCTGTATTATCATTAGAATCTGTTAGAAGTAAATCAGAGATGTGATAGCTTGTATTGTCGGCATTTTCTTTAAATGAAGCACTAAAATCATCTTTATTTAAAGTTGAAGCTTTTTTATTTGCTTTATTAACAGTGTTATTTAATGAAATATCATATGGATTAGCATCAATTAATTTATTTAATCTTTGTAATTCTGTTTCAAATCCACTAATAATAATTTCTTTAGTATCAGAAACTACAGAAGTAAAGTCTGGTTTGGTTGATCTAGTTTGGAAACTTAAACGAATTTCACCAGTTAAATCATTGTAACCAATAATTTTTTGATTAATAAATTCATAATTATCTTTATTTAATGTATCTCAAGTTCAATTAGTGGTTGCATCTGTTAAACTTGAAGCTTGTTCATTTGCTTTATTTGGATAATCAATACGATAAAGAACGCCATTTTCAACTTTGTCACTAAAATCAAGAGAATTTAATCTTTCTTTTTCAATTTGCTCTAAAGTTTTAAAGCCACTTAAAGTACCTGATTTGTTATATTCGTCGCTTGAAGTTACAGTATTCAAGTTTTGTGAATTAACCACACCTCTATTAGAAATAATTTGTCATGTATAACTAATTTCACCTGCGTTATCATTAGCTGATTTATCTACTACTTTTAAGTTATAGCTTGTATCTTGATTAGTTGTTAATTTATTTAAAATTAAATCTTTTAATAATTTTGATGCCTTTAATTTATTATATTTATCGCTTGAAATATTTTTAATTCCAGCTTCAATTGCTAATTTTTGCATAATTTCATCAAGACGCATTTGCTCAGTTTTGAAGCCATTAATTTGCGCATATTTATTCTCTGAAGTTACATCTTGATAAACTTCACCGCTTTTTTCAGAAACTAAATGGTATTGGATTTCAATATAACCTTCAATTTCGTGTCTTGCATCAATACTATCAATTACAACTCTGGCTTCAGGATTAGCTTCTTGAATAGATGCAATTACTTTTTTAATAACTGCACCTGAAGGTAAAGTTGTAATTTTATCTTCATGATCTAGTACAACAGTTAAATTATTTAAACGCTCTTTTTCTGCATCACGATCTATTCTATCTTGCTCTCCCTTAGTTCTAAAACCATCAATTACTGAGTTTTTATTATTACTTTCAGGTGCAACAAAATTATCAATTTCTCAATTTGAAACTAATTCATTTTGTGTTTTAGTTGAAATTAATTTGAGATTTAAAGTATTTTCTCCAGCTTGATTATTAGGAGTAATTGAATTAATTTCTATATTAGCTTTGTTGGCAGTTTTTTTAGTTTCATCATAAGAATAATTATTTTTATTATTAGCTGGCTCAACTGAAGGTAATTGGTCCTTTTTATTTCCATCAAAACTAATATCTTCTTTACTTAAAGTATTTAAAAGTTCATTCAATCTTTGACTTTCAGTCTTGAAGCCACTAAGAATAATTTCTTTGGTATCAGATTCAATATTGTTTTGATTACTTTTTAGTTTATATGAAAGTTTAATTTCACCAGTGATGTCATTGTAACCAATAATTTTTTTATCAATTACACTAACGTTAGAATCTTTAGCACTTAAAGTAATTTCATCGGCATTATATTCAGAAGCTAATTTATTTTTAGTTACATTTATTTCTAAATCATCAATTCCTTTAGCTTTTAAATTTTCTTTTTCTCTCTCATTTTCTTTTTCTCTTTCAACATCAGTTTGAAAAGGACTTAAAGAATAAGTTCTTGACTGAGAAACAATGTTGTTATTAGGAATATCTGTTCGAGTAGATAAGAGATGATATTTGAAAGTAAGTGCGCCGTTTTGGTTATCTCTTGCAGTAATTTCATCAATTATTAATTTAACTTTATTATTTGATCCTGCTAAATATCCTGATAATTGTGCTAATTTAACTTCATCTACAGTAGTTTTGTTTTGTGGTTTATCACCATTAAATTCAATTTTTTTAGATCTATTTATTAATAAATCGTTTAATCTTTCCTCTTCAGTCATATAGCCATTAATAGTTATAGTTTTAAGATCTGAAGTAAGAACTTTACCGTTTTTATTACTTTGCACCACAAAATTAGCTACTAATGTTCCGGTTCTATCATCTCAAGATTTAATTGATTTAACCACAATGGTTTCATTTGAATGATCAAGATTATCACTAGCATCAAAAGCAATATTAACTTCTGATAATTTATTTACGAATTCTGATGCTTGAGTAAGAGGATCAGGAGTGCCTAAAAAATTACTTGTATTATAGCTATTAATAGTTTTTTGTTCTTTTTCTTCTCTGGTCATAAAGCCAGTTATTTTAGTAGTTAAACTTTTGCTTGAAACAACTTTTTTATTATCTAAGTTATCTTTGGTTGATTCTAATTTATAAGTTACAATTACTCCTCTTGAATCATCTGGATCGGGTTCAATTTTATCGATAATTACTTTAGCATTATTAGATGGACTAATAGAAGTTGTAAAATTATCTTTTGTTAAATCACTAACAGCAACAGATTTTTTATCTGTGCCATTAAAATCAACAGTTTTAGTAACAGCTTCATCTCGAACTAATTGATCTAATCTTTCTTGCTCAGTTAAAGTGTTTAAGGCATTATCATTATTTAAAGTATAAGTTTTACTTGATTGAACACTTTCAAGATTTTCTTTAGTTGATTGATATTTGTAACTTAATTCTAATTTACCTGTTACTTCATTTCTATTAGTAATATTTAAATCAACCGGTTGAGCATCTTGTGGAATAGTATCATTATTAAATTCAATTTCTTCATTTGAAATTTCGCTTGCTGTATCAGTTGTTTTTATATTATCTTTAACTTTGGCAGTTGCAGTATTTAATCCATTTAATCTTGCAACTTCAGCTTCATAACGTTCTTGTCCATTTAAAGCATTAATTGCCGCTTTAATTTTTTCGTTTAAAGCGTCAACTGTTGCTTTATTCATCAAATCAGAATTATTTTCAGTATTTAAAGCAGTTACTAAATCTTCTGCTTCTTTAATCGCACCACTTTTTACATTGTTATTTTTAGTTGGGTTACCATCATAAGCAGTTCTTAAATCATTAGTGGTATAAGTGTAATCATTGCTTGAAGTAACTTTTTCTTGATTAGAAATATAGTCTTTTAAAGTCTTCATTGAAGAATCTAAAGCTTTATTAGTTGTATCTTGATTATTAACATCTTCAATAGTATTTTTGCTATTAATTAATTCAATTGCTTTTTCTTTTTGCTTTTGTGTTAAATATGAGTATTCGGAATTAATTTTTCTAATCGCTTCATCTTTAGCAGCTTTTAATCTCTCTTCACCATTTAAAGCAGTAACAGCATTATTAAGTGCTGTAATTTTTCCGTTTA